>JBFJXW010000149.1:0-9687 GCA_041622895.1 Desulfobulbus sp. | reverse complement strand
GTTGGTGCGCATGACTTGTTCATAATAATCCAGAGGCGCCTGCTCAGGACCGCTAGCACCTGGATCCAGGGTTGCTGCGGCTATGGAGGCTTCCCGGGCAATGGTTTTCCCGACCGCTTCTGGATACTGTGGTTCCGTGAAAATAGCACCAGCTTTTTTCTTTTTTATGGTGGCAACAATCGAGAAAATTTCCGAGGCTGACGGCTCTTGACCGGCATGGGGCTGCACCACAGCGATCACCGCAAGGCCCATATCCCGGGCAAGATAATCAAAGACTCCGTGCTGGGTCACAATTCTGTTGTTTTTGAGTCGGTTGCCAAGGGCGGTGAAGGTATCGGCCAGATGATTCATCTGTTGTTCGTAGGTCCGGGCGTTGGCGGTATACAGCGGGGCTTTAGCGGGATCGATCCGGGCCAGAGCTCGGGCGATATTGCTACCCAATAATGCGTTCATTCGTGGGCTGGCAAAGAGGTGGGGGTTTGGGACGCCCTCGTGGGGCAACCGGTGTTCTCCATCATGCATCGTCGTCGCCCCGTGCGGACCTGCTTCCACGGCGGGGTGGTCATGTTCTTCTGCTTCCATGGGGGTGTACGTGAGGATTTGATCAATGCCGCTGGAACTGTCGATGACCGTCAGCTTCGGATTGGCCTTCTTTAATGGCGCACCCAGGAACTCCTCCATACCCAGACCGTTGATAATGAGGACATCGGCTCTGGCCAGTTTGTGCATATCCTGCGGCACCAGGGCATAATCATGGGGGCAGCCCATCTGGGCAGGAATCAGCAGGTCTACTTCGATGGCCTCGTTGCCTTGGGTAATGTTGCGGGTGATCTGGTAGATGGGGAAGGTGCTGGTCAGTATTTTATAGGGTCGTTCCGCGGCAACGGTTTGCGGTAGGTGGAAAAGCAGCAGCAGGCAACACGCAATAAGTGCGGTGCGCCACCTGAACTCTTTCGTATGCATGGTTTCCTCCTGAAGGGAAATGGAGTTTTGGTACTGCGAATGCGTTTGCATTCTATCGAGAAGAATGCGGCCGTCAATCAATATTGCGAAATCATTTGCAATAATGGGTGCGACAACTATAGTGAAAACCATTTCAGTAAACAACAGATGGGCGATCATGCAAAGAAAAACTGCACAACGGGCAGCGATTGCACAGGTCTTCCTGACGAAAAACCGACCTCTGAGGATTGAGGAGGTCCTGGGGATCGGCTGCATCCTGCGTTGTATCCCTCAACCAGGCTGCGGTCTCTTGCAATCTCAAGCTGCTGTTCGAAAAAACTGGCCTGACCAGGTCAAGCTCTTACGGTTGTGGGCACCCTATACGAACGGTCCGAAAGGGAGCAGCACCACCAGTTCCACGGCCAGGACTGCAATCGCCTTGTTGCGCTCCCCGGGTGTCCACTTACTCAGCAGATTGCGGCTCCTGAAAGATTCGTTGTCGCAAAGCATGAGATCTTTCTTTTCGGTATCTGCCTCTCCTGTGCCGGTTGCCAGCCGGGGTAATCGTCTCGCTCCCGCCTTGTTTTTTCCCGGCACCAGCCTTTGATTGGTAGTTGTTTGAAAAATTGCCGATCCGGTCACGGAAAGGGGGGTAACGGCTTGTACAAAGCAATTTTATCCCCATAGTATAAAAAATGATGTTGTGCATTAATCGGTTTTCGGTTTGAGGAAAAGGTATGCGTGTTATTCGACCCCTGTTGTGGTTTTGTGTCTTCTTCTTTCTCTGCATGGCACTGTCCGCGCAGGCAAAAGAGGTAGTCCTTTTTTTGGGGGATTCATTGACCGCCGGTCTGGGGGTGGAGCCGGATGAGGCCTATCCGCAATTGCTGGCGGCCATGCTCGCTCGCGATGGCATCGCCGATGTGCGCATCATCAATGGCGGTATCAGCGGATCCACCTCGGCCAGTGCGCTCGGGCGGCTGAAGTGGTATCGAAAAATTAACCCCTCGGTGCTTGTTCTTGCCTTGGGGGCCAATGATGGGTTGCGTGGACTCACTGTTCGGGAAATAGAGAACAATCTGTCCGAAGTGATAACCTATGCCACAGACCAGGGTATGACCGTGATCCTCGCAGGCATGGAGTTGCCACCGAACTACGGTGATGAGTACACCCGCGCTTTTCGTCAGGTCTATAGCGATCTTGCCGCCAGGCACAACGTTACGCTGATCCCCTTTCTTCTAGAAGGCGTTGGAGGAGTGGCATCGTTTAATCAGGCCGACGGCATCCATCCCAATGCCGAAGGGCACCGCAGGATAGCCCTCCATGTCTATCCCGTTCTCAAACACCACCTCCTGGACACTCATGACGCGAAACGAAAGTGATACCAAGCCTGAAAGGCAGAGGCGCAGCATGCTCATTGAGGTTGAGAATTTGCACAAAGCCTATCCCTTGCCGGAGTCGGGAAGTCTGCAGGTACTGACCGGCGCTGCTTTTTCTCTGTCCGCCGGCGCGACTCTGGCCATCACCGGTCAGTCCGGCAGTGGCAAGTCAACCTTGATAGCCCTGCTTGCCGGCCTCGACCGGCCTGAAAGCGGCAGGGTGGTGGTGAGTGGTGTCGAGCTGACCACCTTGCGCGAGGCTGAACTCACCCGTTTCCGGGCCGAAAATATCGGGATTATTTTTCAGCAATTTCACCTGATGCCCCACTTGACTGCTGAAGAAAATATCAGCCTGCCCCTGGAGTTGATGCGCCGCCCCTGCACCAGGGAAAAAATTGACGCCATTCTTGACAAAGTGGGACTTTCCGCCCGGCGAGATCATCTGCCCGGACAGCTCAGCGGCGGCGAATGTCAACGGGTGGCAATCGCCAGGGCCTTGATCGTCGATCCGGTGGTCCTGCTTGCTGACGAACCGACCGGCAATCTCGATGTGGCTACTGGCCGGGAAGTTTCGGACCTTCTTTTTGATCTGGTGAACAGGGAAAACATGACCATGATCGTGGTGACGCACAATCAGGAATTGGCAGGGCGCTGCAGCCAGCAGTTGCGCCTGGAACAGGGACTGCTGCAGTGAAATTTTTATTGCGGCTCAGCTGGCGCGATATTTCCCGAAACCGGCGCTTTACCCTGTTGTTTCTGGTAAATCTTGCCCTTGGCCTTGCCGGGTTTATGGTCATCGGCTCGTTCAGTGGTTCCTTGAACCGCTATCTTGACGGCAATCTGAAAGAAATACTCACTGCAGACCTGGTGCTCCAGTCATCCCGCCCCCTGACCAAGCAAGAAATCGAGATCAGCCGGGCGATGCTGCAACCCGAGGCTCGGATCTCCCAGCAGATTTCCTTCTACTCCATGGTCAAAGGGTCCACGGTGGCCAAATTGGCGCAGATTGTGGCCATCGATGGAGCGTATCCTTTGTACGGTTCTTTTCGCTATACCGGCTCGTTCGCCCATAGCCGGGTGCTCAACGATTTGCAGCAGGAACGAAAGCTGTTGATGAGCCGGGAGACGGCCAGGACTTTTGACCTGCAGTTGGGGGATACCCTGAAGATCGGGCAGGCCGAATACCAGGTGGCCTTTTTTTATGAACAGGATCCGGAAGGTGAATTTACTGCTCTTGAACTGGCGCCGAAAATATACCTGAGCATTGCCCAGTTGGGGGATTCAGGATTGATTCGTTTCGGCAGCAGGATAACGTATAAACGCTTTTTCCGCCTATCCGCTAGCTCTGATGCCGCCGCTGCAGCCGTTGGCCTCAACAAGGCCTTGGCCGCGGTTGCCGGGGAAAACGGGTCCGTACGCATCGTTACCACGAAGGATGTCAACCGTCGCCTTGGCCGTGTGGTGGGCTATTTCGGTAAATTTCTCGGCTTGGCCAGCATGGTGGCACTGTTTCTCGCAGGTATGTCTGCGGCCTATCTATTCCGCGAGCATCTGCAGGCCAGGTTAAAGGAAACAGCCATTATGCTCTGCCTCGGTGCCAATCGCCGTCAGTGTCTGCTCCTGCACGCCGGACAATTGTCCGTACTCGGCTTTTTGGCCGCCTGTATGTCGATCTTTCTCGGATGGTGGCTGTTGCCGCTTTTCGGGCGATTGTTCACTGGCATCATCCCGCCGAATCTTCACCTGATGCTTGATCCGATCAGTGTCATAATCACTCTGGTCGTCGGCACGATCGGCAGTCTGCTGTTCTGTCTGCCGGTCTACCTCCGTCTGTTCACAGTACAGCCGTTGCAGCTGCTCCATGAGCAGAGGGGGGATACCGAACCCGGAATCAAGGGCATGGCGCTCCTCGGTGCCAGTCTGCTGCCGGCCCTGGCAATGCTGGTGCTGCTTGCTGCGAGTTTGAGCGGCTCCCTGTATCAGGGGGCCTTGTTCACCGCAGGGCTTGTTGTGCTCGTTGTTATTTTTTCGCTGATCGCAGGTCTGCTCCTCAACCGTTGCCGCCACTGGTCCCGGAAAAGCGGCCTGACATGGAAGATTGTCTGGCGTAATCTGCATCGCAACCGACTGTCCACTGGTGCTGTTTTTGTGGCCATTGCCACAGCCGTACTGCTTGTCAACCTCGTTCCCCAGGTTGAAAATGGTCTGATGGCGGAGATTGGACGACCAGAGGGTATGGAATTGCCCGTCTTTTTTCTGATAGATATTCAGGAGGAGCAACAGCAGCCACTGCGCGCTTTTTTTCAGGGATCCGGTCATGAGCTTTCATCCCTTGCGCCTATGGTACGGGGCAGGATCGTCAGCGTCAATTCGGTACCTTTCTCGAAATGGCGGCAACAACAGAGTGGTGTTGATGCGGTATTTCGCAGGACCGAGTTCAATTTTTCCAGCCGGGAGCAATTGGACGCCTCGGAGACCGTGGTCAAAGGATTGCCGGTGCGTCCCACACCCTGGTCGTGGGAGAGCGGTCAACCCTTTGATATTTCCATGGAGGAGCAGTTCAGTGAACGTTTGGGGGTGACTCTTGGCGACCGAATGGTTGTTGATATCCAGGGGATCGAGCTGGAGGGACAGATTGTCAACCTACGCAAGGTGCGCTGGAACAGCTTTCAGCCGAATTTTTTTATGCTGTTGCAAAAGGGCGTGCTGGATGATGCGCCCAAGACCTATCTGGCCTCAATAAGCCGGGTTGCACCGGAAGAAAAAATTCAGGTCGTGAACCGGTTGGCTGAGCGCTTTGCCAATATTTCGGTGATTGATGTCACGCGAACAGTTGAGCTCCTGGGGGATATTACCGCCAAACTGACCCGTTCTTTGCGGTTTATGGCCTGGCTCGCCATGGCAACGGGTGTGGTGGCGGTGGTCTCGATAGCTCGTCAGGAGGCCCTGCGGCGTGAGCGTGAAATCAACCTTCTGCGGGTACTTGGCGCCGGGGTCGGCAGAATCAGGATGATCACCATGATGGAGTTCGCCCTTCTGGGGGGGGCGGCTGCGCTCACCGCCATTCTTCTGAGTTATGGTTGTTCCTACACGGTGGCCTGGTTGCTGTTTGATCGGATCTGGCAGTTTCAGTGGCAGTCGGGCCTGCTGTTGCTTGGTGCCTTGCCCATAACCTGCGCCATGATCGCCTTTCTGGCGATTGATTCGGTTCTTCGCCGTAAACCGGTGGCTCTACTGAGCTGATCCGGGCGGGGAGAAACAGATCCGACTGCTGCGGTGACGGGAGGGGTGCTTTTATTGTTCCCCGGTTCCTTCCACCCAAATTTCCCGGCGGACACTGTTTTGATCTTCCGGCACCATGACACGGCACTTGAGCACCCCTTCCTGAAAGGAGCCATAGGTGGCAAATTGGGGAATTCGCAGGGTGCCGTCGTCGTCCAGGGCAACCATAACGATGACATCTCCGCCGTTTCCGAGAGTGAGTTCACACGGTATTTTTCTCATAGTGAAAAAATCCTGTCGCTCCTTGGGGCAGGGTTAAATGGTTTTTCCGTCCTTGTTGAACATGGTTGCGGCTTGCCCTTTGATTTCCGGAATCTGGGTGGTTCGATCCAGGGGGGTGGGGGGGGCGTTGAGTGCGTCAAAGATCCCTTGGTCGCGATCATAGAGGTCGGGCTTGAACAGCACCATGCCATTTTCTGCACTGGTGGTCAGGTACATAAGAAAAATAGGCAGCGGCTGTTTGAGAATGAGTGTGGTTGTTTTGCCCGACGCCAGGATTTTCTCAAACTTAGCTTCGCTTACCGTATTACCGGGATCGTTGGCGAGGATAAGTTTTCCCAGAACCAGAGGGTGCTGCGTTCGTATGCAGCCATGGCTGAATGCCCGCTGGGCCCTGCCGAACAGTGATTTGCTCGGTGTGTCGTGCAGGTATACATGATAGGGGTTAGGAAAAATAAATTTGATCAGGCCCAGCGCGCTGTCGCTACCCGCATCCTGGCGGAGGGTATACGGCAAGTATCTGCCCAGGTACTGTTTCCAGGGAATGGTGTCCGGGTTGACTTCATTGCCGTTGGAGTCAAGGACACGAAGGCGTTGTTTGCTGAGATAGTTTTTATCCTTGTAGATACTGGGGACCGTTTCGTTTTTAGCGATATTCGGGGGAATGGTCCACGTTGGGTTGAGGACCAGATAGGTGATGGCTGATCGAAACACCGGCGTTTGGTGAAAGGGTTGGCCGACCATGACCTTACTCGACCAGACCCGTTTATTTTGATGATAATATTGGACTTTGAATCCGGCAATATCGACAATGAGGCAGGAGCTGGGCATATCGCGGATAATCCAGCGGGTGCGTTCCAGATTGACACGGATCTGGTTGATACGATCAGACACGGAAATGTTCATAGCGCCGAGCGTGGTTTTCCCGGCAATACCGTCGGGCTCCAAATGGTGTCTGGTTTGAAAGGTTTTGACCGCCTGGAGCAGGTCGTGGTCAAAAAAAGCGGGATCTTTGGGTGCGGGGTGGGTGTAATCGCCGGTGATGGCCAGCCGATGGCGCATGGACACCACCCGTTCGCTACGCATGCCCAACTTGAGGCTTGGGCCAAGAGGAACCTGCGGCCAGCCGCCGTTGCTGGCGATTTTCCGGTATCGGGTCAGGGCCTGCTTCAGATAGATATAAGCCTGATGATTGGGGGAACGTTGTTCTAAGGTTACGCGAACCGTTCTTGTTCTGATGGCCGCAAGATAGATGTCGACGGGAGAGGGGGGCGGGGTTGCCGGTTCCAGATTATGTTTTTCTTCCACCTCGCGAGGATTCACCTTGCCGTAGCGTTTGTGCTGGCCGAGCAGAATCATGGCATCGGAACATAACAGGTCGTATTCAACCAGTTGGGCCACGGAAGTGGCTTCACGCCGTTCATTGGCATAGTGGGAGATCGCTTTGAGGTGATATTCGTCAGGGATCAGCCCTTCTTCGGCACTGTCGATGATGGCCCCGAGCAGTTGCCTGATGTTGTCCGGGTTGGTCCACAGGAGCTGGAATCGGTTTTTTCGGTACAGATCAAGAAGGAAACCCACAGCGTACAGTGGTTCCTCGTTGATCGTATCCTGCTCGTCGAAATACAGTTGCTCAAGACGCTGCTGCATGAACAGTTGTATGCGGTCTTGAGCCCCAGCCGTAAGCGGCGCGAACAGCACGGATGTGAGGGTCAGGATTCCCCCCAGAAGGATGCAAAGGGGCAGGGAAAGGGTAAATTTGTGGCGTGCTGGCATGTTTTTTTCCTGAAATTCAGCTGATCTTTTTGGCTCTAACGTGGGAAGTATGTGGTGCATCGAGAAAAGGTTGTAGTTCTCTTTCGGATAAAACGTACTCTTTTCTTTATGGCAGAACATCGATAATAAGCAGACCGATAACATTTTTTCAGGAAAAATTCTCGCTAAAACGGAAAGAACAGAAGCATCTCTTTCCAGAGAAAAGGCGCTCTTTCTTTCTGTCTCTTGATGGTGTTCAGGGGGATCTCCTTTTTGTCCGGTCAGCATTGCTTCTCGTTTGACCCGGATCAATTGGATATGCTAGACTCAGTTTTTAGCAAAAAGAAAAACGGAGTGTTACATGCCTGTCCTGCCCATCTCACCGGTTCTCGCGTGGTTTATTGCCGGCATCATTTTTTTTGCCGTTGAACTGCTCCTCCCCGGACTCATTCTCTTTTTTTTCGGCATAGGCGCCTGGTGTGCGGCACTCGCCGTTTATCTGCTGCCGATTGAACTCTCCAGCCAGTTATTGATCTTTCTTGCCGCGAGTATCCTCACGCTCTTACTGCTTCGTTCTACGCTTAAAAAAGTCTTTCTCGGCAAGATGCTCGATGTGGATGCTGTGGATACCGATATTCCGGCGAATGCCACCGGATTGGTCATTGAAGCGATTAATCCTCCCGCTGAAGGGAAGATAAAATATGGCGGTTCATTCTGGCGGGCTTCGGCGGACCGGGCGATACCAGTCGGAACAACTGTTCGAATCCTTGAAAAAAAGAACCTGACCGTAAAAGTGTGTACCGCTGAAAGTAAAGGAGAAGCCTGATGGATATGTTGATTGGTGTTGCCGCTCTTGTTGTTTTCGTCATTATCGTCCTTGTTAAAACAGCGGTGGTTGTACCCCAGCGCAGTGAATATGTGGTGGAGCGATTGGGGAAATATCGGACCACGCTGGAAGCGGGGTTTCATATTCTCATCCCCTTTTTCGATAAAGTTGCCTATCGACGGAATTTGAAAGAAGAGCCCATTGATATCCCTGCCCAGACCTGTATCACAGCCGACAATGTCACCATGGAGGTGGATGGTGTACTGTATCTGCAGGTGATGAATTCAAGGCTGTCGGCCTATGGAATCGATGATTACCATTTTGCCGCCGCCCAGTTAGCTCAAACCTCGTTGCGTTCAGCCATCGGCAAGATCAGCCTGGACAACACCTTTGAGGCGAGGGAGACACTCAATCAACAGGTGGTCGAAGCCCTTGACGAGGCGGCGCAGAACTGGGGGGTAAAAGTGCTTCGTTATGAGATTAAAGACATTCAGCCGCCCCGCAGTGTACTTGATGCCATGGAAAAGCAGATGAAGGCCGAACGGGAGAAACGGGCGGAGATTGCCAAGTCCGAAGGGCAGCGTCAATCCATGATTAACCGGGCGGAGGGGGAGAAGGCCGAGGCCATTGCCCTGTCCGAAGGCGAAAAAATGCGGCGGATCAATGAGGCCGAAGGGCAGGCTCAAGAGATCCTGAAAGTCGCGGAAGCTACCGCAGAGGGGCTCCGTCGGGTTGCTGAAGCCCTCAATGGTCCCGGCGGCAAGGATGCGGCCAATCTTGAGGTCGCCAAAAAATACCTTGATCAGTTCGGTAAGCTGGCCAAGGAAAGCAATACCATGATTCTTCCCGCCAACCTGACCGATGTCTCTTCCATGGTCGCCACAGTAATGACAACCTTGGAGCATACCAGGAATATCGAAAAATCCGTTACTGCCTCTTCATCCTGATGGCGAAAACCCCTCCCTTGTCGCAGGAAATGACAACGTTTTCGGTCGTATCTTGGGCTATACAACCCAAGGATACGATATCTACCGTCAAGCTGCGTACAATTCGTGATGGCCGAACATCAGGACAGCGGTTTTTCCCAAAACGTGGCTGCTGTCCTGCTGCTGATGATGTCCTATCCGGTAAGCTTGCGCAGAGCGATACAACGGGCGTGAGGCATTTTTCCTTCTTTCGCCCCTAGCAACCGGCCGATTGGCTCCGGTGGCGGGGATCCTGGGTGTCGTCATCACAGACCAGCCTTTGCATGATCAATCGGGGAGAGGAGGAGTCTTTTTCGGC
>JBFJXW010000148.1:0-9696 GCA_041622895.1 Desulfobulbus sp. | reverse complement strand
GCAATCTCTTTCACCATGTTTTTATTACAAAAAAATAATGGCCGACAGATAAAGATTTTTTTCCTGATCTGCCGTTTCCGTGAAACCATGGAGCAGTGAGGGGTTAAAGAATTCGGACGCTTTCTAAGATAAAAAATGGAGCATTAACGAGCTTTATTGAGAAATAACGAGGAAAACGAAGATAATATATTGTTAATAACCTGTTGATAATTTTTTAATAGTACTGATAAATTACCTATATGATTACACATTTTATGATTTTTGTAAAAATTTACGCTGTTGTTGAGACTTGCGCGTTTGCCTCCGTGGAAACGCTATTGCCTGCAAGAAAATCTCAACTGTGCAGAAACATCTTGTTTGCAACATGAAATCAGCTCATACCGCTTTTGACCGGTGCCCGGTTTTTCAGTAGATCATGACCATTCATCCGGCCGGAAACGTTTTCGGCCACTAGGGAAGAATTCTGACTATCAAAGGAACAAAAATATATGTTGTGGAACGCGATTAAAAAATCCTTGCACGGAGCCTTACCGGAAAGTGAATTTGGCCTGTGGATCAAACCGCTCGAATGTCGGCAGGAGGAGGGGCAAGTGCTTGAACTTGTCGGACCGGACCGATTTTTCTGCGCCTGGGTTGAAGATCGCTACCTTGAGCTTATCCGTACCAAAGCCGAAGAGCTGGGTGCAATCGGCGATGTGCGGCTGAAAGTAGCCGAAAACCGACCCATGCAATTTGAAAGCGATAAACGCGGGCAGCTCCGGCTTCCAGGAACCACCACCCCCAGCGTTCGCCTGCGGTCACTCCATCCGGCGTTCACTTTTGACCAATTTCTGGTCGGCGAATCAAACCTGCTGGCCCGCTCCGCTTGCCAGGCGCTGGCCACCGGCGACTCAACCTTTGGCAACTGCCTGTTCATGAACTCGACCACCGGACTGGGCAAGAGCCACCTGACCCAGGCCGTGGTCCATCAGGTGCTACGCTCCGCGCCCTCCACCCGGTTGCACTATCTGACAGCCCAACAGTTTTCAGCGGAAATGGTCAAAGGTATTCGATCCAATGCCATGGAACAATTTTCCAAGAAATATGTCAATAATTGCGACATGCTGCTGGTCGAGGATATCCACACCCTGACCGGAAAAAACAAAACCCAGGAAGAGCTCAATACTATCCTCGATTATCTGATCAAATCGGGACGACGCGTTATCCTGACCTCGGCACTAGCCCCGAACAAACTCATGGGCATTGACGATGATTTCCGCAGCCGGATGACCTCCGGCCTGGTCACCGGCATCGAATCGCCTGATTATGAAACCAGAGCCCGGATTATTCGCCATAAGCTGCAGTTGCACGGCCTGGCCACGGATGATGACTTGATTGGCTTCATGGCGGAGAGCCTGCAAGGGGATATCCGGCGCATGGAGAGTGCCATTATCGGCATCAAGGCCAAATCCTGCCTGCGCAACGCCCCGCCTGATCTGAACATTGCCCGCGAGGTGATCTACGGACTTATCGGCCGCACCACCGAGATCACCGGGGAATCCATCCGCGAACTCATCGGCAACCAGTTCCGAGTGAGCGTCGACGACCTGCGCTCCCGCTCCCGTAAACGCTCGGTCACCTTTCCCCGCCAGCTGGCCATGTTTCTGACCAGAAAATATACTGATAAATCCCTGGCTGAAATCGGCAGCATGTACAACCGCGATCACTCCACGGTCCTGTATGCTATCAAGGTGATCACCAAAGACATGTCGCAACAGGCTTCGGTTCGTGAGCAGGTGGAACTGCTCAGCACCAAACTGAAAAATTGATGGCTTCGTAAATACCCATACTGCGAAAAACTGCGCATTACAAAATCAGTATATCATGAAGCACGGAACGTCGTTCTCGCGGCTTTTTGCGAGAACGACAAAAATTAAGCCCGTCTTGTTTCGGCGCCCCTCCCTGCAGGGAAGGGCGCCGGTGTTTTAGAAGTAAACGCCTTTCACTTCGTTGTTCTCCCCGGATGCGGACTGTGAGCAGATGCTCCGCGCCACCTGCCGTGCCTCTTTGGTCATATCGTTGATCCCTATTCCTTTCCAGCCGAAACCGCAGAGGTGGAGATTGGTACACATGGTATGCAGTTCCCGACGCCACGCCATAAGGCGGGTGTACCCTTGCTCGAGCTGAGGAATGCCGGAGCGGGGCCGCAGCACTTTGGCAAAAGACGGCGGCTTGGGCAGGGGCATCAGTTGGCTGAGATCCCGAACTACAGATTCTATGAGTTCCTCATCGGGCAATTCCAGCCGTTCGGGATGGCGGCGTCCGCCGACCAAGGCCTCCAGCAACTGGCAGCCCGCAGGCGCCCGCCCGGGAAACATGTGCGAGGAAAACAGCGCCCCCAGGGTGAAGCGCTGCTCCTGCTCCGGGGCCAGATATCCAAAGCCGAACGGAATACGGGCCTGGTCATCAAATCCAAGCAGAACGGTGGCAAGGCGGGACTCGGGTATGGCGGGTAACGGCGGGGGGTGATCGGGCAAAGCCGCCGTCAGCAACTCCAGACTCTGGTTTACCGGCAGGGCCAGCACCAGATGACGGCAGAACACCGTGCCTTGATCGGCTTGCAGCCGCCAGCCGTCTTTCTCCGGCAGCAGACTCTGCACGCCGTTGGCGCACACCAGGCCGCCCCGGCCAGCTATTGCGGCGGCCAGCTGTTGCGGCAGCATGGTCATGCCCTGGCTGAAACTGGTCATGGCCGGCAGCCCTTTTTTCTTTCCCTGCTGTTCACGGGAAGTACGGCGCATTTTGCCAATCACACCGCGAATCACTGATCCGTGCTCTTTTTCCAGCTCGCGGACACCCGGCATCACGGCATCGATCTTCAACCGTTCGATATCGCCGGCATAGGTGCCGGTGAACACCGCATCGGCAAAGGGCAGCAACGCCTTGCCGAACCGGTGCGACGTCCATTCGGCCACCGACGGCTCACCCGGCAGCGGCTTTTTCCACAGGTCGGCCAGCACCCGCAGTTTGGCGCTCCAGGGAATCAACGGTTCCCGCAGAATCTTCAACGGCTGTTGCGGTATGCACCGCAGTTGCCCGTCCAGACAGACATAGCGGACAAATTTGCCCAGCGGCGCGGTAGTGACCTCCTTCTCCAGCCCTGCCAGGCTGATAAGGGTTCTGCTTTCTTCGCAATTGTCGAGAAAGCCATGCGGCCCCCATTCAGCCAGATACCCGGCCTCGCTGTAGGTGCCGATCGCTCCCCCGGGCTGCTGCGCTTTTTCAAGAACCAGTACCTCCAACTCCGGCCGCTCTTGATGCAGAAAAGCAGCAGTACCAAGTCCGGAAATGCCGGCACCGATGATACAAACGTCGTAACTTATTGGTTTCATAACCTACTTATCACTGCAGTATTGACCGCTTCCAGGCGGGTTCAGGTTGTCTTGACAGAGAATCAATCGTGCTTACCATGTTGCCCGAATAAATGAAAGAGGCTTCACACCTCGCGCTATTGTCCGGAAAACTGCGGGTTTCCGGTCTTATTAACTACGCACACCAACGCAAACGCAAAAGGGGAACAGACCCATGACAGAAGCACAGGTTGAAACCAAGCAGTTTCAGGCGGAGACCAGAAAGGTCCTGGATATCGTTATCAACTCACTGTACACCGAGCGTGACATCTTTGTCCGCGAACTGGTATCTAACGCCGCTGACGCCCTGGAGAAATTCCGGCACCAGAGTCTGATCGAGAAAGTCGAATTCGACGCGCATGTCCCTCTGGAAATCACCATTGACTGCGACGATAAAAAGCACACGCTTACCATCGCCGATAGCGGTATCGGTATGACCAAGGAGGAACTGGAGACCAATCTGGGCACCATCGCCCATTCGGGCTCCAAACATTTCTTCGAACAGTTGGCCGAAGCCGCCAAGAAAGACGTCAGCCTCATCGGCCAGTTCGGTGTGGGTTTTTATTCTGTGTTCATGGCCGCGAAAAACGTGCGGGTCCAGACCCGCTCCTGGAACGGCGAAGAAGGCTGGGAATGGGCCTCGGATGGCGGCGGCACCTACACCATCAGCTCCTGCCCGGGCCTGCACCGGGGCACCAAGATCATCATCGAGCTGAAGGACGATGCCGAAACCTACAGTTCCAAGTTCACCATCGAGCGGATCATTCAGCAGTACTCCACCTTTGTCCCCTTCCCGGTCAAGGTCGAGGGCAAGAAGGTCAATACGGTCCAGGCCATCTGGACCCGTTCCAAGAATGAGATCACCGACGAAGAATATACCGAATTCTACAAATTCATCGGCAATGCCGGCGATGAGCCGATGTACCGGCTGCACTTTTCCGCCGATGCGCCGCTGGCTATCAACGCGCTGGTCTACGTACCCAAGGAAAACTTCGAAGTGCTGGGCATGGGGCGGATGCAGCCCGGGGTCAACCTCTACTGCCAGAAAGTGCTGATCGACCAGCACAGTGAAAACATCCTGCCCGAATGGCTGCGGTTTCTCAAAGGGGTGGTGGATTCCGAAGACCTGCCGCTCAATATTTCCCGCCAGTCCCTGCAAGATAACGCGCTGGTGCTCAAACTGCGCAAGGTGCTGACCAAACGGATCATCAAATATTTCAACGAAGAGGCGGACCGCGACAGCGCCAAGTATCTCGAGTTCTGGAAGACCTTCGGCATCTTTATCAAAGAGGGGGTCACTTCGGATTTCGAAAACCGCAACGAACTCGGCAAACTGCTGCGGTTTGAATCCTCAGCCAGCGAACCCGGCGTCATGATCTCCCTGGATGAATATGTTGCCCGGATGAAGGATGGCCAGGACAAGATCTACTACATCAACGGACCGAGCCGGGCCGCCGTCGAGTACGGCCCCTACGTGGAGATGTTCAAAAAACGGGGCGTGGAGATCTTTTACACCCTGGATCCCATTGATGACTTCGTGTTCAACCATCTGGGCGAATATGACGGCAAAAAACTGGTCTCCGCTGATCGGGCCGACCTCCATCTGCCTGAATCCACCGAGCCCAAGCCAGAAGAGGCTGAAACCACGGAAAGCGGTGCGCCGCTGGATGCGGATGCGGTGAACAAGCTCTGCGTTTGGATGAAGGAAGTCCTCGGCGAACGCATTCAAGAGGTCAAGGCCTCCAGCCGCCTGGTCGACAGCCCGGCTATGATTGTCAATGTAGACGGCTACATGACCTCTTCCATGGAACGGATCCTCAAAGCCTCGGGCCAGAACGAAGCCTTTGGCATGGGATCGAAGAAAGACATGGAGATTAATACCAGCAGTGCGCTGATCAAAAAGCTGGCCGCTCTGCGCGAAACCGATACGACCTTTGCCGGTGACGTGGTCAACCAACTCTATGATAACGCCATGATCCAAGCCGGGTTACTGGTGGATCCGATGGAGATGGTGCGCCGCAATTACCGTATTCTCGATCGAGTTGCCGGTGAGTCCTGATCCGAAGTGCATGCACTCCTTGTTGGGGCGCAACGCTTCGCCTGCGCCTGTGTCATGATGCGTTCATGAGGTGTAACAGGGCGGTTTTTGGTTGCATTATCAGCAAGGAGAGACTCTGGCCTTGAAAAAAGGTTGTGTTCACGATATATGAACACAACCTTTTTTATTTGCACAAATTGTTCCTGGAGGAAATTTGATGCGCTCGACCCTGTTCCTACTTTTCATTACACTCTTTCTGCTTGGCGGCTGTTATACCAAGCAGGTGCGGCATCTTGCCTCCGACGCGGCCCTGATTACCCCGGGCCAGTCGACCGTGAGAGATGTACAAACCTATCTGGGAGAACCCAACGGCCGGCGCGAGGTCTCTCCCGGAGTGACCGAATATGTCTACTACGAAGATAGGCCGGGATTTTTCGGCAACACCCCGGTTCTCAGTTCCCTGGCTGGCCCCTCCGGGTACGAGATGATTATCGTCACCATCAGTCAGGGTATTGTCAGCAATTGCGATTTTCGCAACTTCAACGAGTCTGATCACGAATGGGTGAAAGATTTCACCTGGGAAGAGGTCAAGTGAGTCACCCCTCGACCTTTGATATCAATCGAGAACGGATGATTGAAGAACAGCTGATCGCACGAGGGATCAGTGACCAGAGAGTGCTCAGCGCCATGCGCCAGGTGCCGCGGCACTTGTTTGTCGAAGATGCCATGCAGGCCCATGCCTACGGCGACTTTCCCCTGCCGATCGGCAGCGGCCAGACCATTTCACAGCCCTTTATTGTTGCCCTTATGAGTGAGACGCTGCATCTCAACGGATCAGAACGGATTCTCGAGATCGGCACCGGGTCGGGATACCATGCGGCCATTCTTTCCCGGCTCTGCCAGAAGGTCTTTACGGTGGAACGTATCGATGGCCTGGTGAGTCGAGCGCGTAAGGTTTTCGACCGCCTTCACTACCATAACATCGTCTCCCGCATTGACGACGGCACCGTCGGCTGGCCATCGGAAGCACCGTTTGACGGCATCGTGGTAACCGCCGGCGGCCCGCGCATTCCCGAACCATTACTGGCCCAGTTAGCCGATCCCGGACGGCTGATCATGCCGGTGGGGAATCAGGGGGTGCAGGATCTGCAGCTGGTGGAAAAACGTGACGGCCAACTCACCATTCAGACCATCGAGCAAGTCCGATTTGTCGACCTGATCGGGGCGCACGGCTGGCCGAACTGATTCGAAGCTCCCGACTCTCCTCCCGAACATCCCATGCTCCAAACCGGGACTGCGCACGGTACCAACGGGTGCGTTTCCGGGGCACCCCTGTCCGCCCTCCCTGTTCTTCTTTTCTTAGCCTCGTCCCACTGGACAGAGCCCACGCCATTCTGATACGCTATCAGTATCCTGTCTTATTTTGTTTCTTCATGCTGGAGAAGCAAGATGAAGCCCTCTTGTTTTAACCCCCAATGGTTACGCCCCATGTCATTTCTCAACAGCGAAGCACTCCTTGACCTGCTCGTTACCGAGCAGCTGCTCACCGTCGAACAACGGAAATTTATTGTCCTGCACAAAGGCAAACAACGGCAGAAACTGCTCAAACTGGTCCGCGGCCGCCGCCAGGAGGACGACGAATCCAAACTGGACAAAGATTACCCCGATCTGGTCGACATCATTGCTTCCCTGGAACTGGAAACCACCGGCCTAAAAAAAATGCCGCTGACCGAAGAGCTGATCATGCGAAAGGTCAGCCAGGGATTCAATATTCCGTTCAAGAAGCTTGACCCGCTGGAACTGGATATGAACATCGTCACCAAGACCATTCCTCGATCCTTTGCCATCAACCACCTGATCGTGCCGCTGGAACTGAACAACGGCATCCTGGATATCGTGACCTACTACCCGGATAACAACCTGGTCCTCGAGGATATCGAACGAGTGAACCAGGTGACGGTGCGTCCGTACCTGTCGACCCGAACCGACATCAAAAAGATTCTCTCTGAGTTCTTTGGATTCCAACGATCGATCACTGCGGCCGAATCGCAGTTCGGCAATGTCGGAGCAGGTACTACTGTTGATATCGGCAACCTGGAACAATATGTCCGCCTGGCCTCCACCAAGGATATGAGCTCCTCCGACCAGCATATCAAAGCGGCGGTCAATCACCTGTTCAGCTATGCCCTGGAACAGCGAGCCAGTGATATCCATATCGAGCCCAAACGTGATATCTGCCTGGTCCGCTTTCGCATCGACGGCATCCTCCATACCATCTACAAGCTGCCCAAGGCGGTGCATTCGGCCATCACCTCGCGCATCAAGAGCCTGGCCCGCCTGGACATTGCCGAAAAACGGCGGCCCCAGGACGGCCGGATCAAGATCGGCAGACGTGAAGAGGATTCGTCGGCGGAAGTTCGTGTATCCACGGTACCGGTCGCTTTCGGCGAAAAGACGGTTATGCGGATCCTCAATTCAGACGTCATTTTTCAGCGTCTGGACAACCTGGGTTTCTCCCGCCGGGACCGGGTGGTGTACAATAGCTTTCTCTCCTCTGCCCACGGTATTGTCCTGGTGACCGGCCCCACCGGCAGCGGTAAATCAACCACCCTCTATTCCACCCTCAAACAGATCGCCTCACCGGAAAAAAATATCGTCACCGTGGAAGACCCGGTGGAAATGGTGCACGAAGATTTTAATCAAATCGCGGTCCAGTCGCAGATCGATATCACCTTTTCCACCATCCTGCGCAATATTCTTCGCCAGGACCCGGACGTTATCATGATTGGCGAGATCCGTGATATCGAAACCGCCACCCACGCGGTCCAGGCGGCGCTTACCGGCCATCTGGTGTTTTCCACCCTGCACACCAACGATGCCGTATCGACCATTGTCCGCCTCCAAGACCTGGGCCTGGAACCCTTTCTCATCGCCTCTACCATGCTTGGCGCCCTGGCCCAACGGCTGGTTCGGCGTATCTGTCCGCATTGTGCCGAACCCTACACCGTCGACGCCGTCGGATTGCGAAAACTCGGTTTTCCGGTTTCCGGCAAGGAATCGATTGAACTGAAACGGGGCGCAGGCTGTCTCCACTGCCGTCATACCGGTTTCCTGGGACGACTGGGTATTTTTGAAATTTTCCCGATGTCGGATCACCTGAAAAAGCTGATTGCCGCCAAAGCGAACGATTCCGAACTGCGGCAGGTGGCCATCCGCGAAGGAATGACCACCTTGCGGGAAGATGCCTGGCGCAAGGTCCAGGCCGGATTGACGACGGTGGAAGAAGCACTCCGAGTAACCGGAGAAACCGATAATTTTTAATTTTTTCCATAGCGTTACAGCGAACACGACCTATAATGTCGCCATCAGTAAGCAATCATGAGTGGAAAAGCAGGTAATGGCACAAAAAATAGTCAGTAAAAACAAAAAAGCGTTTCACGATTACCATATCGACCAGACCTTCGAGGCCGGCATCGTGCTCAACGGCCCGGAAGTCAAGTCGCTGCGGGCGGGCAAGGTCAACCTGCGCGACGGCTACGCCCAGCTGAAGGACGGGGAACTCTTTCTCTATAATGTTCATATTTCGCCCTACTCGTACGCTACCCATATCAACCAGGATGCGCTTCGCGTCCGCAAACTGTTGCTGCACAGGCGGGAAATCCGCAAGCTGATCGGCAAGCTGCACGAAAAAGGCATTGCGCTTATACCCCTCAAGATATACTTTATAGAGAATGGTAAGGCCAAAGTGGAACTTGCCTTGGCCCGTGGTAAAAAACTGTATGACAAACGGGCGGCCCTCAAGGAAAAAGA
Source organism: Desulfobulbus sp. (assembly GCA_041622895.1). Taxonomy (GTDB): domain Bacteria; phylum Desulfobacterota; class Desulfobulbia; order Desulfobulbales; family Desulfobulbaceae; genus Desulfobulbus. Next base: position 459 of record JBFJXW010000148.1, on the reverse strand, counting down.
ATCCAATCGCGAAATGGAACGCACCATGCGCCGGAGCGAATGATTGTTTTTCGAGAGCCGATATTGATACACTCAACACACCCTGTGTGCATAAACATGGGGGCGAAACGGATTCGACGGGGATATTGAAGCTTAATGTTGCATGCCGAGTTTCTGTCAGCTCGTAAAAATGACGGAACTAAATATAATCGCAGACGATTATAATTACGCACTGGCAGCTTAAGCTGCTGTGCCGTTCCACCGGTTTTCGCCTGTAAGACCGGATTAGGGGCGTCGACTCAACAGGCTGGTTGACCGTGCACGCCTGAGGCGCGGTCGATGAGATTTTTCAGGCTGGCATCCGACTATCCCTGTTCCGGGTGAGAAGCGGATGCGAGACACCAATCCCGGAACTATGCATGTAGAGACATAAGGGGAGAATTTTCGGACCCGGGTTCAACTCCCGGCGCCTCCACCATT
>JBFJXW010000147.1:0-9791 GCA_041622895.1 Desulfobulbus sp. | reverse complement strand
TGGAATCCCAGGTCCCGGTTATGGACAATGCCCCGAGAGAAGTTGACCCCACCAAACGGCAGGGCGAATATGGCAGTGAAAACCGCCAAGGGTTTTGCTCCTCGCAGTTTGCGTATGCCGCTTCCACTCAGCAGGGTGCCGCCCCTGAAGTCTTCCAGGAAAGAAGAAATCCGGTCATGCAGTCGTTTTGCCTCTTGTTGCTGCTGATAAGATTGAGTATGTTCCATTTGAGCCTTTTCTTTTTGATATCATTAGGTATTTTCGCAGATCCAATGTATCAAAAAGCAAAAGGCTTTTCACGTTTAAAGTGTTTAATTTTAGATAATTAGATGAATTTTTCTGGCCCAAAATAACAACTCAGAAACTTGAGATTTTATTAACCTCGATGGTTACAGATAACCAGCAAGCCGGGTTATTGAGTTCCTGGATCTAACTTGACTACTTTTTAACTTACTGTATTTATACGATGATTTTTTCTTGGCGTGCTTTACAATCCGTTTCCTGAAGTGCCCGAACCTGCACGGGGATGTCGATTCGATGGGTTTGACACCTCTCGAAAATCCGGCTCTGGAGCTGTGCTAAAATTGGGAGGTCGAAAACAGAATCAAAGGCTTGTAGGTGGTGGATTTAAGCAAAATCCTATGAAACTTTAGAGCCGTTTGTCTAAACTCACCCGATAATCAATAGCACAAGAAAAACATTTGTGTCGTCCCAGCGTGATCTGGAAAGGCGATTGTGGGAATAATACATATTTTTTATTGAAGCATTGTGGATTGTAAAGCATGGAAACTTTTATCATTTTGATTGTTGACGATGAACCACTTAACCTGTCAGTGCTGAGTCAGCAATTGAAGCCTTTTTTTCAGGTTCGAGCCTGCAAATCGGGAGACCAGGCGATTCGGGCAGCAAATAGTGAACCGCGACCGGATTTGATTTTACTCGATGTTATGATGCCTGGCATGAATGGTTACGCCGTCCTCGATCGACTGAAAAAAGAGGAGAACACTCGAGATATCCCCGTCATTTTTATTTCCGCTTTGAACGAAGAGGTAGATGAAGAGAATGGGCTTCGGCTCGGCGCGGTGGATTATATATCCAAGCCTATCAGGCCGGCAATCATGTTGGCACGGGTCCGAACGCATCTGAAGATCAAGCAGTCCCGGGACCAGCTTAAAAAACAGAATTTTGGTTTGGAAGCTGAGGGGATGCGGCGCACAAATGAAAACCTTCTGATTCAGAATGTCAGCTTGAATGTACTTTTGGAGTTAGCTGAAACTCGAGACACTGATACCGGTAATCACATTTCGCGAACCCAAGCCTATGTTGAAACCCTTGCCCGCAAACTGCAAACCCACCCTGGTTTTGTTTCGGACCTGGAAGAGTCAAGCCTGACTCGAATAGTCAAAGCTGCCCCCCTGTATGACATCGGCAAGATTGGTATTCCGGATACTATCCTTTTAAAGCCCGGCAAACTCACCACCGAGGAGTTTGAAATTATGAAAACGCACTGCCGTATCGGTGGTGACGCTCTCCGCCGGGCTATGAATAAGGCATTATTTACCAACATCGGACAAACTGACGACGCCAAGCCAGAATCCCTAGCTGTCCTTCGAGTAGCTCGTGTCATCGCCTCCAGCCATCATGAAAAATGGGACGGAACCGGTTACCCGGAAGGACTTGCAGGGAACGCCATACCCTTACCGGCTCGTTTGATGGCGCTCGCCGACGTCTATGATGCATTGACTTCATCGCGTATCTATAAAAGTAGATGGTCCCCGGAAAAAGCTGCTGAATATATCCAGCTGCAAAAAGGAAAACATTTCGACCCTGCTGTGGTAGAAGCGTTTGAATCTTCTCAAAAAGCATTTGAAAATATTCTGCGGCTTCTAGCCGATTTCAACCCTCAGGAAAAATTATGACCAGTCCATCTGAAACTTCTTGCCGGCGCGAATCTCAGTATCGTTTGCTGTTTGAACAAAACTCTGCCCCTATGTGTATTTACGAGGTGGGGAGTCTTGCGCTGGTCGCAGTAAACGAGGCCTTTGAACGGCTTTACGGCTACAGTGGAACGGAAGCCGTGACTGTGCATTTTTCTGATCTTTTTATCGAAACTGCTTGGGAAGATTTCGCCAACCAGGAAAACGGTCTGCCTGCAGCCCCTCGTTTCCCTGGCTGGTGCCATCGGCACAAAAATGGATCACTCTTGCATGTCATGACAGAGGAGTTGCAGGACATCATTCATTCGGGAAAGGCATGCAAGCTGGTCGCCATCACAGACATAAGCGAACTCAAGACCAATGAACTTGAACTCCGGTTAACAAAAGAATCGCTCAATCGGATCAATCGCCTGGCTAAAATCGGCAGCTGGTATTTTGACGTGACCACTGGAGAGGGCTCCTGGTGCGAGAATACTGTTCAGATTCACGACCTGGAGCCCAACACGGTTTTTTCGGTTCAGCTGGGCCTCAGCTTTTTCCATGGTCCAGCCCGGGAAACCCTGGAGCAGGCGTTGGAAAAGGTCCTTGAACAGGAGAAACCCTATGATCTTGAACTGGAAATGACTTCGGCTCAAGGGGTGCATAAGTGGGTCAGGGTCATGGGGGGACCAGTTGTAGAACAGGGCCGCGTCGTCAAGGTTGAAGGTGCTATTCAGGATATAACAGACCGGAAGCTAGCCCAACAAAAGGCAGACCAGCGGGAAATTATTTTAGGATCCCTGCTTTCCCTCACGCCTGATCTATTTTTCCTGATGGGTGCTGACAGCACCATTTTGGACTATCAGGCGCAAAGAAAGGAAGACCTCTATGTTCCCCCGGAAGCATTTCTCGGTAAGCGGATGACCGATATCCTTCCAGCAGAAGTTGGCGCATCTTTTCAGGAAAAGATGAACAAAATTTTGGAAAAGGGCGAGTTGGAATGCTTCGAATATACGCTGGACCTCCCAAACGGCAAGCATAAATATTTTGAGGCACGAATTATCAATTTTCCCGATAGAGGGATTGCAGCCCTCGTGCGGGACATCACCAAATTCAAGCGATTAGAAGAGCATTTACACATCATTGCCGACAATACATACAATTGGGAGTCGTGGCGAAATTCTGATGGAAAGCTCGTCTGGAGCTCTCCCTCGTGCAAAAACATCTGTGGCTACTCTGCAGAAGAATTGACGGGGAAAGAAAAGATCGACTTCCAGAATTTGGTCCATCCAGATGACCAGGGCATTTGGGCAGAGCATATCAAGTCAGTAACCGAGTTCCCCCAGCAATCAGAACATGAAAACCTCGTCCTCAAGGTCATTAAAAAAACGGGAGAAATTGTCTGGGTGAGTCACACGTGCAGGCCCATTTACAACAAAGAAGGAGTGTTCCAGGGGCGACGGAGCTGTGACCGAGACATCAGCGAGAATCTTCAACTTATACAACGGCTAAAGGCAAGCGAGACGCATTTTCGCCATCTTATTGAAAAGGCTCCCTTCCCAATACTCATTTCCAGTGTACAGGGCAAGGTTGTTCAATATTGCAATGAACGAGCGGAAAAGCTGTTTATGGTTCGGAGTGATCAAATTATCGGCCAGGAAGTAAAAAGGTTTTACAGGTTTCCTGCCGAACGAGATCATATCTACGAATGTGTGTCTAAGGAAGGAGGGGTGTTCGATCGTGAAATATGCATGTACGATGGGGAGGGAAACATTTTTTGGGCGCTGTTGTCGGCAACACCGGTGGGATACGACGGTAAGCAGGCAATCATGTTTGCCTACAACGACATAACAGCGACCAAAGAGAGCGAATGGGCGCTTAAATATGAACGTAACCAGCTGCACAATCGGATCAAAGAGCAAAAATGCCTTTATAAAATCACGACTGCCACGGCAGACGTAAATGCCCACCCAGACGCAGTGATGCAGCAAGTCGTTAACCTGGTTCCTTCTGGCTTTCAATTCTCGGAAATAGCGTCTGCGCGTATTGACTGGGGAGGTAAACAATACTGTACACAAGGCTTTATCGAGACGCCTTGGCAGCAGCATGGAACGGAACAGTATTCAGGGCAGGGTGAACCTGTTCGGCTAACAGTCGCTTATAGCGAGGCCCCTCCAATAGTGGATGCGTTCTTTTCTGGAGAAGAGAGGACCTTAGCTGAGAGCATCGTGCAATGTCTGGTGTCATTTGTGGATCGCATGCAGGCAGCGGAGACAATTAAGGAGCATGAAACACTCATAAACACCATGTTTAACCAATCCCAGGAGGCTATTGCGTTGGTCGATCCCTTGACAACCGGGTTTGTCAATTTCAACAAAATAGCATGCCAGGGACTCGGATACACGCGTGATGAGCTCTTTGATCTGTCGTTAAAAACGATACATGCGGATGACTTTGTGGAACAATTTGTACTGGATTTCTCCAAAACCCTCACGGGGCAATCCGTCGAAATGGAGACTCGCCATATATGCAAGGATGGTGCTTTGCGCGATATAGCGATGACCTTCCGACCGATAACCCACAAAAGCCAATCGCTTATTTGTGCAGTATGGAGGGATATCACAGAACAGAAAAAAAGAGAGCGGCTGCAGCAATGCCAAACCGCGCGAATTCGATTGCAGAACCAGCTTATCAGTACGCTCAGTACCGCTGAATCGGGCATCAACGGTGAGGTTGATCTGTTTTCTCACGAATTGACGGAGCTATTGGGGGATACTCTGGGTGCCGATCGGGTCTCCGTCTGGATGCGTGAAGAGGATGAATCCTGTCTCGTTTGTCTGGATCTCTACGAAACCACGATCAAGCGCCACTCTTCCCGAGTACACCGGTTGGAACAAGACATGGTTCCTGCTGTTTTCAAAACATTCTCCGAGTCTCGCTATATTGATGCCTCCAATGCACTGACCGACCCCCGTACAGCAGGGTGTCGCGAATTATACCTAAAACCGTTTGGCATACAGTCTGTGCTCGGTTGCAGCATCCTTTCCGGCGGGAAAAATTGGGGGGCTATCTGTTTTGAATATGTGCAGCGGCACCATACCTGGGAATATGAGGAGATCATGTTCGGCTGCCAATTAGCGGACCAAATCGGCATGGTAATTCTCAATAAAAACCGCTTGGAAATGGCCAGAGCTTTGCAGCAAAGCGAAGGGTTTCTGAAGCGGGCTCAAGCGGTATCAAAGACTGGACATTGGTATCTGGATATTCGACGCAACCGGTATAGCTTGTCCGATGAGGCCTGCCGTCTATTTGATGTGCCTTCCGGTTCTCAATTATCAAGGGATGCCTTTAGCAAGCTGATTCATCAGGACGATTTGGTGCAGATGCAGCAGGTTTGGGAGAAAGCCTTAAAGGGGACCCCCTATGAGATCACTCATCGTATTATTGTCAAAGAGCAAACGCGGTGGGTTGTAGAGCGAGCAGAAATCGAATCCGACCATGCTGGCCAACCATTGTTCGTTATGGGAATCTGCCAGGATATCACCGAACAGGTCAAAACTTCTCATGTCCTGGAACAATACCGTGACAAACTAGAGGAGTTGGTGGCTTCTCGAACAATCGAACTGGAGAGGGCTAAAATCGAAGCCGAGTCCGCCAACAAGGCTAAAAGTGTGTTTTTGTCCAACATGAGCCACGAAATCCGTACCCCCCTCAATGCGGTGGTCGGCTATGCGTATCTGCTCAAAAATGGTTCCCTGACTAGCCAGCAACAGGCCAATTTGGACAAGTTGTCCGGCTCGGCTCAGCACCTTATGGGAATTATCAATGATGTTTTGGACTTTTCCAAGATCGAGGCCGGGCAAACCAAGCTGGATATCACCGATTTTGAGTTGGCCCGGGTTTTTGAAAATGTTTTGAGTACCGTCTCCGAAAAGATCGAGGCTAAAAAATTGAGTATGATGGTGGACACGGAACATTTGCCACTGATGTTGCGTGGCGATTTCCTTCGTTTCACGCAGATTTTACTCAATCTCGTCAGCAATGCTGTCAAATTTACCGAAAAAGGATACGTGAATATTGTAGGTAGTGTCCTTGCGCAGGAAAGTAACAGGGTAACCCTGCGCATCGAAGTACAGGATAGTGGCGTCGGCATACCGGACGACCAGAAAAGCCTGATTTTTGGCCGGTTCGAACAAGGATCGGCCGGATCTCATTTTTTTGGTGGCACGGGGCTAGGGTTGGCTATTTCCAGGAGTCTGGTCCACATGATGAGCGGACGCATCGGGGTGGAAAGTGCGTTTGGACGGGGCAGCGTATTCTGGGTGGAGATTCCCTTTGAAATTCCCGTTAACAAACCTGAATCAATCGAGAATCTTGACCTGTTCAAGGGCCTGCGAGTACTCATTATTGAGGATGATATACGAGTCGGTGAAATCATTCGAAAAATGTTGCTTTCTCTCGGCGTGCGGGCTGATAGAGTGGAGTCCGGCAAGGAAGGGTTACTTGCCACGGTCAAAGCCGATCAGGTAGGCGATGCCTACGAACTCGTGATAGTCGATTGGAAAATGCCCCATATGGACGGTATTGAAACAATCAAAAGGATACAGGCCCTGTCCCTGGAGAAGCAGCTTCATTACCTTTTGGTCACCGGGTACAATACCGAAATTTCCCGCGAAGATTGGGGGCAAGCCTGCCCTACTTTCATTCTGAGCAAACCCGTGATGCTCCCGGATCTGAAAAAGACCATGCTCAAAGTACTGACTCGAGCCCCTGATAAGCAAAATTTTATCAAAAAAGATACATTTGAAACGGAACTGGCAAAACGGCAAGGGGCGCATATTCTTTTGGTGGAGGACAACAGCATCAATCAGGATTTGGTGGGCCAGCTGATGCAATCGATTGGCATGCGAGTGAGTTTTGCCCCCAATGGCCAGAGAGCCGTCGATATGGTCCGATCGACGTCCTATGATCTTATCCTCATGGATATCCAGATGCCGGTCATGGATGGCCTGCAGGCAACAAAGGTGATCCGGCGATTGCCCGACCGGGAAAACCTTCCCATACTGGCTCTCACAGCCAACGCTTTTAGTGAAGATCGTTTAAAGAGCATACAGGCGGGGATGAACGGTCATGTGGGTAAGCCTTTGGAGCCGGAAAAACTTTTCGCGAATCTGATAAAATGGATCCCGCCGCGTACTGATATCGCAGACATGACGCCATGGCCTATTGTTGGTGCTGATGACAGGTCTGCTGAAGAGGAGATATTGGTTGCGCTTCAAGCCGTTCCGGGCCTGGACACCGACGTGGGCCTGCGTTACTTACGAAATAACGTGCCGCAATATATTCGTTTGTTGAGAACGTTTGTCGAGCAGCATGGCGATGACGCAACCCTGCTGTCGCAGCAGGCCGCTGCAGACGATTTTGAGGCGGTGCGACATACAGCCCACACCCTCAAGGGAGTGGCTGGAACCCTGGGTGTCATCAGTATTCAAGCACCGGCTTTCGAGCTGGAAAAGGTCGCGAAGCAGGCTACAGATACCAATCAGCTTCACCATAATCTGGACATGCTCGTTGAGGAACTGAAAAAAATAGCCCCCGCCTTACGGCAAGCATTACCGCCACAACAAGAAAACATCGCCTCCGTTGCTATCGAGGTTGCGGATTTGTCGCAAGTGAATGGTGTTCTCAAACGCCTTGAAGCAAAACTGGCTAACGACGATACTTCGGCTAATGACTTGTTTGAGGAATCGAAACCTCTTTTGGTGGAAATTTTCGGTGATGCGGTCAATAAACTGGACCATCTGATTCAGGATTATGAGTATGCAGATGCCTTGGAAATCGTTCGCGCCGCAGGAAAAACCAGAAAATTGCCAAAAGAGGAGGGGCGACTCGACTGTGGTGACTAGATAGTCGGCCTTGAAAAGGCTCACATTGTATTGATTTTTTGAAAAGTTTATCACTGTGAATTGCAGGATATTGCACTATACTCCTTCAATTTCTGGTGATTTCTGATGCAACCCAAGAAGCAGGAAACAAGTCCTCAGCTGAAGATGTTCCGCAATGGTCTGGAGAATATCCTCAACCGCCGGCATGAATTGTACCGGATGAGTGGCATAATTGAGTGGGAGATGTTCGAACAGAAATTCAGCAAGCTGTATGCCGAAGAGGGGCGGCCCGGCCTCCCTATCCGCCTAAAGGTTGGGCTGCCTTATAGAGCTGCCGTTTGAGGTCGGTTTTTCGGAACAAGACTTGACAATGACTCCCGACGGTTGAGACGGCAGCTTAAACAAGCAGAGGTTCCATTTTAAATGGATGAATAATACGTTTATGCTTTTTCACATGTGCAGGCAATACACGGATGATCTCGATTCCTTCCGTGTTTTTTCGGTAATAAATAATATAGTTACGAAAGAGGTTGATCGGAAAGAAACGGATGCCTTTCAATCTTGAGCGTTTGGAACGGTACGGGTTATCGATGTTTGGCATAACCTCAAGCGTTTCAAAAATAGTTTGAGTAGTTTGATAGATCAGGTCGGCTGTAGCGGGGTTATCTCGTGCAATATAGACCCAAAGGTTTAATAAATCGACTTCCGCTTCTGGTGTTATAAAGATGTTTGCCATTACAAATCTTGTTCTTTTTTGAGCAGTTCCTCGGCCTTTTTTCGAAGGGAGGACATATCTAGTAGCCTGCATTTGCCGCTATCAAGCCCATCAATTAAAAGTAGTTCTATGCCCTCACGGTCGTGACGGATGAGATTACACAAATAATCACTGGTACTCTGATACTCTCCTGTGTTGACAAGAGCTTCGATAAAAGCCATGAGCTCTTCCGGTATAGATATGTTGAGGGTTACCATGGACACGCCAACTCGTTTTCTTTAATTCTTATGTAAAATACATGTATGTCAAAGTATTATGATGCAGATCAGCATGAGGATTCTCCTTAAAGGAGCTGTCTGGTTTTCGTTCATACTGCTTAATATACAGAACAAAAAAATATGCTTTCGTTATTGGTCAGTTAGCGAGATAAAGGATCTTGGAGGCGTAAAGTCCGGCTATGTATTCAGCAGATGCTTTATTGAGATCAACAAACATGATCCCCGTTGTATAGCCTTCTCTTGTTTTGCAGGAATGCCTAACCACAGCTTTAGTAACAATTTTCTCCTTACCTAGAAAAAAACCTACTTTTAGCGGGATGTTTTCCTCAAGTGAATCAGGGAGGCTCAATAATGATCCACCCTCGCTGATATCAAGGAGCTTTCCGGTGTAGATTTTTTTGAAGGTTGCCACCTTGACTAAAAGTTCTTTAATCTCGAAAAGACCTGAGATGTCATCACTTTTCAAACGGGCGTAGGATCTTTTGCCTAGAGAGGATTTTGGTTTGTATTCCCAGTCAATTTGAAGTCCGTCAAGCGATGGAATATCATTCCAACTTATTATTTTTTCCATACAGGTACTTTTAATTAAGTAAAACCACAAAAATCTATTAATTTATATTAAGAGATATAAAGTTGATGTTTGGCTCAATAGATAGGGAAAGTATATTATTATAATTCCCATAATTTTAAGCGTTTAGTCTCGTTAACCACAAAAAGTTACAATAAATTTATCTGATTCTTTAATGACACCATCGTTTGTTGTCTTAATTGCCAGTCAGAATGTTAACAATTCTATAAAAATGCCGTTCTCGGCACTTGCAACAGAGGGAATTGTTATCCTATACATCATGAAAAAATAACATTTTCTTTATAATGTAGAGGAGTTTTTTATCGACCGTGAAGGTGTCCTTGCGTGAGCAGTTTACTTTGACAAAGTGCTGTTGCTCTCTAAGGAATCGATGGGAAAAGTGTGAGATTTTTTATGTGCGAGGCATTA
>JBFJXW010000146.1:0-9795 GCA_041622895.1 Desulfobulbus sp. | reverse complement strand
GCGTTGCGCAATAAACTGCTCCAACACCTGTCCTGCAGCCTTGGGTCCGGCTTTGAGCCAGGTGACCGGTGGCACACGGTTGTCCACCCGCAGCGACGCTCGCAGAAACGCTACATCATGCCGGGAACGATCCCCTTTCCAGGGAAAGGGATGCGGATCAAGATCGGGAAAGGGTTCAAGGAATTCGCTCAGGTGGTGGTGTATCTTGGGGCGAAAGGTTCGGGCCATGAATTCTCGATGATCAGAGGCCAGCCAGCAGGGCACTACATTGCGTGAGTCAACCACCTGCACGGGAAAATCGACCTGTTCAAGCAGCGGCCGCAACCACTGTCGCTTGATGTGGAGCGGATCGAAATCAGTAACCACCAGGCCAGGACTGAGCTGCCGGCACAATCGCTGTATCTCTTTTTCTGGATCGCCACAGCAGAGAATCAACGGAATATTTGCGGACTGCAGATCAGTACCCGTCTCTTCAAGACCAGTCAGCAGAAAATCATACTGCCTGATGGTCGCGCCGAGAAAGGCAGGGGCCATGCAAAATACCACGGCCAACGGCACCCGTCGGCGCAATGCCTCAACCCGGGCCTGAATAAGCCCCCAATTGTCACTGGCACGGAATTCACGGTGCATCCAGTAGAGAACGGGACCGTCTCTGCTGACATCGCCATTGTATGCCCGAAAACGCCGAGAATTTACGAGATGTTCCATTGCTGGCCTCACTGTCTCATACGGTTGTGCCGTTGTTCACAAAAAAAATCCCCGGCGGAATCCACCGGGGACATTTAGATTATATGTCTGCTTACCACCGCTCAGTACCGATGATGCTATTGACATCCATACACGAGGCGCGTTCATGCTCAGTCAGGTCATCCAGGCTATTGACTCCCCCCCGACTGGTATCCAGCGAGCAACTGAATTCGTGTCCCTCATCATCTCGTACCCATACCAGCGACTCATAGCCAACACTCTGTACGTTGCGATCTCTTTCGTTGCATTCCATGACATCCTCCTGCAGAGTATCTGTTGCATATATAGATTTATACGTTTTTACCAATGTTCGGTACTATTAAATACACTTACATCCATGTACTGACGTTGTTCTTTCTCGCTCAGTCCATGCTCGCTGCTGTTTCCTTTCAGTACTTCTTTCCGGCAGACCAATTCGTGTCCGAGCGTATTCTTGATCCAGGCTACCGTTGCATACCCAGACATGCTGCCCTTCCTTGGTTTATCTGTTCATAAGGGCTGTGTGCGTTTGTCAGGACGTTCCCTGTTGGTTGATTATATTTTAACCAGGAAAAGCACCTTCACAATGGGAGATAAAAGTGGGTTTAATTAGAGTAAAAACTATCATCAGAGAATGCCCCTGCACAACGGGGATGCGGAAAATTGCTGCAAACCGAGACTACTGAGGAGAACCGGCACCATCGGTTCGCCACCGTTTCTCCTTGGCGGGAAAAAACAGAAATCATTGCTGTGCGCACCCTTTCTCTCGGTCTTTCTGCCCTGTTGCACTTGACGAACCAAGGCCTCGGTATAATTGTTGGCAGTGTATTGACTGCCTGTTGTTACCTGTTTTTTCGCCATCCACCTCGGATGACAAACCATCTTCCATGAGCGAATGGAGCTATTCATCATGCAAATACGACAAACCTTCCCTAAAAAAACTGTTATCGCCTCCTGCCTTCTCTGTCTGACCTTGCTGGCAGGCGGGTATCATGCCTCGTATGCCCAGAGCGACGAAGACCTGGCCCTGCTCGACCGTTCCGCCAAGGCTTTTTCCTCGGTGGTAAAAAAAGCCGGCCCGGCGGTAGTTCATGTGGCGGTTGAAAAGGAAACAAGCGGGACAAGTATGGGACAATTTCCTTCCGATCTCTTTTCCGATCCGTTTTTCGAACGATTTTTCGGACCGCAGTTCCGTCATCCCCGTACTCCCAATCAGAAAAAGCGATCGTTTAAGCAGCAGGCTGCAGGTTCCGGATTTATCATCGCCAGCGACGGCTACATCCTGACCAACAATCACGTTGTGGATGGTGCCGATAAAATCACCGTCCGCCTGTCCGACAAGCGGGAATTCCCGGCCAAGGTCATAGGGACCGATCCCCAGTCGGATGTGGCCATCATCAAGATCGACGGCAAGAATCTGCCGGTGCTGCCTCTGGGCAACTCGGACGCTCTTGAGGTTGGGGAATGGGTTATCGCCATCGGCAGCCCCTTTGAACTTAACCAGACCGTCACCGTTGGTGTGGTCAGTGCCAAGGGCCGCAACCGGATGGGTATCTCCGACTACGAAAATTTCATCCAGACCGATGCCGCCATTAATCCCGGCAACTCCGGCGGACCGCTGCTCAATATTCACGGCGAGGCCGTGGGCATGAACACCGCCATCTTTTCACGAAGCGGCGGCTACATGGGTATTGGCTTCGCCATCCCGATCAACATGGCCAAGAGCATTGAACAGCAACTGCGCAAGACCGGTAAGGTCACCAGAGGCTGGCTCGGAGTTCTCATCCAGGACGTCGATGAGAATTTGGCGAAATCCTTTGGCGGAAAAACAAGCGGCGGCGCGCTCATCTCTGAAGTGACCGATAACTCTCCTGCCAAGAAAAGCGGCTTGCTCCAGGGCGACATCATTACCGAGATCGACGGCAACGCTGTCACCGATGTGGCGGATCTGCGCAACAAAATTGCCATGGTCCCGCCGAACTCGTCGATTACCCTGAACATCCTCCGTGACGGCAAGGAAAAGGAACTGACGGTAACCATTGGTGAACAACCCGAAGATATGGCATCCATTGCCAAGAAGATCACCAGCACGACGCTGGGAGAAATGGGGCTGACCCTGCAGGATCTGACCAGCGAAGTGGCTGAGCAGTTCGGGTACAATAAGGATCAGGGTGTATTGATTGCCGATGTCGATTCCGGCAGTCCTGCTGCCCAGGTGGGGCTGCAGGCCGGTCAGTTGGTGGAAGAGGTGAACAGAATGCGCGTACACAACCTCAAGGAATTGCAGGAGGCTGTAAAAAAATCCAGAAATCCCAAGCAGGTTCTGCTGCGTGTCCGTTCCGGAGAGAGCAGCCTGTATGTGGTTTTGCAGGCGCAATAACCCCTCTCTTCCTGAGAACAAAGAAAAACAGCCGGTGCAGACACTCTGCACCGGCTGTTTGTGTTTGCAGCACGCGGTTCTCCGTTCCTTTTCGCCGCTGGTGTGAAAGGGCAGGGTACCGTCAAAAAAGGAGCAATGGTTCTGATGGCAGGGGTTACCGGTCCTTGAATGCGGACCGCAGGTCGCGGGTGATCTTGGCCGGGGTGGCAGCGTCCTCGTTACGGACCAGTTCGGGCAGATGGCCCCACATACCGATTTTGCCGTTCTTCACGGCAAAGATACCGGTAATGCCGGCAATGGTGCCCACATCGTTCAGCACCGGCGTCAGATCCTTTTCCGAACGAATAAGGTTGCAGACCAGGGTGACGGCGGAATCAGCCAGAGCCGCATCCCTGGAGGTCACGGTGGCCAGATCGCATTGCCCCAGGCTGAGCGAATGGCCCATCTTGCCCGAGGAGGAACAGAGAGAAAGAGGGAGGTCGTGCGGCACGATGCGGAAGGCCAGCTTGTTGCCGATAGCATTATTGCCGGCATAGATGCCGATAGTGACCACGCTTTCAGAGAGGATAAAGATGTCGCCGCCGTTTTCAACAATGGCCTCCCGGCAACCCGCGGCCATTGCGGCTTCCACCCCAAACTGGGCCAGCGTTCCCGCCACCGAGGCCATGGGGCCGAGGCCGGTACGGTCGGCGGCGGCAGCCATACGACAGGCGACTTCCGGAGCCTCTTCGAGCAGCACGACCGGCACGAGCGAGGTCTGAAACTCGGGATGGCGGGCGATATAGCGTTCCAACAGCTTTCGCTGGGCAACCACGCTACGCGTCACCAGATCAAAGGCCTCGCAGGCGATGCGCAGGTTGGTATCCTTCCAGGAAAAAGAACGATAGGAACGCATATCTCGACCGTGCGTTACTTTTTCATGGTCGCCTTAAAAAGCAGACGAACAGGCCCCGAAGGGACAGGCGGCAATACAGGCCAGACATTCAATGCAGGTATCCTCGCAATAAGCGATGGTCCGTGTGGTTGGGTCGATAAAAGAGAGAGACTGGGTTGGGCAGTGCACTACGCAGGCACCGCAATGGGCGCAGCGGTCTTGGTCCCAATGCACCGCCTTGTTGCCGGCATGAATGGTCACATCGAAACCGCCGAGAAAGGCAAAGGCCCGGTCGATATTCTCCTGAGTGCCGGTCACCTCCAGACTGAGATACCCCTCTTCTTCTGGAGTCACCTTGGCGCGAAAGATATTGACGATCAGATCGAACTCTTTCACCAACTGATAGACGATCGGCTTTTCGGTTTCGCTCTTGGGAAAGTACAGATAGATTTTTTTGGTGATCATCGGACCGGTCCTCTGATGTTCAAGGATTGCATTCCCTGATTAAGCGGCAAACGTTGACTGGGTTCGGAGAGGAGAAAACGCCCCTCCTCGATTTCCGCCTTGAGCAGGCCGCAGATCTTCAGGGCCTTGTGATACGAGGAGAGCGAGGTAACCGGCACTTTTTTGCCGTTCAGTTCCACCTCGCCGGAACGCAACTGCTCGTAGTTGTACCGGGCCAGCACCTTACCGGTTTTCTGCGGGTAGTCATGGGAATAATCGATGACGCAGGCCATGATATCGCGGTCGCGGACCGTGGTGCGGCGCAGGATTTCCGGATTGAGGATCGGGATGGGGATGCCGACCCCCAGGGCCAGCGACACCCCGTACCCCTTGAAGCTGGTTCCGCGGACGAATTCCGGCAGCATCTCCTTCATATTGCCGCTTAACGCCAGAGTTCCGGCCCCCTCAGCCGGCACGCCATTGTCCCCGCGCTCAACCTGCGAGCAATGCTGCGTTCCCTGGGCATAGACAATGCCCCGCGCCCCGGCCAGCCAGATGCTGGTGCCGACGCCGATGGTTTCGTAGAGGGGATCGTTCAACAACGGCGACAACTGCCCGGCGGAGCAGTAGGTCATATTGCGCATCCGGGCCTTGAGGATGCCGAGGTAGGTGTAGATCCGTTTATCCGACGTATTGACCGCGACGTTGTAATTCTGGTAGCAGTTGCGCGGATTGGTCATGATCGCCTGATTCAGGTCGTTGATGTCGAACAGGGTGCGGATCTCCCGGCGGGGATAGTCGTCGGTGCCGTAGGAAAGACCAAACAGCTGAACCTTTTTACCGGCGACCAGATCCTCGATCACATGGCCGCCGCCGTAACGGAATTCGCCGGGGTGGTACATGTTGGCCGGATCATTTTGCCGCAGCTGGGTTGCGCCCAGATAGACATCGACCGCGGCGACGCCGCAGTAGGCCTGCACATCGTTGATCCAGGCCTCGCTGATGCGCATCTTCGGCGTGCTGTGACCGAAGTTGAGAAAACAGCCGGAGGAGCACATGGGGCCGAAAGTGGCGGTGGTCACCACATCCACTTCT
Organism: Desulfobulbus sp.; assembly: GCA_041622895.1. GTDB lineage: Bacteria > Desulfobacterota > Desulfobulbia > Desulfobulbales > Desulfobulbaceae > Desulfobulbus. The sequence continues at coordinate 4,276 of JBFJXW010000146.1, read as the reverse complement.
TTGGCGGCAGCCTCCAGGCCCCGTTTATCGACATAATCGATGACCTCTTCAGCGGTGAGCACCACTGCCTTGCCGGACTCGATCTTCTTGTTAATCTCTGCGTAGGTTTTGATCATAGCGCATTCTCACAGGTTAGGTCCTCGGGTTCGCCGGAAAAGATGCTAGTATAGGATGTCCGGACAAAAACGGCAAGTTGCCGGAGCCCTTGATTGACAAAAAGAGAATCGCGCGTCAAAATTCACCGCTACTCTCTGGTAAAAGCCACAAGGTTCTTGTTTTTTGCAAATCTGGCACCATTGTAGAAGGATTGCCTGTTTTTACCATACCCATCACCCCAGCAGGAGGTTATGCACATGACTGCAACGACGGATTTTGCTTCTTTCGATCCCCGCATATCGATTCAGGCCGGTGGCACCACCTACACCGCCTACTCGGTGAAAGCACTGGAAGCATTAGGCTACGGTCCTATTGAGCGGTTGCCGTTTTCGATTCGTATCCTGCTGGAAAACCTGCTCCGCCATTATCCCCAAGGGTTGGTCAGCGGACAGGACATCGACAACCTGGCCTCCTGGCAGCCCGGTCATGTCAACCCTGCGGCGGTGCCCTTCATGCCCAGCCGGGTGGTGCTTCAGGATTTCACCGGCGTACCGGCCCTGGTCGATCTGGCGGCCCTTCGTTCCGCCCTGGCCCGCAACGGCGGTGATCCGGCCACCATGAACCCTTTTATCCCGGTCGATCTGGTCATCGACCATTCCATCCAGGTGGACAGTTCTGCCAGCACAGAGGCCTTTGCCATCAATGTCGGCCTGGAGATGCAGCGCAACCGCGAGCGCTACACCATGCTCCATTGGGGGCAGCAGGCCTTCCGCAATTTCCGCGTTGTCCCTCCGGGCACCGGTATTGTTCATCAGGTAAACCTCGAATACCTGGCCTCGGTGGTTCAGAGTTCCGAACAGGACGGCGCACTGCTGGCCTTTCCGGACAGCGTTCTCGGCACCGATTCCCACACCACCATGATCAACGGCCTGGGCGTCATGGGCTGGGGTGTGGGCGGGATCGAGGCAGAGGCGGTGCTGCTCGGCCAGCCCTATTCGCTGCAGATCCCCGAGGTGGTAGGCGTGCGGCTCAACGGTGCCATGCGGCCGGGTACCACCGCCACAGACCTGGTGCTGACCCTGACCAAATTCCTGCGCAGCAAGGGCGTGGTCGGCCGCTTCGTCGAATTTTTCGGTCCGGGCCTGGAAGCCTTGAGCCTGCCCGACCGCGCCACCATCGGCAACATGTCGCCTGAATACGGAGCAACCATGGCCTTTTTCCCGGTGGATGCGGAAACATTGCGCTACCTGAAAGCCAGTGGACGATCCAGTGAACAGATCGATCTGGTGGCCGCCTACTGCAAAGAACAGGGGTTTTTCTTTGCCCCCGACAGCCGAGAACCTGACTATTCGGTCACCTATGAGGTCGCCCTTGAAGAGGTGGTACCGTCGTTGGCCGGACCACGACGGCCCCAGGATCTGCTGCCGCTTGCCGCCGTGCACGACGATTTCAGCGTACAATTCGCAAAAAAGCTGGACCAAAGTACCCCGCCCCCCATCGAGGCTGGCAACATGGACGGCTGTCCCTGCTGCGTGAAAGGCCCCACGACCGCTGCTCTTCACCGCGAACAGTGTACCGGCCTCACCAACGGCTCGGTGGTCATCGCCGCTATTACCAGCTGCACCAACACCTCCAATCCGGACGTGATGATCGGTGCCGGTCTGCTGGCGCGCAAAGCCCGCGCACGCGGCCTGACCAGCAAGCCCTGGGTCAAGACCAGTATGGCGCCGGGTTCGCGGGTGGTCACCCGCTACCTGGAACAGAGCGGCCTGCTGCCTGATCTCGAAGCCCTCGGCTTCCACGTTGTCGGCTACGGCTGCACCACCTGCATCGGCAACAGCGGACCGCTGGATGAAACAGTCGCCGCTCGCATCCGCGACCAAAAGCTGGTGGTGGCCGCCGTGCTCAGCGGCAACCGCAATTTCGAGGCGCGCATCCATCCGCAGGTCCAGGCCAACTATCTGGGCTCGCCGCCTCTGGTGGTGGCCTATGCGCTGGCCGGCACCATGCTGGTTGATCTGGAAAAGGATCCGCTGGGCATGGACGATCACGGCAAACCGGTCTTTCTGCGCGATATCTGGCCGACCAAGGAAGAAATCCAGGCCGCTGTTGCAAAGACCGTGACCCCGGAAATGTTCACCACCTCCTATGCCAGTGTGTTTGCCGGTGACGACCAGTGGAACGCGCTGCAGGGCGGCAGTGGCGATCTCTATCAGTGGGACAAGGAGTCCTCGTATATCCGCGAGCCACCCTTCTTTCAGCACCTGACCCCGGAACCGCAGCCTCCCCAAGATATCACCGCAGCCCGGATTCTTGCCATCTTCGGCGATTCCATCACCACCGATCACATTTCCCCGGCCGGAGCCATCGGCCCCCAGACCCCGGCAGGACTGTACCTGCAGAGCCTCGGCATTGCGCCCCGGGATTTCAACAGCTACGGTAGCCGACGCGGCAATCATGAGGTGATGATGCGAGGTACCTTTGCCAACATCCGTATTCGTAACCAGATGGTCCAGCAGGAGGGCGGCCTTACCCGGCTGATGCCCGAAGGTGAGGAAATGCCGATCTATGACGCGGCCATGCGCTACCAGGAGAACGGTACGCCGCTGGTGGTGATTGCCGGCAAGGACTACGGCACCGGCAGTTCCCGCGACTGGGCGGCCAAGGGCACCATGCTGCTCGGCGTCAAAGCGGTACTCGCCGCTTCCTTTGAGCGCATCCATCGCTCCAATCTGGTGGGGATGGGCGTGTTGCCGCTGCAGTTCCCCGAAGGTATGGATGCCAAGAGTCTTGGCCTGGACGGCAGCGAGACCATCACCCTGACCGGGCTGGATGCGCTGCTGCAGCCGGGGAAAGCGGTGCCGCTGCGCATCGACCGGGCCGACGGCCGCTCGGAAACCATCACCGTGACCCTGCGTCTCGATAATGATATGGAAATCAATTACTATCGCAATGGCGGCATCCTGCATAAGGTGCTGCGCCAACGGCTGGCGGCACAATGATCACGGCAATTGCCACAGCAGGACAGCGCTGTTCGTCCTCGGCACCTCTGCGGGGTTAATCCATGGCCGGTATCATTCTCACCACCATCAACGCCCGCTACATCCATGCCAGCATCGGGCTGCGCTGGCTGCACGCCAACTTGCGCGAATTGCAGCCTATGGCACGCATCCAGGAGTACAGCCTCACCGATCAGTTGACGGATATCGCCGAGAAAATCCTGGCGAGCGAACCGGACATCGTTGGTATCGGCGTCTACATCTGGAACGCGGCCGAAGTGCGGCAGTTGGTCAGTATCCTCAAGCGGGTGGCTCCGGCCACCCGTATCGTTCTCGGGGGGCCTGAGGTCAGCCACCTGCCCCTGCGGGTCGATCTGAGCGAGGCCGATTACCTGATTCAGGGGGAAGGCGAAATCGCCTTTCATGACCTGTGCGCCGCAATCCTCGCCGGTCATCCGCCGGCTGATCCGGTCATCGCCGCAACCCTGGTCGAGGTCACCGGATTGGAGATGCCGTACGCCTTGTACACCGACGAGGACCTGGCTCATCGCATCACCTATGTCGAGGCCTCGCGGGGCTGCCCCTTTACCTGCGAATTCTGCCTGTCCTCGCTGGACAAACAGGTTCGCCCCTTTGCCATCGATGATTTTCTTACCGCCCTTGAAAATCTGTGGCGGCGGGGGGCACGAACCATTAAATTCGTCGACCGGACCTTCAACAGCAACATCGCCACCGCAGGCCGCATCCTTGATTTCTTTCTCGCCAAGGAACCGCCCTTTCATGTCCATTTCGAGGTCATCCCCGACCATTTTCCGGAAGAGCTCAAAGAACGGCTGCAACGGTTCCCTGCAGGCACCCTGCAGCTGGAGGTCGGCATCCAGACCCTGCACCCGCAAACCGCTCTCGATATCAGCCGCCGGCTCGACTTCGACCGGATCAAGGAAAATCTGGCCTTTCTCCAGCAGCACACCACCGCCCATCTCCATGTGGACTTGATCATCGGCCTGCCCGGCGAATCTATCGAGCAGTTCGGCGCAAACCTCAACACCCTGGCGGCCCTGACCCGGGGCGAAATCCAGCTTGGAGTGTTGAAAAAACTCTCCGGCACCGCCATCAGCCGCCATGACCGCCAGCACGGCATGGTCTACTCCCCCTATCCGCCCTATGAAATCCTGCAGAAT
>JBFJXW010000145.1:0-10030 GCA_041622895.1 Desulfobulbus sp. | reverse complement strand
TGTTTCCTATGTGCTGGAAAACCGCCAGGTTCTCAAACGCACCTTTCCCCAGGTCTTCGAGGCCTCGCATGTTCGGCCGGTGGACGATTACCCCAATAAGCTGCTGGCGATGCTGGAATATCTGGCCCCGGACCATTGTCAGAATCCGACCATCGGCGTACTGACCCCCGGTATCTACAACAGCGCCTATTTTGAGCACTCCTTTCTGTCCCAGCAGATGGGCGTGGAACTGGTGGAAGGGCAGGATCTGGTGGTCGCCGACGGCTATGTGCATATGCTCACCACCAAGGGGCTGAAACGGGTGGATGTACTGTATCGGCGCATTGATGATGATTTCATCGATCCCGAGGTGTTCCGTCCCGACTCCCTGCTCGGTGTTAAAGGCCTCATCAATGCCTACAAGGCGGGACGCATCGCCATGGCCAATGCCCCGGGTACCGGTATTGCCGACGACAAGGTTATTTATGCCTATGTACCCCAGATTATCAAGTACTACACCGGGGAAGATCCCATCCTGCCCAACGTGCCCACCTATATCTGTCGGGACGATAAGGACCGGGCCTACGTGCTCGATCATCTCGATCAGCTGGTGGTCAAGGCCGCCAACGAATCCGGCGGCTACGGCATGCTGGTCGGCCCCCATGCAACGCAGGCGGAGCGGGATTCCTTTGCCGAAAAGATCAAGGCCGAGCCCCGTAATTACATGGCCCAGCCCACCATCTCGCTTTCCCGTGTGCCCACTATAGTCGGCGATCGAATCGAAGGCCGCCATGTGGATCTGCGGCCCTATGTGCTCTTTGGCAAGGATATCTATGTGCAGCCCGGCGGTCTGACCCGGGTGGCGTTGACCAAGGGATCGCTGGTGGTCAACTCGTCACAGGGTGGCGGCAGTAAAGATACCTGGGTGCTGTAAGCGACGAAATACGAGAGGAGAAATCGAGATGCTCAGCCGCGTGGCCAACTCTATATATTGGATGTGCCGTTATATCGAACGGGCGGAAAATGTCGCCCGTTTCATCAGCGTTAACCTTAACCTGCTGCTCGACATGCCCTCGGAAAAGGGCAAACACTGGGAACCGCTGGTGCTGATCACCGGCGACCAGGAACTGTTCGAGAAGCGCTATTCTGATTATACGCGGGAGGCGGTAATCCGTTTCCTCACCTTTGACCGTCAGTACCCCAATTCGATCCTGTCCTGCCTGGCGGCGGCCCGGGAAAACGGTCGTTCCATCCGGGAGATCATCAGCTCGGAAATGTGGGAACATCTGAACACGTTCTATCTGGAACTGGCCAATCCCAAATATCAACCCATGGCCTTTGGAGATCCGCATAAATTTTTCAAGATCATCCAGATGCGCAGCCATCTGTTCACCGGTTTGATGGACTGCACCATGAGCCACGGCGAAGCCTGGAACTTTGCCCGTATCGGCATGATGCTGGAGCGCGCCGATAAAACCTCGCGAATTCTCGACGTCAAGTACTTCATGCTTCTGCCCCAGGCGGACCTGGTCAATACCCCCATCGACAACATCCAATGGACCGCAGTGCTCAAATCCGCCAGTGCCTTTGAAATGTATCGCAAGGAACACCACCAGATCAGCCCGCGCATGGTGGCCAGTTTTCTGATTTTCGACAAACAGTTCCCGCGATCCATCCGTCACTGCATCACCAAAGCTCAGGTCGGACTGCACCGCATCACCGGCTCACCCTACGGGTCGACCAGTAACCTCGCCGAAAAATTGCTGGGTCGACTGAAGGCCGATCTGGAATATACCGATATCGATGAAGTCCTCAATCAGGGGATGCACGAGTATCTGGATGGTCTGCAGACCCGGGTGAACCAGGTGGATGCGGCCATCGGCACCACCTTCTTTAACATCAAGCACCTGTTTGAAACGGTCACCAGCGAGCAGTAACCGACCGCTGCAATCAGGCGCATACCTGCAAACAAGGGGCTGCGCGCCGAGAATTCCTCGGTGACGCAACCCCCTCTCGTATAGAAAGGACCAGCCGTGGGAATCCATGTTGCCCTGAACCACCGAACCACATACCAGTACGATCGTCCCATCACCCTTTCGCCGCAGATCGTCCGCTTGCGGCCGGCTCCCCATTGCCGTACGCCGATTCTGAGCTACTCGATGACGGTCCGGCCGAAAGACCATTTCATCAACTGGCAGCAGGACCCTTTCAGTAACTACCTGGCCCGCCTGGTTTTTCCTGAGAAGACCAGTGGTTTTGAGGTGGAGATCGATCTGGTGGCGGAAATGATCGTCATCAACCCCTTTGACTTTTTTCTCGAACCCGATGCCGAGATCTTTCCTTTTGTGTATGAACCAACCCTCAAGAGGGAGTTGGGGCCGTATCTGATCAGGGAACCCGCCGGGAAGCAGCTCAAAGCGTATCTGAAAAAAATTGATCGCACCCCCCGGCAACCGATCAATTTTCTGGTGGATCTCAATCTGCAGCTGAGCCAGGAAATCAGTTACCTCATCCGCATGGAGCCCAATGTGCAGAGCTGCGAGCAGACCCTGCAGTTGGGCAGCGGCTCCTGCCGGGATTCGGCCTGGCTGCTGGTGAATATTCTGCGTCATTTGGGGTTGGCGGCCCGCTTTGTTTCCGGCTATCTGATTCAGCTCAAGCCCGATGTGAAATCACTGGATGGCCCCTCAGGGACTGAGGTCGACTTCACCGACCTCCATGCCTGGACCGAAGTCTACCTTCCCGGCGCCGGCTGGGTCGGTATGGATCCCACCTCCGGGCTGTTTGCCGGTGAAGGCCATATCCCTCTGGCCTGTTCACCGGAACCGCAGAGTGCGGCTCCGATCACCGGTGCTTTGGAGCTTTGCGAGGTCGAATTCAAACATCACATGAGTGTCCGCCGTATTCGCGAAGCGCCACGCTCCACTCGGCCCTACCCGGAAGAGGTCTGGGAGCAGATTGTCGAATTAGGTGACCGGGTGGATGAACAGCTGGCAGCTGCGGATGTCCGTCTGACCATGGGCGGTGAGCCGACCTTTATTTCCATTGATGATATGGATGGTGCCCAATGGAACAGCGATGCACTGGGTGCCGAGAAGCTGCAGTTGTCGATAAACCTTATGCAGGGGCTGCGCCGACAGTGGGCACCCGGAGGGCTGCTGCACTGCGGCCAGGGTAAGTGGTATCCGGGCGAATCCCTGCCCCGCTGGGCACTGGGCTGCTACTGGCGTAAGGATGGACAGCCGGTGTGGACCGATGAACAGTGGCTGGCCGATCTTTCCACAGATTATGGCTTCGGTGCTCCCGAGGCTAAGCGGTTTCTCGAAACCCTGGCCGACCATCTGCACGTGAGCCGACGCTATATCCGGGAAAGCTACGAGGATATTTTTTACTACCTCTACAAGGAACAGCGCCTGCCCGTTAATGTCGATCCTGCCGATCCCCGCTTGGACGATGTCGAGGCCCGGACACGGATGGCCCGGGCCTTTGAGCGCGGCCTTGGAGCGGTGGTTGGCTATGTGCTGCCCTTGCAGCACGGCTCGTGGAAAAGCGGCCCCTGGCCCATGCGCGGCGAACACCTCTTTCTCCTGCCCGGCGACTCTCCGGCCGGATTGCGCCTGCCTCTGGAATCGCTGCCCTGGGTTTCCGAGAAAGATTTTCACATCGACTACCCCACAGACCCACTTGCGGAACGGGAACCGCTGCCGGATTTTCAAGCCGGTCAACGATCGGTTCCGGGCCAGCCGGAAGCGGAGAGCGGTGCGGGCGTCCGCACACAACCCGAACCCTATGCCGATCCCCAGCCTATGCCCGGCGAATCCGCCGCCTGGTTGGTGCGGACCGCACTTTGTGTGCAACCGCGTCAGGGACGACTGTATGTGTTTATGCCGCCGATCGCCAAATTGGAGGGCTATCTGGAACTGGTGACCGCCATCGAGCAAACCGCGCAGGCTACCAAGCTGCCGGTGGTGATCGAAGGCTACACCCCGCCTTATGACCCGCGTCTGGAGTTTTTGAAAATCACCCCGGACCCCGGTGTCATTGAAGTCAACATCCAGCCCATGCACAACTGGCGGCAAATGGTGGACTGCACCACCACGCTGTACGAAACAGCGCGTCAGTCACGGCTGGCTACGGAAAAATTTCTGGTCGACGGACGCCAGACCGGCACCGGCGGCGGCAATCATATCATCATCGGCGGGGCCACGCCCGCGGACAGCCCCTTTCTCCGCCGTCCCGACCTGCTGCGCAGTTTTGTTACCTTCTGGAACAACCACCCGTCACTGTCCTATCTATTTTCCGGCCTGTTCATCGGCCCGACCAGCCAGCAGCCACGCATCGACGAGGCGCGCCACGACAGCCTGTATGAACTGGAGATCGCCTTTGCCGAGCTGGACCGCCAGACCGAACCGGGCAAGCCTTGCCCGCCTTGGCTGGTGGACCGACTCTTTCGGCACCTGCTGGTCGATGTGAGCGGTAACACCCACCGGGCGGAATTCTGTATCGACAAACTCTATTCACCGGACAGCTCCACCGGCCGCCTGGGACTGCTCGAATTCCGTGCCTTTGAGATGCCGCCGCATGCCCGTATGAGCCTGGCTCAACAGCTGCTGCTGCGCATCTTTGTCGCCTGGTTCTGGAGGACCCCGTACCGGCAGCCCCTGGTACGGTGGGGCACGCATCTCCATGACCGGTTCATGCTGCCGCAGCCGGTGTATGATGATTTTGCCGATGTGCTGCAGATATTGGCTGAAGCCGGTTTTCCGGTGAACATGGATTTCTTTCATCCCCACTTTGAGTTCCGCTTTCCCATTCATGGGTTCATCGACTGCCAGGGTATGGAGATCGAATTGCGTCAGGCGCTGGAGCCCTGGCACGTGTTGGGTGAAGAGCCGGGCGGCGGCGGTACGGTCCGCTTTGTCGATTCCTCGGTGGAACGGCTGCAGGTCAAGATTTCCGGAATGACCGGTGAGCGCTACATACTCACCTGCAACGGTCGACGCGTTCCCCTGCATCCCAGCACAGTGAACGGTGTCTTTGTGGCCGGTGTCCGCTATCGGGCATGGCAGCCACCGACGTGTCTGCACCCCACCATCGGCGTGCACACCCCGCTGGTGATCGATCTGTTCGACACCTGGACCGGGCGCTCCATAGGCGGCTGCACCTACCATGTCGGCCATCCGGGCGGGCGTCATCATGAGGTCTTGCCGGTCAATGCCAACGAAGCCGAGGGACGGCGGCATGCCCGATTCATTCCCCATGGGCACACACCGGGCGGTCCCAAAACCATTCCTGAAGTGGAAAGCAACCCCTCGTTTCCCTATACGCTTGATTTGCGACGGTGAACCGGATACACCCAGCCCATGTACATGCATGGTGGCGTTTCCCGAGATGAAAACAATGGAAGTATGAGTACTGTACCTTTCACCGACCCGAACAAATCCGGCAGCGCATCCGCATCACTCTTTGACGCGGCGGCCTGCGCGGGGAGCGATTATTGCGAAGCCTTTGGTGCATCCGGGGAGCCCCGTGCGCACTGGCAAGCCATCATTGCCGCCCTGAATGCCACGGATCCGGATATGCTCCGGCAGCGTCAGGAGCGCGTTAAGCGCATGCGCCACGAAGACGGTGCCAGCTTCAATCCCTTTGACAGCCCGGAGGGCAAAGGGACGGCCTGGGCATTGGATATGATCCCGTTGCCCCTGACTGCGCAGGAATGGGATGGACTGGAGGCCGGTTTGCTCCAGCGTGCGCACCTGCTGGAGCAGATTCTCGCTGATACCTACGGTCCTCAGGATCTTCTGAAAAACGGTCAGTTACCTTCGGAGCTGATTTTTGCCAATCCCAACTTTATTCATACCTGCCACGGCATTCGCCCCCTTGGCAACCGATTTCTGACCTATTACGCGGCAGACCTCTACCGGGGGCCGGATGGCCGCTTCCGAGTGCTGCGCGATTACAGTGCCAATCCGGTCGGCCTGGGATATGCACTGGAAAACAGGATTGTCATTTCGCGCATGTTTCCCGAGTTGTACCACCGGACCCAGATCCGGCGGCTGGCGCCCTTTTTTCAGACCTTTCATAACAGTCTGGTGGAACGCGCCGCATTGTACCGCGAAGATCCCAACATTGTTCTGCTCTCACCGGGGCCGGACAGCGCCATCTATTTCGAGCAGGCCCTGCTTTCCCGCTACCTGGGGTATCCGTTGGTCGAGGGGCAGGATCTGACCGTGCGCAACGGAAAAGTCTTCCTCAAGAAACTGGCCGGTCTGGAGCCGGTGGATACCATCTTTCGCCACATCGCCGACAAAAACAGCGACCCCTTTGCCCTGCGCCGGGAAACGACGTGTGGCGTGGCCGGTCTCATCCAGGTTGCCCGCGAGCAGAATATCGATATCACCAATCCCATTGGCAGTGGCTTTATTGAAACGCCGGTATTGCCGGTTTTCCTTCCCGAACTCAGCCGCCGACTGTTGGGCCAGGACCTGCTGCTCGAAAATCATCCGGCCATGTGGTGCGGTACCCTGGAGGGACGGAGCCAGGTGATGGCCCGTCTCGATCAGTTCAACGTGGTCCCGGCCTTGGATCGGTCAAAGCCTGTCGATGCGGATATTATGAATGCGATCCAAAGCGAACCGTTTTCCTTCATGGCCACGGAAACGATTTGTCCTGCCGCTGTTCCTTCCTGGGAAAAGGATTCTATTCATTCGCGCTCTTTTCTGCTGCGGGTTTTTGTCTGCGCCACCGAGCAGGGCTTTGCCGTAATGCCCGGAGGCCTGGCCATCACCTCGGCCGACACCGAGACCCTTTTGGCCGACAACCCGGAGCGCCAGCAGAGCAAGGATATCTGGGTACTTTCCGATGATCCGGTAGTACCTTTCAGTCTGATGAGCGGTCTCCATAACGTCGCCGAATTCCGGCGCGGCAGTGATCTTCCCAGTCGAGTGGCTGATCATCTTCTATGGCTCGGACGCTATCTGGAACGTGCCGAAGGGTTGATCCGGCTGCTGCGTTCCGTCTATCGTCGTCTTTCCGGCGAAGCACGACCGGAAGATATTCCGGAGTTGGATTTTTTACTCAACCTGCTTCGGGCGAATGGCACCATCCCTCCGTTAGCAGAAAGCGAGGACACGGAATCCTTCCTTAATGATTTGAAAGATCAGTTATACGATGCGCTCTACCGGCAGGATCATCCCGAGAGCGTGATTGCCATTCTTAATCGGGTGCAGGAGACTGCCCGTAACGTCCGCGATCGACTTTCCCTTGATTCCTGGCGAGTAATCAACCGTCTGGAAGAATTCAGCCAGGCTCCGGCCGGCGATCCGCTGGAACTGCTCGACAATACCCTGTTCACATTGAGCGCCTTCAGCGGGCTGGCAATGGAGGGCATGACCCGCAGCCTTGGCTGGCGGTTCATGGATCTGGGAAGGAGGGTGGAGCGGGCCCTGCACCATATCAACCTCATTCACTTCGGCCTGCCCCAGGTCTGCGTAGCCTCACAAAGCGCGCTTGAAGCTCTGTTGGAGGTTTCCGACAGCATCATGACCTATCGCGCCCGCTATCGGACCGCCTTTCAACTGGCGCCGGTGCTCGACCTCCTGCTTGTGGACGAAAGTAACCCCAAATCCCTGGCCTTCCAGTTCAGTCAACTGGCCGCCCACGTCGAGCAACTGCCCCGGCAGAGCGAGCGGCGTTTCGCCAGCGCCGAGGAGCGGCTGGCCCTGGAGATGCTCACCGCCATCCGGCTGCTTGATCTTACCGGTCTGGCCTGCAGCCACGGAGATGCGCAAAACGATGCGCCGCTGAACCAGTTTCTCGAATCCATGGAAACCCGTCTTCTGGAATTCGCTCAGCAGATCAGTGCTCATTACCTGACCCGGGTCACGGCCACGCCTCATTTTTCCGTGCGGTTTGAGCAGAGTGAACCATGAAATACCGCATCACCCATACCACGGCGTATAACTATTCGGAGCCAGCCTCCCTTTCCCAGAATGAACTGTTTCTCACACCTCGGGCAACCGGCCACCAGCAGGTGCTGCAGAGCAACCTCTCTTTCGTACCCGAACCCCAGTATCTCCATCGACGGATCGATTATTTTGGTAATATTGCCCATGTGTTCATGGTGCAGCAGCCGCATAAAGCACTGGCCGTGACCGCCACCAGCGTCGTCAGCACCGATCGGATGCCGCTGCTGGATCCGATGGCCACCCAAGCCTGGGAGATTGTGGCACAGCGACTGGTGACCCATGGGCAGCCGGACGAACTGGTGGCCTATCAGTTTGTTTTTCCCAGCCCCATGATCAGTTTCAACGCGGCGGTTCTCGAGTATGCCCGGGCTTCTTTTCCGGCGGGGCGACCAGTGCTTGCGGGCGCCATCGATCTGATGCGGCGAATCTTCACCGAATTTGACTACGACAAAACGGCCAGTACGGTGGATACTTCGGTGGAACAGGTGCTGGCGAGCCGTAAGGGCGTATGTCAGGATTTTTCCCATTTTGCCATTGCCTGCCTGCGTTCTCTAGGATTATCGGCGCGGTATGTGAGCGGGTATCTGGAAACGCTGCCGCCTCCGGGCAAACCCAAACTGATCGGGGCCGACGCTTCCCATGCCTGGCTCTCCCTGTTCGTTCCGGAAATCGGCTGGGTCGATCTTGATCCCACCAACAATATCCTTTCCAACGAGACGCATGTGACGCTTGCCTGGGGCCGTGATTACAGCGATGTTGCCCCGGTCAAGGGCGTGGTCATGGGCGGTGGCATGCACATCCTGTCGGTGGTGGTGGATGTGGCGCGGTTGGGGTAGGGGAAATCCGCATTTCCCCATTCGCGGCGCCTGGAGCGACCTCATGTAGCAGGCCAATACATGACGGGAAGGAGGGCGGGACGGATTGGCACAAAAAAAAGGCTCCCTCCGGGGGAGCCCTTGTATTGTGCAGGTTCAACAGTCAGCGGAAGCCGTGCAATGGATCGTTCGCCCTTCTTCAGGGGGGAAGAATGACGCGGGCATCAGTGGGTCAGGGTGGAGGCGTGCTTGTTATAGAGTTCTTTGCCCCAGCCCTCTTTTCCGACATCAAAAAGCGACATGGCTAACCCATAGAACATCGGGGAAAAACAGTACTCCCTGATGAAGAGTTCCACCTCAACATCACCCAATGCTACGGCCGATCGCAGGTCGCTTTCCGCTTCATTGTTCCGCTGCAGCGCCTTGAAGGCCAAGCTCCTGGCAATATAGGCGGCACCCCGCCTGTCATTGAACCTGATGGCATCATTAAAGTCGTCTAACGCCTTTTCCACATTCCCATTATTAAAATAGGCAATGCCGCGCAGAAAGCGGATATGATCATTTGCCGGGAACGTATCCAGCGCATGGCTGAAATTGGTAATGGCCTCGAAGTAATCGCCGTTTTTTAAATGGGCCCATCCCAGGGGGATATGGACCTTGTTCGCATCCATCCCGTTTTTCAGGGCATTGTTAAAGTCCGTAATGCTTTTTTCGTACTCGCCCCGAAGAAAATGTCGCTGCGCTTTTATAAATTCTGTGTCGTGCATCATGATATTCACCTTTAGTGTGCAACAAAGAGCATGTAATCAGGTATGGTTACCTGTTGCAGCTGGCAATGAGTATCATCACCATTCTTAAAAGATAAGCATTTCATGAAATGCTGCAACGAACAGCACGGAGAGACGGGCGAGAGGTCGGCTGCTGCTCGGTCGTTTACAGGCACCTGGTCCAGCCGAGACTCCACATACAATGACCGCAGGGGACCTGCGTACCATAACAGTCGTTCATATCCTGGATGTTAGTGTTCACCAGATCCGCGCAGGGTCCGGAGGCGCAGCTCCAGCAGGGTGCATACTCACTGGCTTCGGCTTCCCTGCGAAAGCGGATATAGCGAGGGTGCTGCCAGATCACTGGAAGGGATTGCTCCGTGATGGTGCCGAACGGCTGTTCCTGGATCTGAATCTGGTCTTGATTGACCATGCAGGCATAGGTGTGCCAGAGAAAATGGCAGGGCATGACATCGCCGTTTTTCGCGATAAAAACCGCCTT
>JBFJXW010000144.1:0-10042 GCA_041622895.1 Desulfobulbus sp. | reverse complement strand
CCTGCTGGACGAAATCACGGTCAATACCCTGCTGGACTCCATTCCGCACGGCATCGCGGTGGTGGACCGCGACCTGAAGATCGTGGTGATCAACGAATTCCTTGAGGCACTGACCGGTGTGGTGCTGGCCGATGTCCAGGGGGTCTATGTGGACTTTGTCCTGCGCTCCAACATCGGAGCCCGCGGCCGCACCTTCCGCGAGGTCCTGAGCAGCGGCGAGGCCGTGATCCTGGACGGTGACATCGTCAGCCGTGACCGCCGCAAGCTCCCCATGCAGTTCACCCTTTCCCCCCTGCGCAGCCGGGAGGAAGAGATCGTCGGCCTGGTTATTGTCCTCGACGATCTGTCGGCCATGGTCAACGCCACCGGGCTGGTGACGGATACCGATGTCACGGATTCGATCATCGGTCAAAGCCCGAAAATGCGCGAGGTCTTCGATCTCATCCCCCTGATGGCCCACACCGAGGCCTCGGTGCTGATCACCGGCGAAACCGGCACCGGCAAGGACAAGGTGGCCGAGGCCATCCACAAACGCTCCAGCCGGGCCAAGAAACCCTTTATCAAGATCAACTGCGGCGCCCTGCCCGAGAACCTGCTCGAATCGGAACTGTTCGGGTATGTCAAAGGCGCCTTCACCGGCGCGGTCAAGGACAAGCCGGGCATGTTCCGCCTGGCCCAGGGCGGCACCCTGTTTCTCACTGAGATCGGCGACATGCCCCTGCCGCTGCAGGTAAAGCTGCTGTCGGTGCTCGATGATCGCGAGTTCTTTCCCCTGGGCGGCGAGAAAAAGATCACGGTGGATGTGCGCATCATCGCCGCCACCCACCGGCCCCTGAAACAGCGGGTCGCGGCCGGCGAATTCCGCGAGGATCTCTATTACCGGCTCAATGTGCTCCATCTGCATCTGCCGCCGTTGCGGGAACGGGAGACCGACACCCGGTTTCTGCTCAACCATTTTCTGCGCATCTTTGCCGAGCGGACCGGTACCAGCCTGAAGAGTTTCAGCACCGAGGCCCTCAAGCTGCTGATGGAATATCCCTATCCCGGCAACATCCGCGAACTGCGCAACATCGTCGAATACTGCGTCAATATCTGCCAGAACCGACAGATCGATGTCGATCATCTGCCCAAGTATCTGTTTTCGCGGATCGTCCCGGTCCAGCCCCCCGATGTTGCGGTCTCCGCAGCCCCGCCGCCGGAGCAGCCCGTCCCCGCCCCGGCCGCTCAGGAGGAGACCCGGGATTGGCTGGCCATTGAAAAGGATCTGATCATCAGCACCCTGACCCAGACCCGGGGCAACCGTTCCAAGGCCGCCGAAATTCTCGGCTGGGGCCGGACCACCCTGTGGCGCAAACTGAAAATCCATGGCCTGGTAACCACGCAGGAAAACAGCATTAGTAAGGATGAACCATGAAAATACTCATAACTGTGCAGGATAACAGCGTCGCCCCCCGGTTCGACCAGGCTACCGAGGTCATTATCGCCGAGCATGATGGACAGCAGATGAAGGGCGACCCGCGGACTATTATTCTTCCGCATAAAAGTGCTGAAGAGTTGAGTGATTTGATTGTTAAAGAAGGGGTTCAGTGCGTTGTCTGCGGCGGTATCGAGGACAGCTTTCATAAATTTTTCACCTGGAAAAAAATTACTGTGATCGATGGTATCATCGGCTCCCATACCGAAGCGCTCCACATGGTATTTGCCGGGTCGCTGCGGCCCGGCATGATTTTGCCGTCGGCGAGGGAGGGATACTGAATGTGCCGGTCGCTTTCTTCTGCCAGCTTGTCGCAAGCAACAGGGTTTTGCGGGAAACTGAGGGGATGCGATTGATGCGCAGCTAATCAACCGGAGCTGCCTATGCAAGAAATCAAGGTGTTAATTGTCGACGAGGACCCGGACTTCAGCTCTATTTTGAGTGATCGCCTGTGTTCGTGGGGATTTGCTGCAACTTCCGCCGACTGCAGCGAAGAGGTGATGGAATCAATCATTTTGAACCCTCCCGCTGTCGTTGTTCTCAGCTTGCGGGCCGGTCATGTTCACGGCCTGGATACCTTGAGCCTGATCAAAAACCTTGATCCGGCCATTGAGGTCATTCTGCTGACCGCCAAGGGGGCAGCTCGTGCCGGCATGCAGGGGCTCGAGCGGGGAGCATTCGATTGTCTTCCCCAGCCGATTGAACTTGGAATTTTGATAGAAAAAATTCGGCAGGCCTGCGGGCTTTCTTCCCAAGTTCCTCAAAGGTCATCGGGCTTGCCATTACTCCTGCCGATACTGGGCGGTGATGAAGCAGCGGAGGCTTTTTCCTTTCTGCTCCTCTTGCTGCAATCGAGGTATGATACCTTGATATTATGGTAGGAGCAGCTGGCCCACCGTACGGCCCGACACCGCTATTTGTGCTCAGGCTGGAGCACCGCAACGGTCAGCCGGGAAATGCAGACCAGGTTGTCCTGCTCATCCCGGATCGTGATATTCCACACTTGGGTGGTGCGTCCCTGGTGCAACAGGGTCGCGCGCCCAATCACCCAACCCTGTTTCGCAGGCCGCACATGATTGGCATTTATTTCCAGGCCGACACAGATCGTTCCTTCCTCAACACAAAGGTAGGCCCCGGCTCCCCCCAGAGTTTCCGCCAGGGCTGCTGAGGCGCCGCCATGCAGTAGGCCCATGGGCTGCATGGTTCGTTCATCCACCGGCATGCGTCCCTCAATATAATCCTCGCCGATGACCGTGAACTCAATTCCTAGACTCTGCACCAAGGTTGAGGTGCAGGCTGCCTGTAGTTCTTCCCGTGTTTGTGGTTTTTTCCACATGATCGTTCCTTGTCTTTGGGGTTGGGGCAATGCAGCTTGAACTGACAACAGAAGCCTGAGGCGATCCCTTTATAACCAATCTTCGTCCATTTTGCAGAAAATTTGCACGGTTTCCCTCATGTGATAAAACCTCATCCGAACTTAAGATCCTCCGAAATTAATGAGCTAAGACATTGGCTCGAAATCGTTGTGCTGCAACGGGATTAATCCGGTCCGGATGTATTGGCAAGAGCGAGTGACTTTTTTTATCGTGTTATTTAACGACATGTCTGCTATATGATACAGGTGTCTGATATGGTTCCTTTTTTTTCGTGTTTTAATAACACATGATAGTCGTGACTACGGCATTGGGAAACAACCACGGGGAGAACTCCCAAGTGATCAGGAAAGAACAGAGAAACCTGGAACAACAACCCAAGGCTAATCCGTTTAAACGGGCCGCCGGACCCTCGTTCGATCGTTTTTTTCGATTAAGCGAGGCAGGCCAAGTGGTTTTCGTTGCGCCGACAAGTCTGCGCCTGCTCAGGCAGGCGCATCACCAGAACTCTCCTTGCTTCTACCTGGGTTGTATCGTTTGTAACGATCATGAATTAGCAGAGCAATCTTTTCGTTTGCTCCTGGCGGGCGGACACAGCGTGGAGGTCATGCTGCGGCTGATTGGCCGGGATGGGGCCTTGATTCAGGCCCAAATTCATGCGACACCTTGGTATGATGGAGCGAAAATCATCGGGGTGCAAGGCTGTATTCGTAATCTTTCTGAACGAAAAAGGGCGAAAAATTCCTTTGAGCGAAGCAGCGCACGGCACCATCGGCAGATTCGAAAGCCGTATAAAGAGAAGCACCAGGATGTCCAGGACCTGGAGCGTTTGCTCAATTCAACCGCTGCAGGAATCGGTATCCTCTGTCAGGGAGAAATTCGATATTGCAATACGCAGATGGCGCAGCTAGCCGGGTATACGGTGCCCGAACTCCTCAGTATGCACTGGAGCCGGCTGATGGTCGCTGACTCGGCTGCACCGGACATGAACGAGATCCGGGATTCCCTGGAGTCGGGATTGCTGCGATCCGCGGAATGCCGCTGGCGGCGCAAAGACGGTACCTTCGTGGATGTTCTCTGCCATACTGCTCCCTTAACCGGTACAGTCGGCTCACAACCACTGGAGATCGCTCTGACGGTTCTCGATATTACCGCGAGTAAACAGATGGAGCACAAGCTGCAAGCCGCCAATAAAGAGCTGGATCAGATCTTTAATGCGGCTGTTCCTCTCTGCCTGCTCTCTCTGGAATGCCGGATTTTAAAAGTCAATCAGGCCTTCTGCAATTTTTTTTCTTGTGATCCTGAAGCAGTTCTTGGCAGAACCGGTCAGGAAGTCTGGGGCTGTACTGCCTGCGGTAGCGAGAAATGTTCTCTGAAACAATTGCAATCCGGTGCCTGCGTAATTTCTCAGGAGGTCGACCAGATGGTGCAGGGGCGCTCTCTGGTCTGTACGATTCATGCAGTTCCTTATGTTGATGTTACCGGCCGGTTGAGCGGCTTGGTCATCACCTTGAGAGATGGGTACACACAGAAAAAAATTTCTGCCGATCTGCTTAAAACCCAAGGGCAGCTGATCCATGCTGAAAAGCTGAGTGCTATCGGTTCGTTAGCCGCATCTATCGCTCATGAATTTAATAATCCTCTGTGCGGTGTGCACAGCGTGATGGAGCGCATAGCGCGGAAATCCGTGTTGGCAAGCGGAGACCAGAAGCTGGTGGAACTGGCACTGGAGCAATGTGATCGGATGAAGCGGCTGGTCAAAAATTTGCAACAGTTCAATTTGCCGTTTTCCGATGTTAAGAGCGAATTCGATCTGCACCGGGTTCTTGATTCGGTGCTGCTCCTGCTTCATAAATATCTGCAAACCCGCAAGGCGACGGTGCTCAAAAAGTATGCCGCCGGTGGGGTACTGCTCACCGGAGCGGAAAACCAGATCAAGCAGGTGCTGCTCAACCTGATCAAAAACAGTGGCGAGTCCCTGACGGAAATGGGCGGCGAAATACGGATACAAACCAGCCAAGAGGCTCATTCGCTACATATTGTGATTGCCGATACCGGTGCCGGTATCAGTGAGGAACATCTCCCGTATATTTTTGAGCCGTTTTTCACCACCAAATCCACAGTCAAGGAAAGCGGCCTTGGCCTGTCGGTATCCTATGGCATTATCAAGAGCCATCAGGGCGAGATCCTGGTCGAATCGACCTTGGGAAAAGGAACAACTTTCACGGTGATCCTCCCGCTCGCGGGAAGCGTTACCAAAGACGAGGGCAGGGAATGACACAGACATCTGTCTTGATTGTTGATGACGAACAGCTGATCCGTGAGAGCCTCAGGCTCGACTTGCTCGACCAGGGGTGCAGGGTCGACATGGCAGCCAGCGGAGAAGAAGCGGTGACTATGTTGGAGCATGAGTATGATCTGATCGTCACCGACTTGATCATGGAGGGGATGAGCGGACTTGACGTCCTACGTGCGGCCAAGGAACAACGTCCGGACCAAGCAGTGTTTATCCTGACCGGATACGGTGAGCTCGACTCGGCCATCAGTGCGCTGCGCCTGGGAGCGGATGATTATCTGCTGAAACCCTACAACCATGAAGAACTGATTCTGCGGGTCAACAGATGCTTGACCGGACGTAAGTTGCAGCAGACGGTGAAGCTCTATGAGTCCCTTCTTTCGATCTGCAGTGAATGCAAGAAGATCCGGGATGATGAACCCCATGAAGGCGGAGATGCCCGGTGGATCAGCATTGAGCAGTTTGTTTGTAAAACCACCGGCAGCAATCTCAGTCACGGCATTTGTCCGGAATGCTATCGTAAGAAGATGAAAGAACTCAACGAGATGATCCGTAGGGGAAGCTTTTTCTCGCCCTCCTGAAACCTTTCATTTCTGATACCCTCCAATTTTTCGCCCCGCCTTATACATCGCTGTTGTTTTCTTTTTTCAGGTTTGTGCTACTGAACCCGCTGTTGCCCGGCCATCCGAGTTGCTTTTGAAAATTTTTCTTCTGGTAACAAACCATTACGAGGTTGACAATAACCAGCTATCGCGGCAAGTTGGTGCAGGGTTAGCATCCGGCTTGAGTACGGATTTGCAGAGACGAGGGAGAGGGGAAGGAGAGTGAAGAACACTAAACGCAGCGCCATGATTGCCGTCGCCGTGGCAATAGCTGTATTTCTTGCTGTTCTGCCGTCTCTTCTCAGTCTGCCGTCAGTGGTTCGCTTCGGACTAGATCGGATCAATGAACACCTTCCCGGCACCCTTGCGGTACAATCTTTTTCCCTGGGATGGCGGCAGGGAGTTCGATGTGACAACCTGCAGTATAGAGACCCGATACTGGGCATCGAGATAACAACGCCCCGGCTTGTTAATGATAAGGGGTTGTTTGTCTTGCTGATGGCGCCTCGGTATCTGGGGGCGATAACCATTGATCATCCCGTGCTTACCTTTTTTCCCGTTCCTGCCTCGCACAACAATGCCAAGCAGGATGAGCAGGATATCGCGTCAGCAATCCCGTCGGCAGGAGAAGAACCGGAAAACACGATCTACCCTTCCTGGTGGGAGGAGCGATCCTTCAGGTTGCGAGTGAACAAGGGCTCGGTTTTTCTCGACCGTGATGCCCATCCCATACAAGAGTTGGCCAAGGATATCAGTCTCACGGCCAGTCTTTCCGTGGGTACCATCAACTATGAAATAGCGTTTCGCTCCGGCTTGCAGCAGCAGGGGCGGCTACAAGCCAAAGGGTTTGTCAATTTGCCTACCGGGCGGCAGTCGTTTCTGGATACCCTTATCTCCAGCACTGAGTTGGACGTCGCCGGGCTCGAGCTGGCCTCCTTTCTCGACCTTGCTGCTTCCAGGGGTAATTTCCCTCGGGGGAAGGGAATGCTTGATGCTAACTGTCACCTGGTAACAGCCGGGATTGACGACCTGGATGTGCAGGGAACGACGCATCTTAAGGGGGTGCAGCTTTCCGGCGGTTTCCTCGGCAAGGATCGTCCGGCGATTGACCAGCTGCATTTCAGATTCAAAGGCAGCCGCACTGCCCCCAAAGGATGGCAGCTGGACACCTTACACCTCGAATCCGATCCCATACGGATTGACGCCAGCGGCAGCTATGAGGAAGCCCGCGCGTCTCTGGACGTTCAGGGAGAGGTGAACGTTCAGGCGATCGCGACCCAGCTGCCGCATCTACTCGCCCTCCACGAAAAAACGACCATACAGGAGGGCCTTGTCGATTTTTCCCTGAATGTTTCCGGTACTTCTCAACAATTGGACATGAAGGCGCATTGTCGAACCGGGCGCCTGGCAATCGTTCACGACGGTCAACCCCTTTCCTGGGAGGCACCCCTTTCCCTTGTTGCCGAAGCAGGCCGTCGTGGTGAGAAGACCACGGTGCGAACGCTGCAGCTGCACACGCCGTTTCTCGATGCCTCGGGTGGCGGCGGGAGCGATGATTTTACCCTTCGGGGCACGGCGGATCTGGACCGGATGTTCGGGGAGCTGAACAAAGTTTTTGCGCTCAATTATCACGGCCATGGCAAGCTTGAGCTCAGCGGGTCGTCCCGGATACAGCAGGACGGGAGCTATCGATTTGCCACACAAGTAGACATTGGGGATTTCACGCTATTCAAAGACAATGTACCGGTAGTGCCGAAGCATGATTTTTCCCTGACCGGGTCTGTTACAGCACCGACTGCTTTTTTCCAGGATGGCAGGGTGCAGTCCTTCGCATTCCATACGGCTACATGGCCGGGGGAAATTTCTCTCGTCAGTAGCGATATGCAACAACGTGGCAAGGTGCGAACCTCTTTCACCACCGAGGGCACACTCGATTTGGGTCGCTTGAGCGATATGCGCCAGGGGTTTGCCGGTAGTGCGGCTTCTTCCCGTGCGGACGGCTCCTTTTCTTTTGACGGGTCAGGGACCTGGGAGGGCAAACGGCTAGCGTTTCAGGCACTGAACGGAACCTTTGCGCACCTGGCAGTAAATGGGGTCAGCCTGTTTCCACAGCAACCGCGAATTACCGTTTCCTTGGAAAAAGGTGCAGCCGCCAATGACGATGCGGTGGTCGTCCGCGATCTGATAGTGGCCGATAATTGGCAGGACTTTCTCGAACAGGAGGGGCCGGTCATCCAGGCTGATTTTCAGCAACACCGTTTTGACCTGCGGCATCTGCTCGTCAAGGCCGGCACGGTGAACGCTCGGGCCAGTGTACGGTTAGTCCATTGGCAGCAACCACAGCCTGCTTTTGTCGCAGAAATCAATGGAGAGGCCAATGCTGACTTCATTGGCCAATATCTCAAAAGAGCAAACTATTTGCCCGAAGATGTACTGATGACCGGCCGAACCAAGGCATCGCTGAAGTTTCGTTCCGGCAGCGGGCAGAATGTGGTGGGTGAGGTCGTTGTCGATACGGATTCGTTTGCATTGTTCAAGGCGAAGAAGAGGATACTGAGCGATCCCAAGCTGCGCATAACAGCAACGATCCAGGGGGAAGTTGCAGGTCAGGGCGAGGTGAAGATTCCAAAATTTATGCTGGATGCAACCTCGGTACATCTTGCCGGGAACGGGCTAATACAGCGACGCGCTCCAGCTTCTCTGGAACTGCAGGGCGATGTGACACCAGATCTCGCTTTTTTTTCCAAACAGTTGTCTGCAATTCTGGGCCGCCGAGTGACGCTGAACGGCAAACGACCAGGGCTTTTTCTCTTTTCCACCCCATTGCAGGGCTCTCTTGACTTTAACCGGATACGTCTGGCCGTTCGCCTGCCGCTTGACACCCTTCGATACGACCAAACCACGCTGAAATCACTGGACATCCCTATCGAACTCAGTGAAGGTGAGCTGCAGGCAATCATTTTCAGCAAACTGTACGGTGGCAAGTTGGTGATGCAGCCGCAATGGAAGATAGCCAACCGTGAGCGGAACATCACGCTCCCTCTTTCCAGCTGGGTACTCAGAGGTGTGTCAGTGCCGCAGCCTTTGCTTGACCAGGGCTTAGCTGATTTGCATCCTCTTTTGGGCGCATGGGCACAGCCTGAAGGGGAAGTCGATTTGCGATTGCATCGTTTTACCTTGCCCCTCGCAGCAAAGGGGGTGGGGCAACCGTCTTGTGCTGCCGACCTGCGTGTCGATTCTCTCCGATTTTCCGCTCGTACGGTGTTGCGTCAACTGCTGGATGTTTTTGGACTTGAGCACACAGGGTGGCGGATCAAGGAAGAGCACCTGACCTGCGCCGTTAAAAATGGCCGTGTGCGCTGTCCTTCGATCCAGCTTATCGCACAGGGAACGGCCATTGCTATCAGCGGCGAAACAGATAGAAACGGATTCCTTGATTATGTGATCCGGATGCCGATGACCGAGCATCTGGCCGGAAAGGAAAATTTTTCAGCGGTACAAACAAAAACGATTCCAGTGCGGATTACCGGTACCATGGATAAACCGTTTTTTGACCGTAAGGCCTTGGAAAAGGATATTAGCAAGGTGTTGCATCCCCTCTCTGCAGGCGGGCCAACGCCGGCACCGATGAAGGGGCGACCCCGGGGGGCAGATCAATGAGCGTGTTCCGGAGCATGCGTGCTGGGCGTTGATCAATACCGTAAACCTGAAAATCGCTGTGGTCTGGAACGGTGTAAGCGAGAAGTCGGGCTGGCCAGGAGCATACTCTTGTGCTGGGATATCTGCGATACCTGCAGTGCGTTGAAGTCGGTTTGTTCCCTGTACCATTATCATGCAAAGAAAGAGGAGGCGTATTATGAGTAAAAAAATCGTTATTATCGGAGCGGTGGCCGCAGGTCCCAAGGCTGCTTGTCGACTGCTGCGGCTGCAGCCGGATTGGGAGGTTACCATGGTGGATCAGGACAGCCTGATTTCCTATGGCGGCTGTGGGATTCCCTATTACGTGAGCGGTGACGTTTCTGATGAAAGCGAGTTGCGGGCCACCAGTTTTCATGCTGTCCGCGATGTTGCTTTTTTTACCAATTCCAAAGGCGTCAAGGTGCTCACACGAACCCGAGCCCTATCCATTGATCGCCGAGAAAAAACGGTCCGGGTTGAGAATCTTGACACCGGCGTTCAGCATGAGCTGCCGTATGACCAACTCATGCTGGCCACCGGCGCCAAGCCGTTTGAACTGCCGATCCCCGGAACCGATCTTGACGGAGTCTTTTCCATTGCCAACCTGCATAAGGCCATT
>JBFJXW010000143.1:0-10074 GCA_041622895.1 Desulfobulbus sp. | reverse complement strand
GGTCAGACCTGACCGCCATAGACGGTCAGCACCGCCAACAGAAACAGATAATACAACACAGCACGGATCATCTTTTACTCCTCACATTCTTCAATGGTTTGGCTGGACAACAGGCCCCGCCCTGGGGTAGGATTCGCACATGAAATACGTACTACTTTTTCTTTGTCTGCTCCTGTCAGCTTCCGTCCGGGCCCAAGATATTCCCATGTCGCTTGCCGGCCTCACCCTAGGAGCGGATATATCCACGGCACACCAGTGCTGCTTTCCCTCCACGGATATTCTCCTGGATGACGAGCGGCATTTGAACGAAGTACAACTGAAGCCTCAATTCGTCCCGGGTGTCAAAAGCGGTACTGTTGCCTATGCCAACTGCGCGCAGACCGGACGGATCGTACGTATCAAACTCAAATTCGACAACCCCTCCCGTTCTTTTTTCAACGACCTGCTGGACCGGTACAAAAAAACCTTCGGCAATCCCGAGGAGTGGCGAGGGGATCCCTTCCAAACGGTAATATCCTGGAAATGGAGTTTCAAGGACAACACTGGTCAACGAGTCGGCCTTGAATTGACCCACAGCGAGGACGATGACTACAAACTGGGTAATTTTGTCAAGTTCACCCTGCGCTCCCTCTGGGACGAAGAGGAAGCCTGTTTCAATCGCTCTTTAAAACCTGCACAGAGATGGGAATCCCGCCCCACCCCGAGCCGGAAGCTGGATTACAAACAGCTGATCCCGCGCTAGATTATCATGATACTCCTCTGGGACGGCCTGCAGGTCCAGGTACCTCATACTATGGAGCCGGCCACTCTGGACCGCGGGTACATACGTCTTTTCGGCCCGGAACTGCCGACTGTCGACCTGCGGTTCGGCCCGGAAAAAAAGCCCTTTGATCCGCACAGAGACGGACAAAGGATACTTCGAGCGGCAGGGCTGTCACAAGTGGCTCTTGAACCCTGCATCGAATCGTGGTCGCAGCACCTTCAAGGCACCCTGTACCACGGCAGCCGTCTTTATGTCGTCCAATTCGGGGAATCTCGAGGGGTGGTCGCGGTTCTATTTTCGGCGCCACCCCCATCCGCCATGGTCGAGAGCCTCGTTACATCGCTCGCCTGGACCCCGTTGGATGCCTGGCGCCGCTGGTGCTGCTATGACATCACCTTCGAGACCCCGGCAGGGTATATACTGACCAAGGCTGTCTTTCGGCCGGGTAGGTTTCGCCTTATGTTTGCCAAAAAATATTCGGTGCTGACCTTCGATCGCCTGGCCCCTGCAAATACGCTGCTCGGCAATATGCCTCTGCTCACCTGGTGTGAGCAGCATGTGTGGCGTGAATTCGGAACCGACGTCAAGATTATCCCCCAAGGTCCCTCTGAGGCCGAATTTATCCAAAAGCCATCGCTGTTGTATCGAGCCCTTGCCTGGCTCCCTGGTCTTTATCTTCCGCTTAAGGGAAAAATCCGCCTTCTCTTGGAAGACAATAAAGTTCTCATCCTGACGGAACAGGGGCCGCATATCGCGGATGCAATCAGCCATCGACTCCATACCAGCTATGCAACCACCTCCTCTCTCGAAAAATGACGCTCTGAACGCCACCCCCGTGGCCAGCGCCGACATCCAAATCCAGATCACGGATCAAGGATTGGTCCGGATCAGGTATCCCATCACCATCAAACCCTGGATCGCCCGCCTGCTCCCCCGAAGTACTGTTCGTCCTTTTCGCACACTGGAACTGGACAGCATGGGTTCCTTTGTCTGGAACCATATCGACGGAATACGATCGGTCGAAGACTTAGCCGGGATCGTGACCCACCAGTATAAGTGCCATCCGTCTGAAGCCGAACATGCGGTAGCCATTTTTTTACGCCAACTGGGGCAACGCGGCATCGTTGGACTACGTTGAACCAGACGAATCAAACATAACCGCACAAGCATTGATCTGACTAGAGCATATCTTGCGGCGCGATGAAAGTTTTAACTAGTACGTGGGACGACGTGATCCGCATGTCCATGCCCGACAACACGAACACTTCCCACACCGCAGCTTCGAAAGGGGTTTTTACATCTTGAAGGGAGCACGAAGCACACTACAGAATTGTGAAAGGGTAAGAAAAAGTGGACACCAGGGCGCTGTTTGTTTAAACAGCCAGGAACGGTTCATGTGCAAGAAGATCCACTCCATAATGGGGCAGGGTAAGTGAACCGAACGCGCATGCGTTAACAGGTTGTGACCGACGACTCGGCAGTGATTCTGATTACCCGCCGGTAACCATTGATCAGGATTATCGATGAACATCCTCATGTATTCTCACGATACCTACGGCCTGGGGCATATCCGTCGCACCATGGCCCTCGCCCAGAATATCCTGACCGATGAGCACAATATCATTATCCTGACCGGCTCGCCCATCGTGGGCAGATTTGATTTTCCCCATGGCATCGATTTCGTGCGTGTCCCGGGCATGATCAAGCAGGCCAATGATTTGTATATGCCCCACTCCATCAAGGTCGATCCCGCCTTGGCCCTGGCCATCCGCCAGAATATCATCCTGGCAACGGCGCAGACGTTCCGTCCGTCCCTGTTCCTGGTCGACAAGGCGCCTCTGGGTCTCAAACGCGAAGTGGTACCGACCCTGCATTGGCTGCGTGAACATGCTCCGAAAACGCAGGTGGTGCTTGGACTGCGCGACATCATGGACAGCCCCGAAAGCACGATCAGGGAATGGGAAGAAAAGGACATCTACGGCGTTATGGAACACCTCTATTCCGAAATATGGGTCTACGGGTGCCGCGATATCTATGATCCCGTCCGCGAATATGCCATCCCGAGCCACATTGCAGCCAAGGTTCATTTTACCGGCTACATTCCCCGGCAAATCCCCCGTATGCGCAATCGCCCGAGAATCCGGCGCAGCATGGGCGTCACGCCCAATGAAAAATTGGTACTGGTCACCACGGGCGGCGGCGGAGACGGGTACAAGGTCCTCGACACCTACCTGACCATGCTTGAAGGCCTGCCCCAACCCGAATTTAAATCCATGATCGTCACTGGTCCCCTCCTGGCCGAGGATCTCTACGAACAACTCGCGATAAGAGCCCACAAGCTCAAAGTGCGCATAACCAAATTCTATCGAAAGATGGAAAAAGCCATCCTGGCGGCCGATTGCGTGGTCTCCATGGGCGGCTATAACACTATGTGCGAAATCATCTGCGCCGCTCGTCCATCGCTGATCATCCCGCGCAGCACGCCTCGAGAAGAGCAGCTCATCCGCGCCCGCATTTTTGCGGACCAGGGACTACTGAAATACATCTCATGGGAAACTGTTGATGCCGAAACCATGCGGACCCACATCAACGCCCTTCTCGGCAGCACAGCCGGGTATGAAAAAAATCTGCGCGCTTTTCCTATGACGGCTTTTGACGTCATCAAAACCCGCATTCGCGCATTTGGTGAACAGGTATGAACAAAGATACGCCCGTAATGGGCATGGTTCTGAAAGGATATCCGCGCATTTCCGAAACCTTTATCTCCAATGAAATCCGCCTGCTCGAAGAACAGGGCCTCACGGTACACATCTTTTCCATGCGCCATCCGCGTGAAGCCTTCACCCATAAGTCGGTGCAGGCTATCCGAGCACAGGTAACTTACCTGCCCTCGCAATTCTGGCTGGCCCTGCACCGATTTGTATGGCCGAACGTGCGCACAGCCCTGCACTTTCCCTCGGGATACGGTAAAGCCTTGCGCCTGGCCTGGACACGATTTTTGCGCAACCGCAATATCATGACCTTTAAACATTTGTTCCAGGCAGGGTATCTCGTGCATCATGCCCGGAGGACAAATATCGCCCACCTCCATGCCCATTTCGCGCATAGTCCCACCTCTGTAGCCATGTTCGCTTCCGAAATCAGCGGCATCCCGTTCAGTTTCACCGCCCACGCCAAGGATATCTACACTTCGGACAAGGCCCAGATCGCCGAAAAGATCAACAAGGCCCGCTTCGTGGTTACCTGCACCCAATACAACAAAGCGTATCTTGAGGACTTGGTCGACCATCGTCATGAAGTGCAGTGTGTGTACCATGGCATCGATCTGGATCTGTTCTTTGCCCATTCCGTGCAACGAACACCGGCGCCTCCCTACACCTTCATGACCATCGCACGATTTGTCGAAAAAAAGGGTATCCCGGACATTCTCGAAGCCTTGGCACTGCTGGTCAAAGAAGGATTCCCGTTTCGATACCTGCTCATAGGCGATGGTGAAGACAACACGCATATTCAACAACGCATTCGTGACCTTGGCCTGGAAAACCAGGTACACATGACCGGCACGCTGGCCCACGAACAGGTACTTGAACACTTCCAGCAAGCCGACTGCTTTGTGCTCGGCTGTAAAATCGCTCGAAGCGGCGACCGGGACGGCATTCCCAATGTGCTGGCCGAGAGCATGGCTTTGGGTGTACCCGTGGTGGGCACCCGGATTTCAGGCATTCCCGAACTGGTGGACCACGAACACACAGGCCTGCTGGTTGATGCCACCCAGCCCGCGGAACTGGCCGCGGCCCTGAAACGAATCGTTACTGACCAACCGCTTCGCGAACGCCTCATTGCGGCAGCCCGGCAGCGGGTTACCCGTGTTTTCGACAACAAACAGCTCATCGGGCAACTCGTCGCCCTCTATCGATCCCTCACGCAGCTGTAGGAAAAAGCGGTGCGCATCGCCTTCTACCCCTCTTTTCGCGCCCTGGAACATGTCCGTGCCTCTGGGCTTGTGTCCATCGCCCGAGATGTGCATGACGCCATGCAGGCCGCAGGCCACGAAGTGCTCGTCCCGCTGCGCCAATCCATGGAATGGATCTATTTACGTCCCCGCCTCTGGCCCAACACTCTGCGCGAAGCCTTGCAGGCCGACCGAACCCTGCGTCAGGCCACACCGAATTGCTGGCTGACCTACCACACCTATTACCGGGGGCCGGACCTTATCGGGCCGGTGCTGACCCGTAGACATCGCATCCCCTATTTCATCCTGGCCGCGTCCTATGCCACCAAGTACCGCAAACGGTTCAAAACCTGGGCTGGTTTTCATCTCAATAGACTGGCCCTGAAACAGGCGGACATGGTTTTTGTCAACAAGCTACGGGATATGCACAACCTCAGCCGCCTGCTCACTCCCGACCGCATCACCTATATCCCTCCGGGTATCCGCACCCCATCCTATCCGCTGGTTCCTGGCCTGCGCGAGCGCATGCGGGCAGAACTTGGCCTGAACGGCAAGCGGGTGGTACTCACGGCAGCCATGATGCGCCCCGGCGTCAAAGAAGAAGGCATTGCCTTTGTTATCGATGCCTGCGCCAGCCTGCGCCATGACACACCGGACCTGCACCTGCTGATCCTCGGCGACGGACCGGGCCGACAGCGGCTGGAAACCCTTGCCCAACGACACCTCCCGGATGCACACACCTTTGCCGGACGCATTTCCCCCCAAGACATGCATGCGTTCTATCAGGCCGGAGATCTCTTTGCCTATCCGGGCATCAACGAATCTCTGGGCATGGTCTATCTGGAGGCCCAGTGCTGCGGCCTGCCTGTTGTGGCGACCAGTCATGATGGCGCACCGGAAGTGGTAAGCGATGGAGAAACCGGCATGATCGTGCCGCCGTTTACCATGCCGGAATTTGCCGGCGCCCTGTCCACGCTGCTCAATACACCCGAACTGCGGTCGCGATATTCGCGCCAGGCCCGAGACCGGGTACTTCGGAACCATGACATGAATACCAATTATCAGCAGATGTTCGCGATTATGGAAGCCGTGTGCTCCCGGAGGCCATCATGAACATTATCGGTCTGCTGCGTCACGGACCTACGGTTTGGAACCGGAACAAACGCATTCAGGGCATCCGTGATATTCCCCTGGACCGGGAGGCCTTCGATCCCGGACCATGGCAGGACCTGTTGACCGCCTACGGCCCGTGGGACCGCATAGTCACCAGTCCCCTGGAGCGCTGTTACGAGACCGCAAGACTTTTTTTTCCGGAACGGATCCTGGCAACGGCTGCCGGGCTGCGCGAACAGGACTGGGGCGTGTGGACAGGACGGAGCGTCAACGAACTCCGCATAACCCAGCCCGGAATCATTGAAGCCCAGGAACAGCGGGGCTGGGATTTCACGCCGCCCGGCGGAGAAAGCCGCAAGGAGGTGCTTTCCCGGGTCCTGACAGCCTTGATCGAGACCACCCGGGGATACGACGGCCAACGCATTCTCCTGGTGACCCATCTGGGCGTGATCAAGGTGCTCCTCAATCATCTGCAGGCCACGCCTTTCCTGCCGGAGCATTCGGCACCGGTGGCCAAGCGTGCCCTGCATGTGCTGGAACAGCATAATTCAACCCTGCGTATCCTTCACAGCAATATTCAACTCCCATGAACATCCTGCACTACACCCAGCACGTTCTGGGCATCGGCCACCTGTTCCGCAGCCTGGCCATTGATGCCGCTCTGGCCCCGGCCACGGTACACCTGATCACCGGAGGGCCGGAAGTATCCCTGTCCCTTCCCGCCAACGTCCGGCACCACCCCATGACGGCGCTGAGGATGGACAACCAGTTCCAGTCCGTACTCACCGTCGATCAGGACGCTGATCTGGAAACCACCTGGCAGCAGCGCGAAACCCTGCTGCTGGATCTTTTTCACCGTTTGCGCCCGGACGTCATTGTGGTGGAAATGTTTCCCTTCGGCCGCAAGCGCTTTGCCCGGGAGCTGTTGCCCCTGCTCGAAGCCAACCGCACCCTTCCCCGTCCGGCCATTACCCTATGCAGCGTGCGCGACATCCTGGTGGAAAAGGACGATCAAAACAAGTTTGAACGCAAGGTGCTCACATGGCTCAACCCTTATTTTGACGGCGTGCTCGTCCATTCCGACCCCGCCCTTATCCGCCTGGATCAAACTTTTTCGCGCATACATGATATCACCTGCCCGATCTGGTATACCGGGTATGTGGCTCAGGGGCCGATCGCGCCGGACCGAACTACCGCGCGCATCCAGCTTGGCCTCAACCTTGAAACACCGCTTATTCTTGCCAGTGCCGGAAGCGGCACCGTGGGGCAGGATCTGCTGACGGCCACGCTGGAGGCAAGCATTCTGCTCAATACAACCCTGCCTCATCAGCTGCTCATGTTCACCGGCCCCCATGCCGGAGACGAACTGCAAGCACGCCTCGCCGTCCGTTGCCAAGGCCAGCCGCATGTTCACATCAAGAAATTCACTTCACGTTTTCCGGATCATGTCCTGGCCAGCAACCTGTCAATCAGCATGGCCGGCTACAACACTACAATGAACCTGCTTGCCTGCAACGCCCGCGGCCTCCTGTATCCTTTTGACCAGAACCGTGAACAACGTATGCGTTTAACCGCCCTGGCAGAGGCCGGCTATCTTACGATTCTGGAAAACGAGGACCTGCCCCCTTTGCGGCTGGCCCGCACCATGGAACGTGCCCTTGCAAACCCTACCCAGCCGAAAAACCGGCTCCGCCTGCAGGGTGACCTGGAAAGCGCTGCCATTATCCACAGGCTTGCCAACAAAAGAGAACGCTCATGATCGTTTCCCATACGCCCTCGCTGCTGTGGCAGGAAATTCCTGAAGATATCTGGGAACGCGTTCAGCAACTGCTGGAGCGCACGGACCGCGCCACCGTTTTTTTCCGAGCGGATGACGTGGCTATCCCCTCCGCCAAACAAGACCGACTGCTCGGGATCTTCACCCGTCATGCCGTCCCGCTTTGCGCGGCCATAGTTCCCGCCTGGCTCAGTGCGGACCGCTGGGACAGCATATGCCGAACGGTACACGGCAGGCACGATCTTTTTGCCTGGCACCAGCACGGCTGGAACCACCACAATCATGAGATTGCCGGAAAAAAGCAGGAATTCGGTCCGGGAGCAGGCGTGAAACAGAAACGCCGAGCTATTGTCCGGGGCAGGGACAAGCTGCGCGCCCTCCTTGGCGAACAGTTCCTGCCGGTCTTCACCCCCCCCTGGAACCGGGTCGATCAGGAGACCATGCGTATTCTGCGGGAAGAGGGGTTTCGCGCTATCTCGCGCTATCGCGGTGACAAACTGCCACCGCTGCCGGAACTGCCCGATCTGCCGGCTAACGTCGATCTCCACACCCGCAAGGAACCAAGCCCGGCAGAAGGATGGTCGGCTCTTCTTGCCGAACTGGAACAAGCACTGGCCAGCGGCACGGCCGGGCTCATGCTTCACCACCAGCGCATGAACAAGGCCTCCTTTCTCTTCCTGGAACAACTGCTGCCCCGTTTGCAGGCCCATGCAGGGATAGAACTGGTTCATTTTGGATCACTCTTACAAACCACCACATAACACCTGGATCTACCGCTTGACCTTTCTTATCGTTTAAGGTACGAATGAACATTATTCGATAAGCATTCCCAATTGTTGCATGGAGATGGACCCACGACATGCAGCCACAAAGAGCAGGTGCCGTATGACCGGACCATCGGATAGCCAGCCTCGTCAGAAAATCGCACGGCAAATCGTGTTGCCTTGGAAAAAGTCTCTGGCCATGGCGATCACCAGCCTGCGCATTCGTTTTTTCCGCTCCCTTATCACTACCTTCAGCCTGGTCCTGGCTATCGCCTTTCTCTGCTTCACTCTGAGCAACGCCGCCATTGCCCGGGAACTCTTCCGCATGCACGGAGACGTGGCCCTGCCGCTGTTAACCCAGGCAGGATACACCATCGATCCGACAGGTCAGAACATACTCACCGGCCCCAAAGAGCTGTGGCTCATGTTCCTCTCGCTTCTGGTCTGCACTGTTGGCATTGTCAACGCGCAGCTCATGTCCGTGACCGAACGCTTTCGGGAAATCGGCATCATGAAATGCCTGGGAGCTCTGGACCGCATCATCCTTCGCCTTTTCCTTCTCGAAGCACTTTTCCTCGGCATTCTGGGAGCCGGATTCGGTGCGGTGCTCGGCATGATCGCTGCCTGGTGCAGCTCGGTTTTTCATTTCGATACACTGAGCTACACCCACATGAACCTGCTGCCGCTTCTGAACCAGGCAGCCAGAGCCTGGGCCATGGGGGTGGGGCTTTCGATCTTGGGCGTTTTATACCCGGCCATTCTGGCGGCCAAAATGCAGCCGGTAATCGTCATGAAGGAAGAATATTGATGGATACGAATACGCACCATATCATTCGCGTGGTCGGAGTAACCAAAACCTTTGCCCTGGGCAAATTGCCGGTGCAGGTGCTCAAAGGCGTGGATCTGAACGTCGCCACCGGTGAATACCTGTCGATCATGGGGCCTTCGGGATCGGGCAAGAGCACGCTGTTCAACATTATCGGCGGCTTGGACAAACCTACCTCCGGCCGGGTGTTTATTGATGAGGTCGATATCTCCCAACTCGATGCCTATGAACTGGCCTGGCTGCGCAACCGCAAAATCGGTTACATCTTCCAGACCTTCAACCTCATTCCGGTCATGACGGCACTGGAAAACGTCACCCTGCCGATGATCTTTGCGGGCATGCACAGTGACCATGCCGTGGACAAGGGACGACAGCTCCTTGACCTGGTGGGCCTGGGTGAGCGCTTTCAACACAAGCCCTCGGAACTCTCCGGCGGCCAGCAGCAGCGTGTGGCGATAGCCCGGGCCCTCGCTAATGATCCGGCCATCATCCTTGCCGACGAACCCACCGGCAACCTGGATTCCTCCACAGGAGGAGAAA
The DNA here is from genome assembly GCA_041622895.1 of Desulfobulbus sp. Classification (GTDB taxonomy): domain Bacteria; phylum Desulfobacterota; class Desulfobulbia; order Desulfobulbales; family Desulfobulbaceae; genus Desulfobulbus. The sequence continues at coordinate 339 of JBFJXW010000143.1, read as the reverse complement.
TTATCGGGCTTTTGCAGCAGATGAGCGAGGAGCGGGCCGTCACCATCATCTCTGCCACCCATGATTTCAAGATGCTCAGTGTGTCCGACCGCGTAGTCTGGATTCTCGACGGACGAATCGATAAAATAGAGAACCGCGATGAGCTCAATATCTCACTGGGCACCATTCAGGAACGTCATGCGTCGGCGCCGCGTTAATCGCCTGCTGCTCCTGCTGCTTCTATGCCTCCAGGCACTGAGCGGCCAGGCCCGGGCCTTGAACACACTCGACCATATACAGGCCATAACTGCCGGACCGGACCGCAGCCTGGGCACCCTCGGAGAAACGCGCGCAGCTGAT
>JBFJXW010000142.1:0-10077 GCA_041622895.1 Desulfobulbus sp. | reverse complement strand
TATTGGCGATTGTTTTGCCATCGATCTCGGCAATCAGCAGCGTCCTGGCTGAGTCAAATACCGGGGAAACCCGGTGCTCCCAGACGGTCACTGCTATTTTTCGGCCCGCACCTTTTCGTCTCATAGCTTTTACATAGCAAGCCTGATGCCAAAAAAAAACAGAGCAGGAAAATTCCCTACTCTGTTCAAATTATGAGACATTATAAAAACAGGTCACGTAAAGACGGTCGACCGTACGGTTGTACCGTTGCCTCGACGCAACCCCATGCGACTCTCCACAGTCGCTTTAACGCGACCCTTTACTGCTTCGGTGCAGAACTCCGACCGTCAATATCCGGCAAGGCAAGGTTGAGTTTTTTGAGTTTACGAAACAGGGTGCTCTTGTGCATCCCCAGCTCTTTGGCTGCGGCCAGACGGTTATAGCCGTTCCGTTCCAGGGCCTCGCGGATGGCCTCCTCCTCGCTCGCCCGACGTATGCCCTGAATTGTGGGCGGAGCCTCTGCTACGGGGGAGCTTGCAGTGAGATAGGCAGGCAGATGCTGCACATCGATATCCCCCTGGGAGCAGAGGATAAAGGCATGCTCAATGATATTTTCCAGCTCCCGTATATTGCCGGGATAGTCGTGGGACATCAATCGCTCCAAGACTTCGGGGGTTATGCCGTTTACCGCTTTTCCACGCAACCGGTTCATCTTGGCAATGAACCGCTCGATGAGTACCGGGATATCTTCTTTGCGGTCACGCAAGGGCGGCAATTGCAAACGAACAATATTAATACGGTAGAACAGATCCTGGCGGAAACGACCTTGTTCAACCAATTCTTCCAAGTTGCAGTTGGTGGCAGCCAGAATACGGACATCAGTCCGCTGCTTGTGCATGCTGCCCAGCGGCTGGAATTCGCGTTCTTCAAGTACCCGGAGCAGTTTCACCTGAAAGGCCGGGCTGGTTTCTCCCAATTCATCGAGCAAAATGGTGCCGCCGTCGGCCACGGCAAAATACCCCAGCTTATCGGCCACCGCATTGGTGAAGGCTCCGGCTTTGTAGCCGAACAGCTCGGATTCCAGCAGGGTATCGGGGAGCGCACCGCAGTTAATGGCGACAAAGGGTTTATCTCGGCGCATCGACAGACTGTGCAAGGCTTTGGCCATGATCTCCTTACCGGTGCCGGTGTCGCCTTCAATGAGCACCGTACTGTCACTTTCGGCTATCTGTGGCAGCACGGCAAAAATCTTTTTCATCAGTCGGCTGCAACTGACCATATCCCCCTGCTGGAAGGTTCCGCTCAGTTCCCGCCGCAGTTCCTCGATCACAGTATTGTCGCGGAAGGTTTCGACCCCGCCCAGAATAACGCCTTCTTCGTTGCGCAGCGGTGCGGTGGACACACTGATGGGAATGCGTTTCTTGTCCCCCCTGATAATGTAGGTCGAAGTGGAGGCATAGGACCGGCCCTCCTTCATGGTTCGGCGCAGAGCGCAATCACCCTCGCACATATTGGAGCGGAACACTTCCCAGCAATACCGGCCAATGGCCTCACTGCGCGGAATGCCGGTTATCTCCTCGGCGGCCCTGTTAAAACTCATGATCCGCCACTCGTGATTCACCGTGAACACTCCATCGGAGATGCTCTCAAGAATAATCTCCGTGACCTCGGACGCCTGTTCAATCTTTTTCTTAACCATGCCCCTTCCCTGAAGATTCTCCTTACATTCCAGCTGAGACCTACTTGATACTCAACCCGCATACGGATGGCAACCCCTAGGACCGAACCTTGCCGCGTACAGCAAGGATGCTGCCGACCGCTACCATTGCTTGGTGTTTGCTCCCCAACGGTTGATCCGCTTTGGAGTAATCCCAGCGGTTCGCATATTTTCTGTCTGAAAAGCAGAAACCTTTTTTGACGCTGACTCAATATTTTCCCTTGCTAAGGAATAATCGATACTGTACCTACTAGTATGTAAACATCAACCCTCATGAGCGCTATGGATGACACACGAGAACGATTAATAAAAAGCACGCAAGCCCTGCTTTGGGAGCGGGGATATGTGGGAACGAGTCCCAAGGCCATTCAACAACGAGCCGGTGCCGGACAGGGCAGCATGTACCACCATTTTGCCAGCAAATCAGATCTTGCGCTGGTGGCGATACAACGCTGTGCCGAACAGATCCAGGCTTTGGCTGAAAAACAATTTTCTCTCCCCGGTACTGCCTGTGAGCGTATCGAAGCCTATTTGCACATCGAACGGAAAGTGTTGCGCGGCTGCCAGCTCGGTCGGCTGACCCAGGATCCCGAAATTATTGCTGACCCGAAACTACGCCAGCCCGTGGACGAAACCTTCGACTGGCTGCGAAAACGATTGCAGGATGTTCTTGCCGAGGGGCAGGCAAACGGTGAATTCGATACAGACTTTGACACGAAAGATGTTGCCGCGACCATCGCCGGTGTCATGCAGGGAGGATATGTCCTGGCCAAGGCCGCAGGCTCGGATGAACCGTATTACAGTGCCATCAGAGGAATTCTGGGGATGCTCGCGTCCCGAAAAACCGCGCAATCGGAATAAGATAGCGACAACCGTGGACGCTCGCCGCAGAGGCCGGATTGGCGGAAGATGCTAACTACGCACAGACCTATCAATAAGGGAGGATGCCGTTATGCCGTATGAGAACATCACTGTAACAATCGGCGACGATTACGTTGCCGAGATAGCCTTGAATCGTCCCCGCTTCCTGAACACGTTCACCCTGCCCCTCGCCAAGGAACTCGACCAGGCCCTTTGGGAGGTGGACGACAACCCTCAGGTCCGCGTCGTCATTCTCAAAGGTTCCGGCAAGGCATTCTGTGCCGGTATCGATGTCGGTTTTATTCCCAATAAAAGTGTGAAGGAATACCGGGACTGGATCGAATGCATGGAAACCCCGCTGGTGACCATCAGCCGCATGAACAAACCGGTCATTGCTCAGGTTCAGGGCGTTGCGGCGGCCAACGGTGCCGGTCTTGTCGCAGCCGCTGATCTGGCCATTGCCGGAGAAAAAGCACGGATAGGCTTGACTGCCATCAACGTCGGACTCAACTGTGTTGGCCCGGTTATCCCCGTCACCCGTTCCGTGGGACGGAAAAAAGCCCTGGAACTGCTCTTTTTCGGCGACCTGATTCCAGCACAGGAGGCCTTGAATATAGGACTGATCAACAGGGTTGTCCCTGATGCCGACCTCGACGAAGAAACCCGCAAATGGGCAGCAACCCTGGCACAAAAAAGCCCGGTTGCCTTGCAGATAGCGAAAACAGCCTTCTATTCCGCAGCGGACCAGGAGTATTACAAGGCCTTTACCTATATGAACGAAGCCTTTGCGCGTCTCTGCGCCACAGAAGATGCCAAGGAAGGGATAGCCGCATTTATGGAAAAACGCGCGCCGGTGTGGACAGAAAAATAAAGCAGACGCTCAACAAGCGAGGTTCCGGCACCCTTTTTTAATCAATCATGGCCGTTGCGGATCACTGCTCGTCCCTCCACCGCGGCCTCTGCAACAGATTCCAAGTTTGCACCGGGCTGATCAGCCGGGTGTACATGCATTTTCCGCTCTTACAAGAAGAGCCCGTTATTTACCAATGGAGAATTTACTGTGAGCACAAAAAGAATTGTTGTTATCGGAGGATCCGCCGCCGGAGCCAAAGCAGCGGCCAAGGCCAGAAGGCTGGACGAATTCGCCGAGATCACCATTGTCCAGAAAGCGCCGGACCTGTCCATGGCCTCCTGCGGCTACCCCTATTATGTCGGCGGAGTATTCAACGACCGCAACCAGTTGCTGTGCACGCCCGCCGGCGTTGTGCGTGACGCGGCCTTTTTTCACAAAGCCAAGGGCATCACTGCCCTGGCCCAAACCGAGGTCACGGCGATCAACCGCAAGGAAAAAAAAGTGACCTGCCGCAACCTGCAAAATGGCGAGGAAAAGGTACTTGTCTACGACAAGCTGATTATCGCCACCGGCGCCAAAGCCAACATGCCGCCCATTCCCGGCATCGATCTTGACGGGATCACCAACCTGCTGACCATGGCCGACACCGACTATCTACGCACGATCTGCGATGAGAAAAAGGTGAAAAACGCGGTGGTGATCGGCGGCGGCCTGATTGGTGTCGAAACCGTCGAAGCCCTGCAGTTATCGGGTATCCAGGTGACCGTGGTGGAAATGCTGGACCAGGTTCTCACCTTTCTTGACTGGGATCTGGCCAAGTTGGTGGAAACCCACATGAAGTCCAAGGGCGCGAGAGTGCTCACCGGCAAGGGAGTCAGGGAATTCGTCGGCAAGGACGGCAAACTCACCGGCGTCAAGCTGGCCGACGGTGATGTGATTGATTGCGGACTCGCGGTGATGGCCATCGGCGTTCGCCCCAATACCGACCTGGCAAAAGAGGCTGGCCTGGAGATTGGAACGTTCGGCGGCATCACCGTCGATGCCTATATGCAAACCTCGGATGCCGACATCTACGCTGCCGGCGACTGCGTCGAGATTCCCAGCCGCATCAGCGGCCAGCCGGTATTCTCGCCCATGGGTGACCTCGCCAATCTTGAAGGTCGAGTGGTCGGAGAGAATGTAATTCTCGGCAACGCCGTCACCTTCCCCGGCACCATCCACACCGGCATCTGCAAGATTTTTGATTATACCGCCGGTTCCACCGGGGTATCGATCAAGGCGGCCGAGCGCTTGGGCCTGAGCGGCTACACCGCCGCGGTCAATGCCAGCCCCGACAAGCCGGGCTTCATGGGGGCAAAAATCCTGGTTTCCAAGATGGTGGTCGATAAGGAGCAGCGGTTAATCGGCTATCAGTGCGTGGGCCTGGGCGATGTCAGCAAGCAGATCGCCACTGCAGCCATGGCCATCCAAGGCAAGCTGACCGTCGAAGACCTGATCAATTGCGATCTGCCCTATGCCCCGCCCTTTTCCCTGGCCATCGATCATTTCATCGCCAGTGCCCATGTTCTGCAGAACAAGCTCAAGGGACGATTGACCGGGATCAGTGCGCAGGAAGTATGGGACAAGCTTGACCGCGGCGAAAAGCCTTTTTTCATCGATGGCCGCAATCCCAACGAATACGAGGAGATGCACCTCGGCATCGGCGAACACCTGATCCCCATCGGAGCCCTGCGCTCCCGCCTGTCCGAACTGCCGGCGGATAAGAACGCGGAGATTATCTGCTTCTGCAAGATTTCCCTGCGGGGGTATGAGGCGGAGTGCATTCTTCGCGCGCATGGCTACACCAATGTTTCCGTCATGGAAGGCGGTATTATGGCATGGCCGTATCCGCGCAAGAAATAACAGCAGCCTGACTGCTCAATCCGTTTAGCTTCCTCCACCCGGCAGGAGCGGGATTCGCCACGGCGGATCGTGCTTTTGCCGGTTTTTTTTTTGATGGGCCGCAGCGTACTGAAAACGGCACGTTTTTAGAACGCTGCAGGGCGGCAAACAGCTGGATCGTTTGCCCGCGCAAAATCTATTATATTATACGTTGCAGTGTGTTATTGTCGTCTGCAGATATTTGCTGCCCGTGCTGAAACATCAATGTGCGTTTGGCGCTGGAGCTGTTTCACCCCGCAATTTTCCGACTAAAAAAATGAGGAGGATGTATGAAAAAAATCATGTCCCTGATGGCCGTTTTTGCCATTACCCTTTCGCTGGCGACAACAGCGATGGCGAAAAAACTGACCGTTGCCTGCGACACCAATTTCCCCCCTTTTGAATTCAAGGATCCTGCGACCGGCAAACACACCGGCTTCGATGTCGAGATATGGGAGGCTATCGCCAAGCAGCTTGGGCTTGAATACGAACTTCAACCCATGGATTTCAACGGCATCATCCCCGGACTGCAATCCGGTCAGTTGGATGTCGGCATCGCGGGCATTACCATCAAACCGGAGCGAGCCAAAGTCATTGACTTTTCCGATGGCTACTATAACGCCGGTCTGCTTATTCTGGTCAATAAGGACAATCAAGAAATCAAGGATATCGAGTCACTGAAAGGTAAGGTCGTCGCCACCAAACTGGGAACAACCTCGGTCGATTTTCTCAAAGCCAACGCCAAGGCGAAAGAGGTGAAACTCTACCCCAATAACGATGCCATGTTCATGGAGTTGATGAGCGGCGGTGCGGATGCGGTAATGTTCGACTCTCCGGTTATCAGCGACTTCATCCGTAAAGCAGGCCAGGGCAGAGTAAAGGTTGTTGGCCCCATCTACCAGGGCCAGTCATACGGGATCGGCTTTCCCAAAGGGAGCCCCCTGGTTGTCAAGGTTAACGAAGCCCTGAAAACGCTGCGAGACAATGGCACGTATAAAGAGCTATACATCAAATGGTTTGGCACCGAGCCTAAATAACCCTTTTGGTGCAGCGCCACTCCATGCAGGGCGGATGTCGAAAAAAGTAACCCTTCGCCCTGCACGATCTATTGCTGCTGCCGTTGGCAGCATGATTTTTTTTGTATCCCGAGCGGCTCCGTGCCGCTCTTTTTTTCTACACACACTGAGGGTCTATGGCATTTCAATTTGAACCGGCCGTGGTTATCGAAACCATCCCCATGCTTATGCGCGGACTCAAACTTACCTTTCAAATCACCCTTGGCGGCCTTTTTTTCGGTTTCCTGCTGGGTTCCGCGGCTGGCCTGATGAAACTATCACGGCATTTTCTCGTCCGTATGCTGGCCGGCGCCTATATCGAATCTATCCGTGGCACCCCCATGCTGGTTCAAGCCATGTTTCTCTACTACGGGGTACCTATGGCCGTTGGTATCCGTATCTCGCCGATCACCGCCGGCATCATCATCATTGCAGTCAACTCCGGCGCCTATACCGCGGAAATTGTCAGAGGTGCGGTGCAGTCCATCAACCGCGGGCAGATGGAAGCAGGCCGCTCCATCGGACTGACCCACAGCCAAACCATGCTGTACATCATCTGGCCCCAGGCCTTAAAGCGCATGATTCCCCCGCTGGGCAATCAATTTATCATCAGCCTGAAAGATACGTCGCTGTTAATGGTGATTGGGGTGGGGGAATTGATGCGGACCGGCCAGGAGATTACCGCAGTCAATTTTCGAGCCTTTGAAGTGTATATGGCGGTGGCATTGGTTTACCTGGTGATGACCCTCTCCATTTCCAACGCTATGAAATTCTATGAAAAAAGGCTCAGTTCCAGCAAGGGATAACACATGATTCAGATAAAAAATCTCCATAAGAGTTTTGGTGCGCTCGAAGTGATCAAAGGGGTGGACCTTGACGTGCGGGCGGGTGAGGTTGTCTGCATTATCGGACCGTCCGGCTCGGGCAAATCAACGGTGCTGCGCTGCATCAACCGCCTGGAGGTACCGACTTCGGGTCAGATTATTGTGGACGGCCATGATATTATGGCCAAAGAAACCGATATCAATATGATTCGGACGGAAGCAGGCATGGTCTTCCAGCAGTTCAATCTTTTCCCGCACATGACGGTTTTGGCAAACGTGACGTTGGGTCCCCTTAAGGTCAGATCCATGCCGAAAGCGGATGCAGATCGCCTTGGCAGGGATCTGCTGCAAAAAGTCGGTTTGGCCGACAAAGCAGCAAGCTACCCGGACCAGCTTTCCGGTGGTCAGAAACAGCGGGTTGCCATAGCCCGTGCCTTGGCACTGCAACCCAAAGTGATCCTCTTTGACGAGCCGACCTCCGCGCTTGACCCTGAACTGGTCGGTGAAGTACTCGAGGTTATGAAACGGCTTGCACAGGAAGGTATGACCATGGTTGTGGTCACGCATGAAATGGGCTTTGCCAGGGAAGTGGCGGATCGGGTGCTCTTTATTGACCAAGGCAGGATCCAGGAACAGGGGCCGCCGGTTGAATTTTTCACCAACCCGAAAAATGAACGACTCAAAGAATTTCTCGGCATGGTCATACAACACGTGTAAGCAGAACGACTGCCCATGAGCAAAGAATAACGGGGGCCGGAAAAGTCCGCAACCACCGCAAAGCCCCGACGGTCTGCAAAAGCACGGACCTATACCAACGACCCCTTACAACGACTGATCGACCTCGCGGCAGGAGCGTAGGAACGAGAATACAAATCCAAGGTAACATTTCCAGGATTTCTGCCCTCCCGAACGATCGCTTTCTTGAAAAAAGGACAACCGGAGAAAAGAGAAACCATTGCCGCTGAACCGGGCGGCGAGGTCCGGAACCGAATCAAGGAGCAAACTGCTTGAATGTAGCAAGTTGTTGCACCGGTTTCTACCGAGGGAAAGCAGCGTCATATGCTCACAGTCCCCGGTGCAGCGTCGAGCCGAACTCCTCAAAAACATCCTGGATGGGAATGGCAAAGCCAATACCTTCGGTCCCCTGAATGATCATGGTGTTGACGCCAAGGACATAGCCGCGCTCATCGATCAGCGGGCCGCCGCTGTTGCCGGGATTGATTGGCGCATCGGTCTGCAGCAACACCCCGGTGCTATTCTTGTGCTGCCGGTAACCGGAAAAAATACCGGCGGTTACGGTGTTGCGCAAGCCCACTGGGTTGCCCACGGTAAACACCTTATCCCCCTGACGGAGAGCACTGTTGCGGGGGGCGGGCAGCAGAACCGTCGGCTGGTTCGCATAGACGGTGAGCAGGGCCAGGTCGCGCGCTGAACTGACCAACGAAACCTGGGCGGAATGTTCCCGTCCGTCGGCAAGAAAAATCCTAATCTCTGAACCGAACATCGGCTGCTCCAATTTGTGCAACCGTTTTTCCATCTCTTCCTGGGCAGGCAGCGCCCGTGCCAGCTGCTTTTCCATCTCCTGGAGAATGATTGCCATTTGCTGCCGTGTCGGCCCATTGGGTTGCAGGTGCATCCGGTTGCGCAATTCGGCAATTTTTTCCTGCTCCAGCGTTATCAGCTTACGGCCGGTTTCCACCTTGTGACGGACTTCATCCCGTTGCCGGGTGTCGAATTCCACCACATGCTTGTTGGTAACCACATAGGTATCGGCAAGGAAAAAACCGGATCCCTTCCCCCAAGGCGTTTCAATCGCAACGGTACCGTTTCGGGCATACTCGATGGGGTTACCCGTGGTCATCGCTGACTGAGCGGGACGATCGGTTACCGATGCCGGGGTTGGAGCGGTTGCGGTCTGCGGACTCGTGGTTTGCTCGACCAAGGGCGGAGTGGGGTTACTCATTGTTGCACGGTCAGTATTGCCGCGAACCACGTAATAGGTCAGCGAGGCGGTCAGCCCGATGAGAACACAGGCCGAAACGATTTTGGAGACGGTCCCGGAACTCTTGGCCGGCTGCTCTTTTTGGGCTTTTGCCTGTCCTTTCTGCCGTTTCCGGACCTGTGCGTATTTTGCAAAGAGCAGACCGCAGGCTTCACATTCCTCCCGGTTGGCCTGCTGGTGGGAACATTTCGGACAACGAATCATCATGCGGCACCTTTTCTGTGGGTATTGCCTGGCGGGTGGAGAGAACGCCCGGCTCGCAGGGTGCGGCATGGGCTAAGAACTCTAAACGGTGTTCAACGCATCATAGCAGGAGAAAAGCGGAGAAACAATGTGCGGGATCTACAATTTGAGGAGAGAAGGCGCTTAGCGGAAGCTGGCGGCATGTTCACCCATCCGGGCCAGAATTTTCTGCAGGGCCACCCTTGAAAAAAGAAATGAGAACGACTGGTTCCCGATCGCTACCTTCCCCGCACAGGGCACACCGTGACAACCTTTCTTTTTTCATTGATCGCATAGGTGTTGTCAGCACAGTACAACGCACCCAGCACCATACCCCGATTACGCTTCGATCCCTGTTACCTGATCGATAGTGAAACAATAATAAGGACCAAATTCATGCCGTCAGCAACGAGAAAACCTGTCCGAACATATACACGTGCAGATGAGGACTATACAGGAGACCATCAAGGCAACCAAGATACTCGGAATACCCCTGGAGACAGGCCAAAGGTATTGGCGATCAAAATGTCAGCAGCACGTTGTGACCCAAAAGGTGTGCTAGCAGTTCATAGCAACGAGGCACCATAAAAATACGGTATCGCGCTGTAATTTCGTCTCAGAGTGGATCAATGAGCTTTTGCTC
>JBFJXW010000141.1:0-10124 GCA_041622895.1 Desulfobulbus sp. | reverse complement strand
GATCAGTTGTTTGGTTCGCCGCATTTCCGGATGCTTTTCGGTATATTTCTTGGCCTGCAGAATGTTGAGATGATATCGTAATCGCTGCAGCCGTTCGGCATCAGTCTCGGGTTGACGGGCCAACGCGTTCCCTGATCCGGGCAAAGCATTGTTCATATTTTGTGCTGCAGCCAAGCGTTGTTGCAGAACTACCTGTTCCTGAACAAGCGCCTTAGTCCGCTCGAGGTCCTGAATAGACACCTGTATGCCCTGATTTTGCGCCATAAGGGCCTGGAGGCTGGCAAGGTTTCCTGCCCGCTGCTCAGGCATTTCATTATAATTTTGCAGCTTATAGTCACGCATCACCTTTTCTTTTTCATCGAGTACTTTTTTAGCATTGGCTAATTCGCTCTCGGTGTAATTGCTGATCTCGGTTGCCCGCTCTTCCCGGTATTTGAGATTTTCTTCGATAAAAAGCGATGCCAGGGCATTGGTAACCTTCATGACCTTTTGTGGGTCACTTCCTTGAAAAGAAACACTGAAGATATCACCCTGATCCGAAGGAGTAATTTTAATATTCTTACGCATGGACTCAATAACATCTTCAATCGGAAGTCGTTTTCGAGCTTCTTCATACAGAGAAAACTGGGTCATGACCTTTTCAAGACTGTTGCGACTGATTACCAATTCCTTTAAAGTCGCCAGCGATTCCCGCAGCCTGTTCCTGCCTTGTTCAGGATCCATCCGTGCCGGATTGATCTGTTGCTGTTCGTAACTGAGAATAGCCTTGCTCTCGTACTGTTTAGGAAGAGAAAGATAATAGACTAAACCCAAGGTAACAGTGACCAGCAAGCTGGCGGCAATCAGCCACCATTTATTGAGAACAATGTCGACATATTTTTTAATCAGCTGCCGTTGTTTGATGTCCATGATCCTCAAATTTCAACATTAAAATTATTCTTGTATTATCCATGCATGCAATAAATTCAACGACCTGTGTGATCGGAGATATCCATGGATGCTCTTCTTCCCTCACGCAATTACTGCACAAGGTGCTCCACCGGGCAGACACCTTTGTTTTTCTCGGCGATTATGTTGACCGGGGTCCAAACGCCAAAGAAGTGGTGGCCATTATTCTGGCCCTGCAGAGAACGGATCGACGGGTGATTGCTCTTATGGGGAATCACGACTTTCTTTTTCTGCAGTATTTGAAGGGGCTGGACAGCACTCTTTTTCTTCAGGTGGGTGGGCAACAAACTCTTGCCAGTTATGGTCTCACTGCGTCGATGAATCGCCCCAAAATAGCCGAGATTGTCCCCCCTGAACATATTTCCTTCTTTAATAGCCTGCCTCTCCTTTGGGAGGATCAGCACGCCATTTATGTTCACGCCGGCCTAGAACCGGGCCGACACCTCAGCCAACAAACTTCTCACTGGTGCCTCTGGGCAAGGGAACATTTTATACAATCCACCTTCGAGTTCGACAAACCGGTTGTTTTCGGCCATACCGTGTTTAAAGATCCGCTGTTGACCCCTAGTAAAATCGGCATAGACACCGGTGCCGTATATGGTGGTCAACTCACGGCCCTCTTGTTGCCAAAAAGAGAATTGATCAGTGTCCCAGGAGAAATTCAGCAAGACTTTAGTACTGAATGGCATGGTATATGATTAAAACAAAAAAAACAAATAAGTCTGCTACAATTCCTCAAAAATAAACGGGATGGCTGCTGCAATATCGATCCCGCCCATGAGCAGCATGAACAATCTATCCAGGCCAAGAGCTATCCCTGCAGTTTCTCCGACCTTAGAGAGATCGGCAAGAAATTTCTCCGGCATGACAGCCTCTCTCCCCTCGCTACGTAACGTTTTAATTTCATGACGAAACCTTCGTCTTTGTTCTTGAGGATCGACCAGCTCGGAAAAACCATTTGCCAACTCCACGCCCCCTATATACAGTTCAAAACGTTCGGCTACCCGATTATTTTTCTGACTGCAACGAGCAAGAGATCCCAATTCGATCGGATAATCATACAAAAAAACCGGCCGGCTACGACCTAGATGCGGCTCAACAGCTGTCACAAGCACTTCATCAAAGCTTCCTTTTGCCAGCACTTCATCAAGCTCAGTTTCGGCATATCGTTGAAAAGCCTCTGCTACGCTCAGACGATCCCAAGGAGGAGCTAGGGAGATTCGCTCTCCCGCCCAGTTAAGCATTCCATCGGCATCGAGCGGCAGCATGCCAGGAAATCGTTGGCATAATGCAACAACCAAGTCCTCACATTCCTGCATCAGGTCAAAATAATTCCAATCTTTGTGATACCATTCCAGCATGGAAAATTCCGACTGATGGAACCGTCCGTTTTCCTCCTTGCGAAAGCAATGGCAAATCTGAAAAATTTGAGTGCAGCCCCTAGCTAAGAGCCTTTTCATGCACAGTTCGGGAGAGGTTTGCAAGAACCAGCTTTCACTGGTAAAGGGAATGAGATTTGACTCCGGAATTAAAACCGGAAGTCGATGAGGAGTATCAACTTCAATATAAGCTCGTTCAATAAAAAACGAGCGAATCGCCTGCAACAGGTCTGATCGCTGTTGCAGGCCATGGACGGATAGCATTCTTCCTATTCTTTGACACGGGTGATATAGGAGCCCGTTCGGGTGTCTATTTGGATTTTGTCACCCTGATTAACAAAAGGAGGAACTTGGAGCTGGAAACCGGTTTGTACGGTCACCGGTTTGGTGTCGGTGCCCGATGTATCCCCTTTGGCCCAAGGCTCGGCAACGGTAACCTCTAGATTGACAAAAGTGGGCAGCGTAATGTCAATGGGCCGTTCACCAAAAAACAACACCTGCACTTCCATGTTATCGACAAGAAAATTTAGATTGTCCCCCAACTGCTCCTTCGTCAAAAAAATCTGCTCATAAGAAACAGTGTCCATGAAATGGTATTCCTCATCTTGGGCGTACAGAAACTGCATATTCCGTTCTTCCAGGTTTGGACGTTCAAATTTATCGTTAGATCGATAAGTTTGGGTGAACTGAACCCCAGTTATCATGTTGCGCATCTTGGTCCTGTAGAGGGCTTGCCCTTTCCCTGGTTTCGAAAAATCAAACTCAGTGACAATATACGGTTCACCATCAATCTGAATTTTCAGCCCTTTCCGTAGATCTGAAGCTGTATACATAGATTCGTCCTTAACTCATTATTTATTGGTAAATTTGAAGAGAGGCATGTTACGTCAAGACCCTTTTTTTTGCAACAGCTTCCTGCACTCGCCGCAATTTTATGAATCATGGCCTCGGTCTTCTATTGTTTTACAACAATATTTTTTATACACTGATGTTTTTATAAACTATACCCCAGTATGCCAATTATGTTACTCAAAGCCGGGGTGCTTTCTGACACGCACCTGATTCGACCGGATAGCCGTTTCAAAAAACAGGTCAAGCAATGCTTTGCCACCTGTGACCTCATCATTCACGCGGGTGATATCACCGATTTATCGATACTGGAAATATTCAGCGATAAAATCATCTATGCAGTGCATGGCAATATGTGCAACAGCCAGACCCAAATGACCTATCCGGAACAGCGCATGTTCACTCTCAACGGATTCACCATCGGCCTCACCCATGGCGCACGGTTAGGCAATGATATCGAAACCGCTCTCTGGGATCTTTTTCCTGAAGCTGACTGTATGATTTACGGTCATACCCATAGACCGGCCTGCCATTATCATGGAGATGTCTTGTTTCTCAATCCGGGAAGTTTTCAAGCGACCGGTCGCTATGGCGCCCCTGGCACCTATGCTATCCTCGAAGCTGACGACAAACTTCGGGCTCGAATTTTTGAAATTCCCCCAGAATTATGAAAACCCTCTGGACACCCTGGCGAATGGAGCATGTTCTTGGCTCCGCACCAAAAATTACCGGATGCCTTTTCGAACCACCAGGGACAAGCAGTGCAGACAAGGCCTATTTGCTGCTTTTTCGCGATAAGTGGACGGTTGTTCTGCTCAATCGTTTCCCTTACGCCAATGGCCACCTGCTCCTTGCCCCCAGGCGCCATCTTGCTGAGCTCGAAGAACTGGACAGCGATGAAAATCTGCACCTCATGGAGATGTTGGCATCCTGTTGCACCATCCTCCGCCAGCAACTTCATCCCGACGGTATTAATATTGGACTGAACCTCGGAAAAACCGCCGGTGCCGGAATCGCTGACCACCTTCACTTCCATCTCGTTCCACGATGGGAGGGTGACCACAATTTCATAACGGTCTGCGCAGAAATCAGAACCATTCCCCAGCATATCGAACAGACGTTTGATCTGTTAAGCCCGATGTTCGGTAAACTCATCCCCCACCCTGCCCCATGAGCACTGCACCAAAAATCACCCCCATGTTGCAGCAGTACCTGGAGATCAAAGAACAATATCCTGGTACGATTCTATTTTACCGGATGGGTGATTTCTATGAGATGTTCTTTGATGATGCCATCATCGCCGCAAAGGTTCTCAACATCACCCTTACCTCCCGTAGCCATAAGGATGATGCCAATAAAATACCGATGTGCGGCATACCCTACCATGCAGTGACGGGATATCTGGGGAAGATGATCAAAGCCGGTCACCGTGTTGCCATCTGCGAACAGGTTGAGAACCCTAAAGAGGCCAAGGGCATTGTTAAACGTGACGTTGTTCGCGTAGTAACACCAGGTGTCACGACCGATGACCAGTTACTCGATGAAAAATCAGACTGTTACGTCTGCGCCCTTTTCATCAATCGAAAATCTGCCAAGGAGTATCTCGCAGGATTAGCCTTTGTTGATGTGTCCACAGGCCGTTTTCAAGTCAGTGAAGTACTCTATGCTCCGAAAGATACAGCGTCCCTGGTTGATGAATTCACCCGCCTGCAACCCGCAGAACTGCTGTTGCCTCAATCCGACGCCGAACAGTTTTCCAATCTGACCAACCTGCTGACAACCCAACTGGGACACCTCTGTATCACCACTCGTCCTGATTTTCATTTCGAAACGACGACCGCAATAACTGTCTTGACTGAACATTTCCATACCACCAACCTAGCTGGTTTCGGTTGCGAAGCGTACACTGCGGCAATTAATGCCGCCGGAGCACTGTTACTCTACCTGCGGGAAACGCAAAAATCTGAACTTTCCCACATCAAACAGATCAGCCCCCTAACTGATAGCGGCTACCTTATCATAGATGATGCATCCCGCCGCAACCTAGAACTGACGGAAACCCTCATTGGCGGCCAACGAGACGGCTCCCTATTAGCCGTTCTTGACAAGACGGCTACGCCCATGGGCGCACGCCTGCTGCGAAGATGGCTCCTTTTCCCCCTGCAGGATCATGCAGAGATTCAAGCAAGGCTCGACAGCGTTGATGAACTGAACAGCAACACCGAAATCAGGAAGAACATCCGCCTCCAACTGGATGCTGTTTACGATATTGAACGGTTGTGCAGCCGCCTGGTATTGGGTCATGGCAACGCCCGGGACATGAGTGCCATTAAATCATCCCTTGCACAACTACCATCGCTCCACCACTTGCTGACGCAGTGTTCGTCAACATTACTGCAGACCATGGCAGGAAAATTCGATACACTGGCCGATTTGCACGTTCTTATTGACAATGCCATTCGCGATGACGCACCCATCACCCTGCGTGAAGGCGGATTGATTCGGGAAGGATTTCATCCCGAACTCGATCACCTCATCCGGCTGTTACGGGATGGTAAACAAATGATCCTCGACCTTGAAAACCAAGAACGTCAGCGTTCCGGCATAGCCAAACTAAAAACCGGTTACAATAAGGTTTTCGGCTATTTTTTTGAGGTGACCCGCAGCCAATCTCTTGAAGTTCCCGATTACTTCATTCGCAAACAAACGCTGGTCAATGCCGAACGTTTCATCACCCCGGAATTGAAGGAACTAGAAGATTCTATCACCACCGCTCAAGAACGACGATTGGAGCTGGAATATTCGCTTTTTCTCGACGTCCGCGAACAACTTGCCGTCCAAAACCAACGCCTACTAACAACCGCCAGTCAGTTGGCGCAGATCGATATTCTTGCTTGTTTCGCCGAAATTGCCGGCCGGTACCGCTACTGCCGACCAAGCATCAATGCCACCACGAACATCACCATTACCGAAGGAAGACACCCCGTCATTGAACGGGCGCTCGAACCGGGGAGATTCGTCCCCAACGACATTCATTTAGACCAGAACAAGAATGAACTGCTTATTATTACCGGACCCAATATGGCAGGAAAGTCAACTGTTCTTCGCCAAACCGCGCTTATAGTCCTCATGGCGCATCTCGGCAGTTTTGTTCCGGCTGATCATGCCGACATCTGCATCGTCGACCGCATTTTCACCAGGGTTGGAGCCATGGATGATTTACGTCGCGGTCAGTCGACCTTTATGGTTGAAATGAATGAAACGGCAAATATCTTGAACAATGCCACTGAAAATAGCCTGGTCATCCTTGATGAAATCGGAAGAGGTACCTCAACGTATGACGGTATGGCCATAGCTTGGGCCGTCGCCGAAGAATTAGCACAAAAAAATTCTGTCGGTATCAAAACGCTGTTCGCCACTCACTACCATGAACTGACCGATCTTGCGGCAACCTGCGAAACGGTTCAAAATTATTCTATTGCAGTCAAAGAATGGAACGACTCCATTATTTTTCTTCATAAATTAGTTAAAGGTGCGACCAATCGCAGCTATGGCATCCAGGTAGCCTCACTTGCCGGTGTTCCTGATCATGTAATCTCCCGCGCGTATGATATTCTTAAAAATATCGAACAGGGAGAATTTAACTTGCAGGGACAACCAAAGATCGCTGCCGGAAAAAAAGTGAAAAAATCCAGTTCATGTCAATTACCGCTTTTCGCCCCCCCTGCATCCCCCTTAATCAAACTGCTCACGAACATTCACCTTGATGAAATGACACCAAAGCAAGCACTTGACATTCTCTATCAAGCTGTCAGCCTTATTGAAAAAACTTGATAACCGTCTTACAAATAATCCGTATAGATCACTTTTTTTAGGTTTCATCTTCGTACCATCCTACTCGAGTAAAAATTTTTAAATCACTTAACCACTTAATCATTAGTGAATTTCAATAATTTTCACTCCCGAACCTCGGGAAAGTACAATTTCTTTTACCTATTATCAAGAATGCGTTATAGTCATTTCAGTCTTAAAGATGTCTTGACTATCGGTTTGTTTTTTATCGCGAATAACGGTGCCGTCAACCGATCCACTTTTATTATTTTTACGCCTCCATGGTAGCATTGCACCCTCCATCTCTTACACGCTTTCAAAACAGGCATGGTTTGCTGTTTTTTTGGCTGCTGACGATTGTATTCGCATTTGTCTACCTCTTTACACACGCATCGTCTGCAGAGGAGTTACCCCTTTCTTCCATCACTCCATTAAGCAGCCAGACCTTTGAACAACAGTTCCAAACTGCAAAAAAATACCTTACACAACTCGAGCACGATTCACAGCAAGCTAAAGATCGGAGCAATTGGCTTGATGGCGCGAGAAATTTTCGCAGAATTCATGTAGCACAAAAATCTGAAAGACTAGGACCTCCAAGTCTCTTTCTGTCGGCCAAGATGTATCGTCGGATGTATGACCGTTTTAAAATTCCCATTGATCTTGAGCAGGCTATTGAACAATATCTTGAGGTTGCAGAACTCTATCCCGGGCATTCACTTGCCGATGATGCATTATTTAATGCAGCCGTAGGTTCATTGCTTGAGAACGGCAAGGAACAACAGGCTATAGGGTTGTTAGAAAAAATCGTGACGGTCTATCCCAAAAGTGATCATTACGATTTGGCTCTAGATCGTCTCAAAGAACAAACGAAAAACAAGCCGCCTGCACTTCTTTCCGACATTGCCTCCAAAGCAGAAGTGCCACAAACACTTGCTCACATTTTACCCGTCAAATACTGGTCATCAACAGACTACACACGCATTGTCATCCAGGCTTCTTCCCCCGTTCAATTCACCTCCAGTTTGCTGGAAAAAGATGGCAACCAGCCTCGAAGGGTCTATGTTGATTTCTCATCGAGCTCTATCTCCTCTCGGTATACCAATCCTGTCCAGATACAAGATGGCTTGTTAAAACAGGTTCGCTCCGGCCAGTTCAGTAATGATACCGTCCGTGTTGTGCTCGATATCGAATCGCTCTCGGAATACAATATTTTTAGTTTGAATGACCCTTTTAGAGTCATTATCGATGTCCACGGCAACCCGCAGAAACTTAAAATTGCCGGCACGGCCACTCCTACCCAAGAGGCGATTCCTGCAGCGGCTAAAATAAAAGAACGGTCTCCCACGACACCAAAAGATATGGAAATGGCGATAATCCATCTTGAGGATCAGAAAAAACGGACCCCAAATGGAGATTGGTCTACTGGAAAGATCAGCAAAAATAAAATATCATTGGCACAACAGCTAGGGTTGCGGATTCAAAAAATTGTCATTGATCCAGGTCACGGTGGCAAGGATCCCGGAGCAATGGCCTATGGTTTAAAAGAAAAAGATATTGTACTAAAAATTTCTAAAAAAATTGCAAAGGTTCTCAAAGATACCTATCACTACGATATCGCATTGACCCGCTCCAATGATGTTTTTATTCCCTTGGAAGAACGAACAGCTATTGCAAACACCCAGAATAGCGATCTATTTGTGTCCATACATGTTAACGCCCATCCAGACAAAACTATTGGCGGCATAGAAACCTATTTCCTCAATCTAGCCACAGATGCCGATGCCATGCGAGTAGCGGCTCTCGAGAATGCGACCTCATCGCATAACATCAATGAATTACAGGATATTTTATCAAACTTGATGAAAAACTCCAAAATTGATGAGTCGTCTCGTCTTGCCCAGTTTGTGCAAACAAACCTTGTTTCCGGATTGAAGCAGAAATACAAAACGAATGATCTCGGAGTGAAGCAGGCACCTTTCTATGTACTGATAGGCGCTGAAATGCCTGCAATTTTAGCGGAAATTTCATTCATCACCAACCCGCAAGAGGCTAAACTTCTGCAAGACGAATTATATTTGCATAAAATAGCCGAGCAGATTGCCGCCGGTATCGCTGCTTATGTGGATCACCATCACACAGCCGCAGTACACTTCTAGTTCAAACCGCTAGCCACACCTGACTTCAACAAATCCCCACCAGCGCAGGTGGATCGGAAACCGAACCTCTACCGTGATGAAATAGCCTTTTATCATCCTGTTGCATCTTTTCGAGTGCAACCATCGATGCTTAGTGCGGCGGCAAGGGGCGCCTATCCGCAACCAAGTTACACCTTTGCACAGGCAGCGATACACTCACGCCATTTGCAGGTACCGGGATAGTCCATGTAGTCCCGTACCACCTTGTTCCCCACAAGACCCTTTTTGTTATTAACGGGTCAGTACCCGACAGCGTAGCTCAGCCTTTACAGCCTGATCTGTGCACCCATCTCTTTGACACTCGTATTGGGATCAATTTTGAACCAGTCGTGCTATTTTTTCGGCCGTTTTAAAAGTTGCGCCGTTAAGATCAACACCTGGGGATCTTTGACCTTGTGGCCACGGTAGCCCCGGTCAACGAAGCTGCGTTGAACCGTACCGCCGGTAATCCGCTCCACCTGCTCAATTGCCCTGGCCAGGGTGTGCCCATCATTGTTAGTGGCAAAGTAAAATTGACCCATAGCGGCAGGTGAAAACTGACCCACTCTTCCAGTACTATTGCCGACCAAGGAGGTCGGCATGAAGAAAAAGGAAGAGTATATGGAAATTTTGATACTGAGTAAGCAGGGGAAAGGAATCCGAGAAATATCCCGCATGATGGGGATCTCCCGGAATACGGTACGGAAGTATTTGCGGACCATAGAAATAGACGGACCGCATTACGGCCCCCGGCCCAAACGTCCGGGCAAGCTTGATCCGTATGCAGGATACCTGAAGGGACGGGTCAAATCGGCACGGCCACACCGCCTTCCTGCGCCAGTGCTGTTACGCGAGATTCAAGAGCTTGGAGACAGCGGATCCTTGCGTTTACTGAGATCGTACCTCAGCGGACTGTATCCCGTTCCGGCCGCCGAACCGGTGG
>JBFJXW010000140.1:0-10145 GCA_041622895.1 Desulfobulbus sp. | reverse complement strand
TGCGCCAAAGGTCTGGTGCTCGACATCTGGAACGGCACGGAATACCAATACCTGGTCAGCCCTATTGTCATCGGTTTTTTCGAATTCACCATGATGCGCACCGGACCGGATCTGCCCCGGGCGCGCTGGGCCGAACTTTTTCAGGCCTACATGTTTGGGGAGAAGGATTTTTTAGCGGCTAATTTCGGCGACGGCCAGCAGGTCTCTATCATGCGCGCTCTGCCCCACGAGGAAACCCTGGGCGACCATGTGGAAATTTTGGATTATGAAAAGGCCTCAGCGCTCATTGAGGCGCACACCGAATTTTCGCTTGGGCTGTGTTCCTGCCGCCACGAAAAACATCATCTGGGGCATGCACCGTGCCGCACGCCCATGGAAACCTGCACGTCCATGGGAACCGGAGCCCGCTTTCTGATCCGAAACGGCTTTGCCAAAGCCATAGACAAGGAAGAAATGCGCGACATCCTGGCACGCTCTCGAGATACGGGCCTGACCCTGTCCACGGACAATGTGCGCCGCGATGCAGGCTTCATCTGCCACTGCTGCGGATGCTGCTGCAATCTGCTGCAGGGCGTGCGCGAAACCGGCTATACGGGCATTCTGGTCACCTCGAGCTATGTAGCGGAGGTAAACCAGACCTTGTGCACCGGTTGCGGCTTGTGCGCCAAGGCCTGTCCGGTAGATGCCATACAACTGGAAGCACGAACGTCCGCAAGCGAATCCCGGACATTGCAAACGGTTGCGCGGGTAGGCTCCATCTGTTTGGGCTGCGGCGTCTGCGCCCTCAAGTGCCCGACCGGGGCCTTGAAACTGCAGCAGCGACCGCAAAAGGTCTTCCATCCCGAGGACAGTTTCGAGCGGGTCATGCTCCAGGCACTGGAACGGGATACCTTGCAGACGTTTCTCTTTGATAATCCCGAAAGCCGGACCCAGGAATTCATGCGCGGCCTGGTCGGAGGGTTCTTGAAGCTTTCCCCGGTCAAGCGGGCCCTGCTGAGCGAAAAACTGCGCTCGCGTTTTTTGGCGACCCTGCGTCGGGCAGCAGGCCCTTTGCCCCCTCCCTGACCGGGTGTTGTGCAGAGCAGAGGATTGGGCTTGCAGCGGCAACAGGCTCAACGATTTCAGGCCATCTTGCATAATTGATTTTTAGCCCAATCTCCCGGAGTCTACGCTTACCTCGTTATGCTCAAGAAAATATCCTCGGAATATTATGCATATGCCTGTGGTATTTTTTCTCGCATGCCTTGATCTTGAACGAAAAATCTAATTATTCAAGATACCCTTCAGTTTTCTTCATCCGCATCGTTGACCTCGGTATACGCTCTCCCCTCTCTGTACGATGCCAGCCGTAGTTCTGCCCTTGAGAGGGCATCTTGCTTTTCTGCTGCATCGAGTTTGGTATCGGCCTGGAGCATGGCGTCAGCTTTTGTTGCCGTCTCGATGGCCTTGTCAAATTCATTATTCCGCGCATAGGCAGCGGCGAGCACCGCCCAGCTGGCAAAATGATTCGGATCTTTCTGGGTGGCTTGCAGCGCATAGGAAACGGCCCTGCGTCCATCGACATGCTGCATGTCCTGGCAGGTGGCATAGAGATACGCCAGATGGATCCAGCCGCTGACATTGCCCTTTTCCGCGGCTTTCGAGTACCAATTGATAGCCTGCTGATAATCCTGGGACACTCCCTGGCCATTTTTGTACATATAGGCAATATTGGCAGGCGCATAAATATTGCCCTCTTTATCCGCCTTGTAGAATAACTCCAGGGCCTTGGTGTAGTCTTTGGGGACGCCTCGACCTGTTCGGTACATGAGGCCAAGCAGGTTGGTAGCGTTCGAATCCCCCTTTGCTAACGCCCGTTGTACCCAGAGGAGCGCTTTCTCGTAGTCTCTGGGAACACCTGTACCTCTGTAATAGAACCACGCCAGCAGATACTGCGACTCAGGCCGTCCCAGTTCGGCTGCCTTCTGCATCCACTCGGCCGCCTTTGTAGAATCTTCCGGTACTCCTTTTCCTTCAAAATAGAGCATTGCCATCTGTTCTTGCGCTTGAGCATCATTTTTGTCGGCTCGTTCGCGGAGGAGCGGCAGTGCCTCGTCGTATTTTTTTTGCTCAACGAGTTGATACGGGCGTTGCGCCTCCTTTTTTTCTTGTATTTCACTGTTGGCTGCTGCACTCGCAGATGCTTGCCCAGCGGTGGTGGGGGTCGCTGCATGATTTGCAGCAGCCAGTCCGCCATCGGTAACTATTTTGGCCGCACTGATGGCGTACGGTACTGCGGTGGTGCACCCGCTCAGGGCGCCTGCGCAAACGACAGCAAGGATACACAGTATCGCGGGGAAGAATTTATCCATTTCATATCCTTTGTTGTGAGAATTGGTCATCGTCATGGTTCTAACCGTGCAACCTGCAATAGGTTGTGCAGCAGTGCCCAGATGTCGTACCACGGCACGCCGGGCATGCTTTTTTTTAATTATGTGCGGCAACCCTTCCCGATTCCCGTTGCACTGCGTGATCGGGACCATGGGGCCCTCTGGTCCCCGTCCAACATGCGTTACGCTGGGAGTTGCAACCGTACCGGTGCGGCAGGAAGGTCGAAGAGGGAATATAGCAGGTTTCTGAGGGTCAGTCCGGTTGTTTTTCAAGTGATCGCATGATCGGCCGGCCGATGAGCGCTGCCAGCGGTACGACGCGATACGCTTGGTGCAGGGTCGCAAAGAGGCGATCGAGTTGCGTGTACCAGTAGGCTTTCGTTGTTTCGTCCAAAGGCGGGTTTTCATGGAGGAGGAGGATGTCGCCAGGACGCAGCCGCTTGAGCACCCTGGCCGCCAGATTGCGGACATCCCTGTTCCCTCTGTCAAACGTCCGGCAACTGAAGGTAACGGCCTGCAGCCCCAGGGAGGCCAGGACCGGCCGGAGCCGGGGACTGGTAATGCCGACCGGCGGCCGAAACACCAGCGGGCGGATGCCTGCCGTGCCGAGGACTTCCTGCGTTGCCTGGATATCTTTGTACAGGGTCCTGCAGCTTCGCAGCATGAGCAGGTGGTCATGGCGATAGGAGTGGTTGCCGATGGTATGTCCCTGGGCAAGCATGGCCGCAATCAGATCCGGATGGGCCGCCGCATGTTCCCCGGTCACAAAGAAGGTCGCCTGCAGCTGATACTTGGCCAGAAGTGCAAGCAGCACGGGGGTGGATGCGGGAAAGGGGCCATCGTCAAAGGTGAGGGCGATCCCTTCGGCATCCGGCTTGCCGCGGCTGATCACCGGAAGGAAAAAAGAGACCTGGGGGAAAAACGGCGCTCCCAGGCAGGCCAGCAGGAAGAGGAACAGAGGAATGGCGGCAGCTTGCGGGGTGGTGCAGTACCCGAGCAGAAGCGCGAGCAGCAAGGCGACCCCCCCGGTTTTTTCGCCAAAACTATAGCCATGCCGGCCTCTGCAGCAGCTCATCGCTCTTCTGCTCCGGCAGCCCTGCCTGTTATCCAGAACAGTTCGCTGTTGATCGCCGCGGACGGCTTGAGGTCCATAAAACCGCACTCGGTCATCAGCCGGGTCAGGTCTGCAGCGGTGCGATACCACGGCTGCATGCCCGAGAGCCTGGCGCGAACATCCTCCACATACCAGGAAAGCGTACGGGTACCCGGCGGGCGGATGACGAACCGCATAATCAGAAGACCGCCGGGGGCAAGCAGGCGGAGACAGCGAGCAAGGGTGGCCGCCAGTTGGCGGTCATCGAGGTAATGCGACATATCCAGGAGGAAAATGACATCGATCGGGCACGGAACATCGGGTACCTCCGGAGCCGCGCCCACGGTTATCGTGCCCCGTTCGCCCACCGCCCGTCCCGCAACTCTGACGCGGTTCGGGGCAGGATCCATCCCGATGACCTGGGCTCCCGGCAGGTATTCCAGGCACCAGCATGCCGGCACGCCGTATCCGCAGCCGATGTCGAGAATCGTCCTGATATTGTTTTGCTCCTGCAGCATCCGTGGCAGTTCGCTGAACAACGGATCGAGCTTGAGCTTGAAACGGGCGAACATCCGGGGGTAGGCCTCCAGCAGGCGATACCGGTGCCGGATACGCTGTTCCAGGGTCCCGCTGCTTTCCTGGGCATCTCCCTGACGGAAGTAGGCCTCCAGCAACGGCGGCAGCAGGAGAAAGGTGCCCAGCAGGGAATACCCGATGCCGCACAGCGAGGTGATCCCCACGCTGCGCAGCGTGGAGTGCTGGGCAAAGCACAGGACACCGAACCCGATGAAGGTCGAGGCCGCCGCCATGAGAATCGCGCTGCGCACCAGCAGGTGGGAGGGATGGTTGGTTGTGCCGTACCATTGACAGCCGCAGACCGTGTAGATGGCATAGTCCACGCCCATGCCGAAGATGACCACGGACAGCATGAGGCCGGGGATGTCAAGGGGATGCCCTATGAGGTTCAGGGTTCCCAGGGTGCAGATAAAAGCAAAAACAAGGGGCAGCAGGGTGATCAGGGTCAGGCGCCAGTTGAGGTACTGAAAAAACAGCAGCAGGGTCACCATCACCACAATGATACTGAGCACTGTGGCAAAAGTGGAAAAGAGAATGTCGCCCAGTCGGGCGGAAAAATAGGCGGCATCGAAAAAGGTATGATCCTGGCCGTAGGTTGCATGGAAATCGGAGGCATCGTACGCCGTTCCCGGAGTAATGGTGATGAACTGGACCAGTTCTCCGTTCTTTTTGGCCGAGATCCCCAGCAGATTGCTGTAGCGGGCGGTCAGGGCTGGTGACTCCATGGTGTGGGCAGGATGCAGCAGGGCAAAAAAAGCGTCAAAGGCATCAGCGGTGAAACCAAGGGCGACCCCCTCGCGGATCAGCTCGTGTTGCAGTTGCGCCACCCGTTCCGCAGTCCAGAAAGCCCGCCAGTCGGCCAGGTTCTGCCGGCTTCGCTCCGGGCCCGGGAACAGCATGGATGGTACAAAGACCGAAGCAATGCGGCCTGTTTCCATATCCTTTTCCATCTGCAGCAGCAGGCGGTCGTTCTGTTCCTGCAGGGCCGCTCTGGAGGCGGCGGTAGTCATCAGGTAAACCTTCGTGCCGATATCGCCCCAGGTCTCGGAAAATGTCCGCTCGTCGGCAAGGGTTTTTTCGCTGACCGTGTTCATGGCGGCAAGGTTGATATTGAATTCGGGCTTGGCAAAAAACAGCAGCACCAAGGTCAGGAGAAGGGCGGCCGCTGCTCCGGGTTTGCCGGTGTTGAAGAGGCGATGGGCCAGGGTATGCAAGGGCAGTGCTCGGTTGCTGGCCGAGGGCATCACCGGAAATATCTTGGGGAAGATTGTGTGAATGAACAGATAGGTGAACGCAAATCCCAGGGCGGTAAACTGTCCGAGTTCGGTAAACACCGGGAAATTGCTCAGGCTGAGAACGAGAAAGGCGCTGATAGTGGTGAACAGGGCCATGTTCCCGCCGACGGACTGCACCTCCCGGGCCGCATGCGTGCCTTTGGTTGCATAGGGGCGATCGAGGAACAGCAGGTAGGTGATGCTGTGATCATCCATAATGGAAATGAGCGCGCCGGAAAAACCGAGAACCATGATGGAGATGGAGGAATGAAACAGGGAATAGACGAAAAGCGCTGTCGCGGTTCCGGCCACCGCCGGCAGCAGGGACAGAAGACCGACCAGGGGCCGGGGAAAGGCGACGAGCAGCAGCAGGGCGATGCCGACGGTCGTCAGGCCCAGAGCCAGCTGGACATCGTGGCGGATGATTTCTTCATTGTCCAGGGCCGCCTTGAATGCGCCGGCCGGAGTGACCGTCACCTGTATGCCCTCGGGCGCATAGCGTTGGCTGAGTTCCTGGGCTGCGGCGGCGAAGAGTTGCGACAGCTTCCGGGCCATGGCGGTATCGGTCCCGGCTGTCGCGGGTTTCGCGGTCAGCAGGAGGTGGCGTCCGTCTTGGGAAAGGAGTTTCCCTTTATACAGGGTGGCATGCGGCGACGGCGCCAGGTGGATCAGTTTTGCCAGAATCAGCTCTTTGAGGCCGAGGGGATCTGCGCCGATGAAGGCAGCCTGTCCAATCCCATCCAGGCCGGACATGTCCTCCATGACGTTTCCCAGCCGCTGCCGGATGGCGCTGCCCTGCAAACGGGGGGCTACCCTGGTTTCCAGTTCCTCCCGGGAAAACAGCAGCGGCAGTTCATCGACCACCTTTCGCGCCAGCTCCGGGATAAGCGTACCCGCCTCGCCCAGCCCGACCTCCGCGAACAAACCGCTTGCCGCCATTTTGTCCTGAAGAAAGGTGCCGCATGCCACCAGAATATCCGGGTCGTTGCGGTCGATCATGATGTCAACGGCCACCTGATCGTGGATGGGGTGGTTGGTAAAGATTTCCAGGGCATCGACGATGACCTGCTCGTTCGCCGGCAGGGTTCGGACGACATCCGTGTCAATGTGCAGCCGCTTGAATCCGACAACGGCAAGGCCGCAGACAGCAACGACAACGAAGAAGAGGAGGAGATAATTGATTTTATAGGAGTTCATTGCCGGGCAAACGTGAAAAAAGCGATGGCCACGGCTGTAACCAGAAGATGTAATGCAATGATGGGTACCTTGTTGTTCTGATAGATTTCGTTACATTCTTGAATGAACGACAGGCTGCCAAACAGATTTCGCATCCTGTCGATGACGACGGTTCCGTTATCGCTGCTGAACAGGCCCTGGAAGGCGCACATGGGGTACAGAGCGAAAAAAGGGCCGTTACAGCGGCGCAGCAGCCCGTCAAAGGGGATGCCGCGCCACGGCTCCCGGACAAGCTGTTCGGCAAAGGGACGGCTGAGGGCATAGGCGTGGGCCAGGCAGCGATATTCAACCCGGGCCAGCGGAGCATGGCCGCTTCGCGTACTGCCGCTGGTGATGCAGCCGAGGAAAAACCCGTTCCACCTGTCGGCGTTTTGCAGGCAAAGACAGGCCTGATGCAGCCGTTGATGGCTGAATCGGCGAAAAAACACATCATCCTCAAAGATCAGGATATGACGGGCGCCAGCCTCCAGCCCTCTTTGCAGGCACAGCATATGCGATTGATAGATTCCCCGCTCCGGATTCTCATGGTCCTTTTCGGCAAGGAGGAACTCAACGCTGCTGTCCAGGCCGACTGCGGCAAACTGCCTCTCTGCCTCACGCATCCGGTCGGGGCGGCTGGTCAGCGTGATGCAGTAGATCTTGTCGAAAAAGTCCCAGCCAGGCGGCTGCTCCATTCCGTTCCGATCCGCTCCCATGTTGCTTCCCTTGTCTCAGTGGTATACAATAGAGGCCGGATTCGAAGGCGATTCCGTACCTGGCCGTTTTTTACGGTATTTTTTTATTGTGTGTTCAACAGAATCAAGGCCATCTAGCATAATTGCTTTTCAGCCCCACCTCGGCGTTATGCTCAGAAAAATATCCTCGGAATAGTATGCATATGCCTGTGGTATTTTTTTTCGCATGCCTTGATCTTGAACAAAAAATCTCATTATTCAAGACACCCTCACGTGCAACGACTCTGCAAAAAAATCATCCTCTATTTCGCGGCAACCGCCTTTGTGCGGGATGCCATTGAACAGCGGGCCGATCTGGCCGCGTTCCGGGAAAAACCCTCTCCGGCGGTTCTCGCGGGTGTCTTTTGCATCGGCTTCAGCTTTCTGCTCGGATGGCCGGCAATTGCCGCCCTGGGCATCCTCTCGATTAAGCTGCAGACCCCGTGGGTTGTCCTGATAGGCGGCCCGTTGGCCTACGGCGTTTCCCATCTGGTTTTTCTGCTGGGCATGTACCTTTCCGGAGCGGTCTACTCGCTGATCTTCTGCCGCTGGCTGACCCGGATTACCATGGAACGGTTTCTCGCCTGGGCCGCACCCACGCAGTATCCCGCCCCCCCTCGTTAAGGGGCAAGACCGTTCTCCCGGTCCGGAGCACGCTGCATCCATGCCGGCGGCCTGATCCGGCCGCCACTCACATCCCGCATCCGCAATCCCACAACCGTTTCCCGGAGCTGTTCTTCGAGGTCCCGAATCTGCAGATCATACACCAGTTCATCCGCAGTGCGCGATTGCAGGTGAACGTGGGCGCTGTACCGTTCTCCGGCCAGGGTCGGTCTGTGGATGATCCGGACGGCGAACCCCACCGGAAAGGGAACGAACGGGACCAGGCGCTGCCCGTGCACGCAGGCCGCATGCATGGCGCCGTCCAGCGGAAAGGGCGAACCGAGCGGATCCTGTGGCGGGATGGGCAGATCCGGAGCCTGCAGCATTCCCCGGGCCCATTCCCGGCCCATGATCAGCTGGCCGTACAGCGTCCGGTAGGCCGGACCAAAGGGAACCAGTTCCCGGTACACCTGCTCGGCGGAGAGCTCCAGGACAGCGGCGGCGTGAACGGGCGCCGCCATCGTGATTTCCCTGCAGACCTGTGCCGGATCGGTGACAAAGAGCAGCTGGCAGTGGTTGGTCATCCTGGCCATGGTCTTGAGCTGGGTTCGGGTCAGCAGCCGGGCGTAGACCGTACCGTCTGCATCCGTCTCCAGCTCGACCATGACATCGATGCCGGAGGCTTCCGGCGGTAGTGCGAGAAATTTGGCAAAGCGGCCCTGTTCCATAATGCGGACATCCAGCTCAGGACGCGCTGCCTGGGCGGTTGCGGCCAGAAGGCGCATCGCTTCAACCGCTGGAAGAAGGACTCGGTCGTTGAAACGGTGATCCTGAAACCAGGGGGGGATGGGGAGATAAATGGTACGGCGTTCGAGTGCCATCACCCTGGAAACTGCTGCCACAGGGCGATGGTTGTGGCATCGACTTCCACCGGAATGCCCCTGCTGTTGACGGCACAGTGCCGCGTGAAACCGGTACAGGCAATTTCGCCGTTGTCTGCCCGGGTGATCAGATAATCGAACTGCACCTTGACCAGTTCCAGCCGGGCCGGGCGCGTGTGGATGTACATGAGGTCGTCATAGAACAGCGGGGAATGGTAATTGAGCTCGGTCTTGATGATCGGATAGATATATCCGTTTTCCTCGATCTGTTTGTACGGATAGTTGGCCTCACGCATGAGGGAGGCCCGGCCGAATTCGAAGTACCGCAGGTAATTGGCGTGGTAGACCACCTGGGAACGGTCCGTATCCACATACAGGGTGCGCTGCTCGCAGCGATGCCAGACCAGGCCGCTTTTGGTGTCGCGCACATAGGAGGGCCGGTCAAGCGGTTCCGGAACAAAAGGTTTGGGGCGCATTACATACCTCTGAAAACGATGCAGCAGTTGGTTCCGCCGAAACCGAACGAATTGGAGAGGAGAAATTCATGCGGATGCGTGCGGGTTGCGTTGGGAACGACATCCAAGTCGGCAAGGTCAGGGTCGGGGATGTGATTGACCGTGGGCAGCACGAGTCCGTTGCGCATGGCTTCAATGCCCAGCGCCGCCTCGATAGCGGCGGAGGCGCCGAGGGAATGGCCGACCTGGGATTTGTTTGCCGAGATGGGGATCCTGGACAGCCCGCTGCCGAACACCGTCCGCAAACAGTTGGCCTCGGTAGAGTCCCCTGTGGGCGTTGAGGTGCCGTGGGCGTTGACCGCGCCGATATCCTCGGCGGTGATTTCGGCATCGGCGATGGCGTCACGCAGAGCCCGGATGACGGTCTCGGTATTGGGCCGGGTGAAATGATGGGCATCCGAATTCCAGCCGACACCCGCAACTTCCGCCCTGGGCAGCAGGCCATGGGCCCGGGCGGCTTCTTCGGCGGCCAGCACCACCACGCCGGCCCCTTCCGCCAGGACAAATC
Source organism: Desulfobulbus sp. (assembly GCA_041622895.1). Lineage (GTDB taxonomy): Bacteria > Desulfobacterota > Desulfobulbia > Desulfobulbales > Desulfobulbaceae > Desulfobulbus. The sequence goes on along the minus strand of JBFJXW010000140.1, from coordinate 377 downwards.
CTTTGCGATCCAGACTGAACGGCCGGGACGCCTGGCTGGGATCGGCATAGGCGCGATCCTTGGTGCCGACCTTGATCGTGGCGAGCATGTTGGAAAAGCCAAGAATGATCTCCGGGATCAGGCAGGTCTCGACCCCTCCGGCCAGGGCGAAGTCGCAATCACCATCCCGGATCATCCGCGCGCCGATACCGATGGCATGATTGCCGGACGCACAGGCACCCTGGGGGGAAAAAATCGGGCCAGTGAAACCGAGCAGCATGCCTGCTTTGCCGGCGGGCAGATTGGCGCAGAGGTTGGGCAGCAGATAGGGGCTGACCTTGAGCGGGCCGAGCTTGGTATAATTGTCCATGGCGATCCGGTAGGCATCCGAGCCATTG
>JBFJXW010000139.1:0-10219 GCA_041622895.1 Desulfobulbus sp. | reverse complement strand
TTTGATCAGCTTGCGGAAAAACCGCAGCAGGCGACGATTTTTCTGGCTAAACGACCAGTTGAGCCAACTGATCTCGTTATCTTGACACCAGGCATTGTTGTTGCCGTCCTGGCTGCGGCCGAATTCGTCGCCGGCAACCAGCATGGGCACCCCCTGGGAGAGCAGGAGAATGACCGCCATGGTGCGGATGCGCCGAGAGCGCAATGCCAAAATTCGGGTGTTTTTGGTCGGGCCTTCAACGCCGCTGTTCCAGCTGAGATTGTGGTTGTCCCCGTCACGGTTGTCTTCGCCGTTGTTCAGGTTGTGTTTATTGTTATAGCTGACCAGGTCGGACAAGGTGAATCCATCGTGACTGGTGATGAAGTTGATCGAATTCCAGGGACGACGGCCATGGGGTTGATAGAGATCGGAACTGCCGGCAATACGGGTGGCCAGGGCAGGCACCATGCCCGCATGGCCGCACATAAAAGACCGGACATCGTCACGAAAGCGTCCGTTCCATTCTGCCCAGCGGTGATGCGGAGAAAAATTGCCCACCTGATAGAGTCCGGCTGCATCCCAGGCCTCGGCAATAATTTTGGCATCGGTCAGTATTGGGTCCTCGGCGATCATTTCGACCACCGGTGGGTTGGCAAGCACATGGCCCGAGGCGTCCCGGCCGAGAATGGAGGCCAGATCAAAGCGGAATCCATCCACATGCATTTCCACCACCCACCAGCGCAGCGCGTCCATGATCAGATTGCGGACGATAGGATGGTTGCAGTTGCAGGTGTTGCCGCAGCCGGAAAAATTGAGGTAGGCCCTGGTCCAGGGATCGAGCAGATAATAGATCGTGTTGTCAATGCCGCGGAAGCTGGTGGTTGGGCCGCCGGTTCCTCCTTCAGCGGTGTGGTTGTACACGATATCAAGGATGACTTCGATACCTGCCCGATGCAGGGTTTTGACCATTTCACGAAACTCGTTAAGAGGCGCATCGAGGTCATTGCTGTATCCCGATTTAGGAGCAAAGAAAGAAAGTGGGCTGTAGCCCCAGAAATTTTTTAATCGCTCGCCCGTATTCGGATTGACAAAGATGGTTTCATTTTCATTGAATTCGGTGACGGGCATCAATTCAACTGCGGTAATCCCCAATTGTTTGAGATAATTTATTTTCTCCGTAATGCCTCTGAATGTGCCCGGGCAATGCACCTTGGAAGAGGGGTGGCGGGTAAAACCACGAACGTGCAGCTCGTAGATGATAGAGTCGCGGAGTGCGATTTTAAGCGGCCGGTCACCTTCCCAGTCAAAGTCATGCTGATCCAGGAGGCAACAGGGTTCCTTACCGAGGCAGCTTCGCGGGCTTCCCCAATCAGGGGAATGGATTTGTTTGACGTAGGGGTCAAGCAGGATGTGGGTGTGGTTGAAGGCATGCCCTGTACCTTCCGGGTCGTAGGGACCTGCTATCCTGTACCCGTAGCGCAGGTCCAAGGGAGCGTCGCACAGTAAAATATGCCAAACATCGCCGGTTTTGTTGATCTCGGGATCAAGGGGGAACTCCAGCTGCTCAGGTCGTACCGGATCCGGGGTGATCACTAGGACAACGGAGTCGGCATTTCGTGAAAATATGGCGAAGTTGACACCCTGTGGCGTAATGGAGCTGCCCAGAGGGAGAGGCAATCCTGCTTGCGACCGAATTTCGTTTTTCATATTGATTTGATAATAATTATTCTTATAATCTAAACAATGGAGCATCATTGAAATCACTCTACCCTGTTTTTAATTTTTTCCAAACACTGCGGAGGTGTATATGGGACTGTTTGACAAATTGATACTTACTGGGACTCCTGGAATCGATTGGGAAATGACCCCTGAATACACTTTTGGTACCTATGAGAGCTGGGGAGGTGTGGAACGGGTACGCAGTAAAAACGAGCGGGTATATTATTTTTTCATTGACGCCTGGGATGAGGTGCCGAAGCTCTGTCTGATGGAACGTGGCATCAAACATGCCCGGATCGTGGCAGAAATTATCGCACCTCTGGAAATGCTGGAGGAGTGTGTCAAGGAACAGGGCAAGGTCGCCTTGTTTGAACGGACCCATCCGATCAATGCCCGAATAAAAGACTGGCTGATGGTCAATGTTGTCGAAACCGATGATGATTCCAAGGTAATTCCGCTGGAGCCGACCACGGGTAGATTGTTAGGCCGGACGGGGTTGCCGGGCAGGGATACCGATATCGTGGTGCCGTCCAAGGTGGTGCTGCCGCATGAACCGGCAGAAATGAGTGAAGAGGACGTGGATGCCCTGGTGAAAGAGTTCAATTTTCCCGAACAGGAACGAAATCCTGAGGGCGTTTTTGCCCATGCTCTGGTCGATAACGGCGATAACCTGACGGTGACCGACAAGGTTACCGGGTTAATGTGGCAACGGGCAGGAACCGACATCATGAGTAATAGATCCATGCGCCGTGAGGTGGAACGGCTCAATAAAGAACAGTTCGCCGGATATTCAGACTGGCGGCTGCCCTCCATGGCTGAAGCGCTTTCCCTGCTGGAAACAGAAAAGCTGGCTAATGATCAGTATCTGCACCCTTGCTTTTCTCCGGAACAACCGTTTATTTTTGTCGAGGCCATCAGAAAACCAGGCGGTTACTGGTTCGTGGATTTCAAACAGGGCCGGGCCTTCTGGTCATCCGGTACAATCCCTGGCGGTTTTGGCCGATTGTGCCGAGAGGACAAATAAAAGGTGGCGAAAAAAAGCTGTTGAATCGTGACAGGGTTACCTGTAGGATATCCGCCGGGTATAACACACTATCACGAGAGAAGGAGAAGCTATTTCTTGAAGCGGATATTGGTCGTTGATGATGAAGCACAGATACGTACCATGCTAACCCAGATGCTGGAGCAGGAAGGGTACGAGGTGCATACTGCCGAAAATGGTGAAGAGGGGTTGACTCTGGTCGGGCGTTATGCATTTGATTTAGTGATCACCGATATGATCATGCCGGTGAAAGACGGACTGAAATTCATCATGGAACTGGTGCGGGACTACCCGGATCTGAAAATCCTGGCCATTTCCGGTGGTGGTGCCATCAAGGCCGAACGGTATTTGACCATGGCCGGATATCTGGGTAAAATCGCAACCCTGGAAAAACCATTCAAGCGGGATATCTTGCTTGATTTGGTGAACAAGCAAATAGCAGCGGAGTAGGATATATTCGTACCTTCTCCTGCGTATGCGAAGCTATAGCAACAAAAAAAGGCCTGCAATGCTGCAGGCCTTTTTTTGTTTGAAAAATCAATTTTTCACTAATATTTATATCGAAGCGTACCTTTAGGCGCAGCGTTGTCGGTTTGTACCTGCGCCAGCTGTTCTTGTTTTTTCTTCATAAAACCGTATTCCACAAGTTTCTTCAGGTCCGCCCACATGGTTTCACTGCCCATGATCGCAACCACTATGGTATCGTCATTTCTGGTGAATTGGCCGACATAGGTTTGACGAGCAGCCACTGTATAACCGGTTTTACCAGCCACGGCACCGTCAACCCGCCAGAGTGCCTTGTTGTGGTTGAGCAGCGTTTTGCCATAGGATGTGCTTATTTTTTTCTCGCGCATCCTTTTGGCGAATTCGTGGTGCTGCATGGCAAAACGAAAAAGATTGGCCAGGTCGCGGGCGGTGGAATGCTGGCCTTCCGCTGTAAGACCGGATGCAGTGCGGCAAACCGTGTTCCGAGCTCCCCACATTTTGGCACTGAGGGTCATGAGTTTGGCGAATTTAGCCTCGGTGCCGGCTATTTTTTCCGCCAGAGCGACACTGGCATCGTTTGCTGAGGCGAGCAATACAGCATTGATTAGATCGTTTGCCCGGTAATTCTGTTTCGGATCGAGATAGATCTTTGAGCTTGGCATGCCCGCCGCTCTATAGCTGACGTTAATGGTATCGTTAAGCTTCAACGATTTCAGGGCAATCATGGCGGTGACGATCTTGATGGTAGACGCAGGTTGACGAGGGTTGTCCGGTGATTTGGCAAAAATCGTTTCTCCGGATCCCGCATCCATCACCATAACGCTTTTGGAGCTGATTTGCCGGGTGATATCTGGCAGGCCAACGGCCTTGCCTACGTAAACCGGTGCCTGTGCGGCGATTGACTGTGATTTATTTCGCGATGTGGCAGCTGCTGGAGTGGACCGGCGTTTAGTGGTACCAGCCGCAGCCGCTGCGTTCTTGCGTTTTACAACCCCGGCCTGTTTTTTGGTGGAGGCGGAACTACGGGCTTTCTGCGGGGAAACGTGCTGTGCAACCTGTTTTCTGCTGCTGGTTTTTTTCTTTTGAACCGGTTTGCTGGCTTTCGCGGTTTGCGTTTTTTTGGGGGCGGTTTTGGTAACGGTCTGCTTTTTCGCCGCGACCTTGGCTTTGGAGGCGGGGCGGTTGGCGGCTTCCTGCGGCTGTTTGCTCTTTCCCTGCAATACGGGGAGTTGCGCCCCCTGTAATTCCGCCGACGGCTGGAGCAGGAAAACGATACTGAAAAGGAAGAAAAAGGAAAGCGAAAGGTATCGTTGCATAACGGGAGCAGCCTGCTGGTTGAAGGGAAAATGTAATTGGCCGAAGTCTAATATTTCTCCCCGGGCTCTGTCAAGCGAATAGCCCGTTTTCTTTGAAAGTAAACGACTCTTATGGTAAACAGGCCACCGATGAAGGTATCGATGGAAAAATTGAGCGGATCGGGAGACAGACATGCAGACGGCAGCAACGAATACTGAACACAGCAGCACGAAGCAGGAAGAAATCACGGGTACGGAAGAACGGGTGCACCATCTTCCGGTGATTCAGGAGAATGCGGGCACGCTCAATGATCTGATCGATATCAGCTGCCGCAGATACCGGCACCTGCCGGCCATCGGCATGGCTCTGGAAACACCGCTTACCTACAAAGCTTTTCATGAGCGAATTCTTGCTCTTGCGGCCCATCTCCGGGAAATCGGCGTCAAGCAGGGAGACAGGGTGGCTTTGCTCGGAGAAAATTCCCACCATTGGGGGACGGTCTACCTGGCGGTCGTTCGACTTGGTGCCAGTGTGGTGCCCATTTTTCCCGATCTGCCCGAGGCGGATGTGCATCATATTCTTGGTGAGATGAAGTGCGATATCATTTTCCTTACCCAGCGGCAGATTGAAAAAATCTACGATTGCAAACATCAGGTGCAGCGGGTCGTCACCTTGGATGATTATCTCGACGATACCGGTTTGATCACTCTGCAGCCTTTCAGTGATTTTCTTGCAGAAGCCATGGCCCAGTTCGGCGAACAGGCCCGTGCGGAGCAACTGGAATTCCCGACGGTCCATAAAGACGATCTCGCCTCCATCCTCTATACGTCGGGTACCTCGGGATTTTCCAAGGCAGTCATGCTCAGTCACGCCAATCTGTGCGCCAATGCCTATTCGGCCAGCGGTGTCATGCAGATTGCGCATGAATGGGTGTTTCTTTCGGTGCTGCCGATTTCCCATACCTATGAATTTACGGTCGGTTTTCTTCTGCCGCTGTTAAAGGGCGGACGGGTCGTTTATGCAGGCAAGACCCCCACTCCCGCTATTCTGCAGAAGATCTGTGAGAAAGAGCAACCGCATGTCATGCTGGTGGTGCCCCTGATTATCGAGAAAATCTATAAGAAACGGGTGGTACCGGCAGTAGAGAAAAGTACCATGCTGACCTTTTTCTGCCGGTTTTCCATGAGCAGAAAGATGATCTACCGTAAAATCGGTACCAAATTAACCGCCTTTTTCGGCAATCGCCTCCAGTTGATGGGTATTGGCGGAGCGGCCTTGAATCCGGAGGTCGAGCTTTTTCTCCGTGATTCCGGTTTTCCTTTTTTGGTGGGTTACGGATTGACCGAAGCCGCCCCTTTGCTTGCCGGCGGTCCGTTCGGCGATGCATCGGTCAGTCTCGGCTCGACCGGCAAACCGGTACCTCAGGTGGCTATACGGATTGGTGACCCTGATCCGGAAAGCGGAATCGGCGAGATCCAGGCCAAGGGGATGAACATCATGCAGGGCTATCTCAATGATCCGGAAGCCACCAGGGATACCTTTACCGAAGATGGTTGGCTCAGGACCGGAGATCTCGGGCTCTTTGATGCTCAGGGTAACCTGTGCATCAAGGGACGCTCCAAATCGGTCATTGTGCTCTCCAATGGGGAAAATGTCTATCCCGAAGCCATTGAACACAAGGTGAACTCCTTTCCCTTTGTGGTCGAGTCACTGGTGGTCGAAAATCGGGGCATGCTTGAGGCTTGGGTATACCCGGACTATGAGTTTGTCGACAGTAAAACCGCGGGGCAGAGCCGCACCCAGCGTCATCAGTATATTGCAGGAATACTGGAGGAAATGCGATCCACCCTGAATGAGCAGCTGTCGCTTTCCTCGAGGCTTTCCCGTGTCCTGGAAAGAAGAGAACCTTTTATCAAGACCGCGACCCATAAAATAAAAAGATATCTCTATTCCGCTGACAACATGCACCTGTAGCTGGAGCTGGAGTTTTCATCAACACAAACACAAAAGAGGAACGTATGAAGAAAGCAGTGGGAGCTGCAGGGGTGATTCTGCTGGCGGCGACCGGATCCGCCTTCGCTTCCGGATATCGTATTCCGGAGCAATCAGTGAATTCGACCGCTCGTTCTGCCGCGTATGTGGCCTACACACCGGGCGCGGATGCCGCCTATTACAATCCTGCCAACATGACATGGCTCGAAGATCGAACATACCTGGAAGCGAATGCTACCTGGATTCATCTCGGTGCGATCGAGTATACCGATCAACGAGGTTCGGTCTATAGCGGTGATTCCGAAAAGGAAAATTTTTTACTGCCAACCTTTTTTGCGGTATCGCCCGATTATAACCAGTTTCGTTTCGGTTTTTCGGTGACCGCTCCAGCCGGATTATCAAAGCGGTGGCAGGATCCGTATCCCCGGACCTTTTCCGAGGAATTCACGCTGAAAGTCTTTGAGTTCAACCCGACGGTTTCCTATGCCTTTTGCGATAAATTTTCCGTGGGCGCCGGCGTGCGTGCTGTTTATGTTGACGGCAAAGTGAAGAGCAGTGGGATGGTTGCCCCCGGCGTGACCGCCACCAGGGATATGGAGGGGGACACCTGGGAAGCAGGATATAACGTGGCGCTCACCGTCCGTCCGGTGGAGGATATGAATGTCAGTCTGGCCTACAGGTCAAAGGTGGATCTGGGGGTCGAGGGTACTGCCAACCTGCAAACTTCGATGGGGCCGGGACGCTACTATGGTGATACGGGGGTGGATATTCCTCTGCCTGCCACGTTGGCGATTGCTGTTTCCTACACGTTTTTTGATCAGCTGACCGTGGAGCTGGATTATGATCGTACCTACTGGTCTGATTACGAAAATCTTGATTTTACCTATCCCAGCCCATTGATCAATCCTGTGCTGGCAATGGCCTTTGACTCTGCCAAATCCAAGCAATGGTCGGATACGGATTCCTGGCGCCTCAGCGTCAGCTATGACATGAAGAATAATTTCATTCTCATGGCAGGTTTTGCCATCGATGAAAACCCGGTGCCGGATTCTACCCTCAGTTTTGAGCTTCCGGATTCCGACGCGCTGCTCTATTCCGTGGGGCTGCGGTATCAGGTCAACCAGGACGTAGAGCTTGGCGTCGCGTACCTCTATGATGATAAAGAAAGCCGTAATGTCTCTAATGATTCCGTTCTAGGAACGGTGGATGAGGCTGTTGCTCATCTGCTGACCTTTGGCCTGACCTACAAACTGTAACCGTTATTTGTCAAAGAGATGCATTGCGACGGGTCTGGAGTCTTCCGGACCCGTTTTTTTTATCCTAGCAATAGAGTGTTGGAAAACTGGATGATCGGCAAAATGATTTTCCCGATGATGCCGGTATAGAAAAGGCCGAGTAAAAGGATAAACCCATAGGGCTCGAATCTGGCGAAACTGCGGGCAGCGGCAGGGGACAGAAGGCCCATCAATACCTTGGAGCCGTCCAGGGGAGGGATGGGGATGCAATTGAAAACTGCCAGCATAATGTTGATCCACACGCTGGCGACCAGCATGGCGATCACCGGCTGCAGGATGAAAAGAGGCAAAGTGTTAAGGAAGAGCAGCAAATGGGCAAGAAAAGCACTGGCAATCGCTAGCAGGACGTTAATCGCAGGTCCGGCCAAGGCTACCAGCAGCATGTCTTTCTGTGGATTTTTAAAATATCGGGGATCAACCGGAACCGGTTTGGCCCAGCCGATTTTCATGATGATAAAGGCCAGTACCCCCAGCGGATCGAGATGTTTGAGCGGATTCATGGTCAATCGGCCTTCGTTTTTGGCAGTGGGATCGCCCAGGCGGTAGGCCACGTAGCCGTGTGCCAATTCATGGACGGTCAGAGCAAAGAGCAGAGGCGGTGCTTGAATGATAATTTGTCGTATAACCGCGTAGGTGTCGATATTCATAGTGGCGAGATAGCAGTTCGTTCAGGAGTTGTGAGTACCATGTTGTGGCACGTTATTTTTCAAGACCATAAGGAGGTTTCGGGGAAAAGCGAGGAAAAAGAGCGCTGCCTCAGGTACGGGACTGCGACTGGATCGGGTAGGTGGAGCGGATGAAGGCCAGAGCCTGTTCATGGCTGATAATTTCCCCGTCCAACTGCACTTCAATCAGATGGTTGAGCATGGCTCGAAATTGCGGGCCGGGTATATAGCCCAGTGCCTTTAATTCCTCACCGGTGACCAGAGGGGTCACCTTGCGCAAGCTGGTGACGTACAAGGAGACGGCCTGTTGGATATGCCGTTTGCGAGCAATGGTCATCAGGTACAGCAACCCTTCGTTGTCCAGTTCGCTCAGCAGCCAGTATATTTCGCTCGGCTTGAAAAAAGAGCGTTTCTGCATATCCTGAGCTATTTTTTCTGCGACAGTTTTTTGCAGGAGCAGCTTTTTTCGCTGTTTTGGCGGGATGTCGAAACGGTTGCAGAAGTTGCTCAGTTCCTTAACCCGTGATCGACTCATGACCGCCAGCAGGTAGACCATCCATGCCTCAATTTTTTCATGAAGATACAGTAGGTTGAACCAGGATATTGCCTGCCCGGCCTGGGTCAGAAAATGAATGAAGCGGCGATCGATTTTTAGATTCGGACGCAGATCCGGCCAGAGAAAAGGGAAGAGCTTAAAGGCAGCCATGCGCCGCAAAGCCGGGATGGGATCGTTTTCCGAAAGAATGAGTTTGAATTCGTGGAAAAAACGCGGTTCGGAAAACCGGTCGAACAGGTTCATCTGTATCGTGTTTTTAATGAGTTTTTCAGTATGGCGGGTAATTTTGAAATCCAACCGTCCCTCGAACCGGATTGCCCGAAAAATTCGTGTTGGGTCCTCGACAAAACTCAGGTTGTGCAGTACCTGAATTCGCCGTTCCTTAAGGTCGTTTTGGCAATTGAAATAATCGACCAAGGTGCCGAACCGGTCAGGGTTGAGATGGATGGCCATGGCGTTAATGGTGAAATCCCGGCGGTAGAGATCGAGTTTGATAGAGCTGAGCTCCACGATGGGCATGGCTGCCGGGTGTTCGTAGTATTCGAGCCGGGCGGTGGCCACATCAATTCTGGTCTGATCGGGAAAAATGACGGTGGCTGTGCTGAATTTTTCGTGCGGATAGACAAGCCCCTGCCGTTGCGCGGCCAGGGTCCTGGCAAAATGGATGCCGTCACCCTCGATAACGATGTCAATATCGGTGTTTTTGACATGGAGCAACAGGTCGCGGACAAAACCGCCGGCAACATAGGCGTTGTAATGGAGTTTGGAAGCGGTTTCGCCGATCTCGCGCAGCAGAACGATGACGTCGCGAGCGAGAACTTGGGTCATGACGCTGCTGAGGTTGCGTGTTCGTTCTACAGACGGCCGTTCATCTTCCCGGAGCAGATCTACAGACATGTTGGCCGGATCGTTGACCAGCAGGCTGAGCAGGTCGGTGCGGGTAATCACCCCCATGATAGCTTCACCGCGAACCACAGGGATGAGCCGTTGCCGGTGTTCGATGATCAATTTCTGGATATCGGCAAGGGTGCCGCTTTCCGGTAAGGTCGCAATTTCCGTGGTCATGTAGTCAGCCACCGGCAGGCTGCCCAACTTGTGAAAAATGGCTTTTTCCACCACCATTCTGGAGATCATGCCCAAGAGACCGGTAGGCTGCGGAGCCGCATCTTGGCCGCCGTTGGACTGGACC
>JBFJXW010000138.1:0-10544 GCA_041622895.1 Desulfobulbus sp. | reverse complement strand
GTTCCCATTCCGAACACGGAAGTTAAGCTCTTCAGCGCCGATGGTACTGCATGGGAAACCATGTGGGAGAGTAGGTCGCCGCCGGTTTTATAGCACAAGCCCCTGTCAATCATCGATTGACAGGGGCTTTTTTTGTGCCCTACCCCCTTCCCTGCCCGCTTTTTATTAAATAAAAGCGTACACTGAAATTGATCACTTGAGCCGTTGTTCAAAAAACAAAAGCCCAAGTGATGGCAGGAACCACCCCGGTTTAGTCAAGGGCGTCAAACTGGTCCTGGGTGGCATAGCACATTGGACAAACCCACCCGGCTGGTAATATTTCAAAATCAGTTTCAGGTGGAATTGCATTCATTGGATCTCCAACCTGTGGATCATAAATGTAGCCACAGTTTGCACAGATACATTGGCCTGTCGTTTTTTTCATTCTTACACCGCAAAATATTTTGCCTGAGGATGGTGGGCGACGATAGCTGAGGTGGTTTGCTCAGGGACCATCTGCATATTTTCCGTCAGGGATATGCCGATTGCTTCCGGTTTTAGAAACTTAAATAGCGGACGATGTGCATCGAGGTCCGGACAGGACGGATATCCAAATCCATACCGGGATCCTTGGTAATCCTGGATTACCGCACGGTGCAACTCCTCTGGATTTTTATTACCTATACCGAGTTCATGCCGCATTATACCGTGCCAATATTCTGCAAGGGCGTCGGTCACCTCGACACTGAATCCATGGAGCATGAGGTAATCATGATACGCATGTTCCTGATAGAGTCGTGCGGTTTCTTTACCGATTTGCTCGCCGATGGTGACAATGAAAAATCCGGCTATATCACCGCCAGCTTGCGCCGATTTAAAATAATCGGCGATGCATAAATAAGGTGCTTCTGTCTGCCGAGGGAAAGTAAAAATATGCTCTGTTCCCTCAGCCTCGACAAAGAGCGTGTTTTCCTCGGCGTGGCAAGAAAAATATCCATATGACACCTTGGGCTGAATCCATCCTTCGTCAAGCGCCCTACGCACCATTTGTTCATACATAGGTTGCACAGTGTCGCTGATCAAATCCCCATACTCCCCTGCACCCATTTTCCCGCGCCGGTATCCCCAACGCCCACGAAAAAGCGCCTGGATGTTTACATAAGGAAAAAGAATTGTTGGATCAATATGTTCCACATATCTTTGTCCTATAAAGGGTGGATCAGGGACTGGATTCGAACGGTCAAGAACGACATCCTTGATTCCCGGCTTCATTGGTTGCACTGCAGTGGTACTGTCATAACGTGTTGCGACCAACCGCCCCTCCTCAAACTCCCTGACCGCCTTCAGCCCGGCGAAGGCATCGGCGCAGTATACAACAGGGCCGGAATACCGAGGTACGCAGGACTCTGCAACAAATTTAGGGGTCAGAGCTGCTCCGCCAAGTAGAATCGGAATATTGAGTCCCGCCTCCCGATATTGGGGCATGGATTCCTGCATCACAATGGCCGATTTGACCAACAGACCGCTGAGTCCAATAAGATCGACCTGATATTCTTTTGCCTTTTCAATCACGGTTTCAGTCGGCACCTTGATGCCAATATTGAAGACTTGATAGCCATTGTTCGAAAGTATGATATCCACAAGATTTTTACCAATATCATGGACATCACCCTGGACCGTTGCCAGTAGAATCTTTACAGCATTGCCGCCATCGGTTTTATCCATATACGGTTCCAAAAGCGTTACCGAGGCTTTCATTACTTCTGCCGATTGGAGAACAAAAGGCAGTAAAATCTCGCCTTTACCAAAAAGCTCCCCCACGTGACGCATGGCCGGAACAAGAATTTGATTGATGATATCAATCGGTTTAAACCGTTCTCGCAAAATGGAGAGGATATCGTCCAATCCATCCTTGTCGCCATTCAGCAATTTGTGAAACAACTGTTCCTCTGGTGTTCGGGAAACTTCTTGTTCTTCTTCGGTTGAGAGGTTTGCTTTCCCGCTAAAATGGTCAATAAATCGCATCAACGGATTTTTCTCTCCCTCAATCTGCCGATTATGAAGCAGATCGGAACAAATTTGACGATCCTCTTCGGGAATCCGTGCCAATGGCAGGATTTTGGCGGCATCGACAATAGCCGCATCAAGTCCCGCTCCAACGGCTTCGTGAAGGAAAACGGAATTGAGGATACGTCTGGCCTGGGGAGCAAGCCCAAAAGAAATATTACTCAACCCCAATACGGTCAGGCATCCGGGCAACTCTTCCTTGATCCTGCGAATTCCCTCCAGAGTTTGAAGTGCGGCATCGCGAAGGCCATCATCTCCGGAACCGACAGTAAAGGTCAGACAGTCAAAAAGCAGATCTTGGGACCGCAGACCGCATTCATCGACAGCAATAGCGTGGATGGCTTTGGCGATGCGCAGTTTGTCGTCGCTGCTCATAGCCATCCCTTTCTCATCAATGGTCAGGGCAACAACCGCGGCCCCGTATTTTTTTGCAGCCTTACAGATACGGCGAATATTAATGCCACCGTCCTCAAGGTTAATGGAATTGATGATCGCCCGCCCCGGATAGATCTGCAAACAAGCCTCGATACAGTCCGGTGTGGTCGAATCGATCATCAAGGGAGCTTTTAAAGTCTTCGCACACAAGCGCACGAGTGTTGTTAAATCGGTTTTTTCATCACGGCCGGCATAGGCGGTACAAAGATCGATGACATGCGCACCTTTAACCTCCTGCTCGAGTGCAATCTTCAAACAACTATCAAAATCATCGGCAAGCAGCAATTCACGAAACTTTTTGGAACCATTTGAGTTCGCCCGTTCACCGATGAGCAGCGGAGGGATCTCCTGTTGCAGTTCAACGGCCTGATACAGACTGGATACGGAAGGTTTCATGCAATCACCTCCCGTACGCCCGGTTTCACGCCGCTCAGCGTTTGCACCAGCTGCCGGGTGTGCGCGGGCGTGGTGCCGCAGCAGCCCCCCACTACACTGACACCGTAATCGGTGACAAACCGTTTCATTTCAAGGGCATAGGTTTCGGGGTCAAGGGGGTAACAGGTTTTTCCGTCCACTACCTCGGGTAGGCCTTGATTGGGAACACAGGATATGCGGCCGGGCCAGTTGTGACTGAGATACCGGATATGGGATTCCATGTCCATGGGTCCGGTCGCGCAGTTCAGACCAAACGAAAAAATGGGAAAAGGCTCAAAGGTGACAGCGGCCGTGGCAATATCGGAACCGACCAGCATGGTGCCGGTCCGTTCAATAGTAACCGAGGCCAGTACTGGAATATTACGATTAAGGGTTTCAAGGGCGGCAAAGCAGGTGATCATGGCAGTTTTGACCTGCAGGAGGTCCTGACAGGTTTCGATGATAAGCAAATCCACCCCGGCCGCTACTAAAGCCCGAATTTGTTCTGTATAGGCATCGGCTAATGCCTCTACCGAGATATGCCCTAACGAAGGTAATTTTGTTCCGGGTCCGATCGATCCCGCAATATAGGTATCAGGCTTACCACCTATAGCTTTGCGGGCATTCTCTACTCCGGCGAGGTTTATCTCCTCAACCCGATCTCCCAAACCGTACTCTTCCAATACAATGCGGCTGGCTCCAAAAGTATTGGTTTCAATCACCATTGCTCCTGCTTCGACAAAGCCGCTATGGAGCTCGATAATTTTATCGGGAGCAGTGAGATTGAGCAGTTCGTTACATCCCTCCTTCCCCTCCCAGGCCGACATCGGGATATTCATTTCCTGAAGATTGGTTCCGCAGGCACCGTCAAGGATCAGTACCTCATGGTCATATGGTCGCATTCGTCGTTTTTCTCGCTTATTGGTTCTATTCAGTTACGTTGTGTATGCAATAGTACGTTTTCCAAGACTTACAAATGTAAGAATGAAACGAAGGATTCGCATCAAGTTTCTATTCCTTGTTCGGAAAGAAGCACCAACTACCGGGTAAAATGCATGGATCTGTTCCCGCAAGGTGCCCCTTGTCAAACCTTTTTTTTTTTTCTACAGTGGACCATTTGTGTCATAATCCCATCTACCTCAAAGGTTACTGCCATGAACCCATCGATTACCGCTGTTATCCTTGCCGCCGGCAAGGGCACCCGCATGAAATCGGCACGTGCCAAAGTACTGCATGAGGTCTTTTTTCGGCCGATGATTCACCATGTGCTCAATGCGGTCACCGATGCAGCGATCACTCAATGCGTGGTCATTGTCGGTCACCAGCGGCATGAGGTTCTCGAGGCTCTCGAAGGGTACCCGATAGTACCGGTCTACCAAGAACAGCAATTGGGGACCGGTCATGCCGTGCTCTGTGCAGAAACTGCATGTGAACCAGCAGATCTGGTGATGATTCTCTGCGGCGACACGCCACTCATCCAGCCGTCGACCCTTCAGGCCATGATCGCCGAGCACCAACAGCAGCAGAACGTCCTTACCCTGATGACCACTCAGCTCGGCCAACCCTTTGGTTACGGACGGATACTCTGCAATGACCGGGGCAAGGTGCAATCCATTATTGAAGAAAAAGACGCCACCGAGGAGCAACGTCGTCTCAAGGAAATCAATGCGGGCATTTATCTAGTGGATAAAAAATTTCTTTTTCACGCCCTCCGCCATGTTGGGACCAATAACAGTCAGGGTGAGGTTTACCTGACCGATATTGTGGCTATTGCCAACCACAAGGGTCTTGCTGTTCACAAATTCGTGCATCCCCAGGCCATTGACGTTCTTGGCGTCAATTCCCGCATCGAACTGGCACAGGCACAAGCTACGCTCCAACTCCGCCACAACCGCAAGCTGATGCTCGCCGGGGTCACCTTACTGGCACCGGAGACAACCCTGGTCGCACCGAACTGCACTATCGGCCAGGACACCATCCTCCACGGCAATGTCGAGATCAGCGGCGCAACCACCATCGGCAAAGGCTGTCGCATCAGGAGTGGTTGCGTTCTTTATGACTGTCAACTGGGAGATCGAGTCACTGTCGGAGCCAACTCTGTGCTGCATCAGTGTGCCATTCAAACAGAAGCAACGATTCCACCGCTGACCGCTCTTACCGGTACCTAACGCCCCGGCTTCGAAGCGGTAGTGTATATGCCAAAAAATCCAAAATACCTGCTGCCAGCTTCTCTTTGTGAACACGCAATTTAATTCTTTATCAACAACGGCTGAAAGGGTACATTCCGGCCAGTAATAAATTCCCTGCAGCCTTGCCTTATTATTTTTCTCTCCTCGTGGAGCTTTGTTCGTATGACTGATCTAAAAAAAATGTATTCAACGCTTCTTGGCGACTCTTTTCCTCTGGAAATGACCCTATCCTTTGACGGCCAAACACTGGTGTACCGGAAAAAAACCTGGAAAATACCTATGGCCGACGGCACCATTGAAGAACGGGGCCTGCGCTACGGCGAAAACCCGGATCAGGAAGCGGCCCTCTATGAACTGGTGAACGGCAATCTGGTGCTCGGTAATTGCAAATTCATCGAGCCGGGCAACGGCCTGGTCAGTGCCATCACTGAAGCCGACATGCTGCAGGTCGGCAAGCATCCCGGTAAAATAAACCTGACCGATGTCGACAATGGCCTCAATATCATTAAATACCTGATCGACAAACCGGCAGCGGCCATCCTCAAGCATAACAATCCTTGTGGTGTTGCCATCGGAACTACCCTTGCCGAGGCCTACAACCGCGCCAACCGTTGCGACCGGATCGCTGCCTTTGGCGGAGCCGTGGTGACCAGTCGTCCTCTGGACAAAGAGACAGCCGAACTGATGGCGCAGAATTATCTGGAGGTGGTATGTGCCCCGGACTTTGAAGAGGGAACCCTTGGGATTCTCGCCCGTAGAAAAAATCTGCGGGTGATCCGTATGGACAGCATAGCCCGTCTGGCTGACTATGAACAGCATCGGTTTCTTGATTTCAAATCACTGATCGACGGCGGTCTCATTGTCCAGCAATCAGCAGTTAACTCCATCCGTTCGGCAGCAGACCTGAAGCCCGCCACCACCACGTACAAAGGTGTTGCCTATGCGTGCGAACGCCAACCGACCCCCCGGGAGATTGAAGACATGCTCTTTGGCTGGGCAGTAGAGCACGGCGTAACCTCCAACTCGGTTATCTACGTCAAAGACGGATGCACCACCGCCATCGGCGCCGGTGAACAGGATCGGGTCGGTGTTGCTGAAATCGCCGTGCACAAAGCCTATGTCAAATACGCTGATATCACCTGCTTTGATATGTACGGAATCCCCTACGCTGACATGGTTATGGAGATCAGTCGCGGTCAAAGGGATAAGGCGGACCAAAAGACCATTGACGCCAAGGTCCGGGCCGACCGGGCGGGGCTCCCCGGATCGGTAATGATTTCGGACGCTTTTTTCCCGTTCCGCGATGCCGCAGATGTCGGTATTCGTGAAGGAATAACCGCCATTCTCCAGGCGGGCGGCTCAATCCGCGACTTTGAATCAATC
Source organism: Desulfobulbus sp. (assembly GCA_041622895.1). GTDB lineage: Bacteria > Desulfobacterota > Desulfobulbia > Desulfobulbales > Desulfobulbaceae > Desulfobulbus. The sequence goes on along the minus strand of JBFJXW010000138.1, from coordinate 4,077 downwards.
GAGGCCTGCAATGAAGCCAATCCACAGGTTGCCATGATGTACACCGGTCAGCGTTCTTTCAAGCATTAAACCAGCTAAGGAGAAGAAACACCGAGAACTGCCACAGCCTCAAGGGCATGTGTGGTTCTCGGTGCCTACACCTCTTCCCAGGTTCCCGTTACCGCTGAACGCAGACAAGCCTCGCAAATGCGAACAACAGCCAGTCCTTCCTCACCGGATACCGGGTTGGGCTGCGTGCCCTTGAGAAATCCAAGCCAATCGGTCAACAACGGGACGAGGGTGCCCACCGGTGGTTCCACATCAAGAGCAATACGTTCCTGCCCACTGATCATTTCACCTGTGTGATGCACCTGGTCACCTTGTAATTGTCCTGTTTCACCGACAAACTCGAACCGCCCGCAGCGGGATGCACTGATTTTTGAAGAATCGATTGTGCCGAGCACACCGTTATCGAGCTCAACCAGCACAACCAAATGATCCTCAAGATGGGTGCTGTGCAGACAGCGCGTTCGGGCCATAACCCGAACAATTTCGCGTCCGGTAATGAACCGGATGGCATCAAAAACATGAACGGTTGTATGAAAACTCACTCCGGCACCGGCACTTGAGGGATCATCCAACCAGGCAAGCGTTGCCGGTTCCAGCCGTTGATTGGCGGTAAAGCTGTAGAGCGGCCCGATATTGTTCAGTTGATCACGAAGCATCCTGATCACCCGATTATAGCGTAATGTCTGGCCGATGGTCAGCGGGAGTCCATGCCTGAAAAAGAGCTCGTTGATCGCGTTGGCATCGGCAACGGTTACAGCCATGGGCTTTTCCAGAAGCAAAGGCTTACGTGCGGCAGCGCAGGCTTCGGCAACCTTCCGATTAAGCACCGGTGGCAGTGCTGCCACCACACAATCCACTTCGGGATTGGTCACCAGTTGATGCCAATCTGCATGCCAACTGCAGTGCCACTCTTCAGCTTGATGTCTGCCTGCTTCTGACCGGCGGCTAATGGCCGTTAGCGAAAGCCCATCGACATCGTTGATGATATGACGGGCATATCTGCTGCCGTGCTTTCCCGTACCGATCACTCCGACATTCCAGATGTTCTTAGAACGGCCCATGGATTTGCTCCTTGTTCTTTGCTTTGAGGAGATGGTTCTGGTAACGTTTCTGCTCCATTCGTATAAATAATCGAAGTGCCGGTGAATAACTGACAAACGCCAGAGGCAGTGCCACGGCAAAGCCGCCGATCAACAGTACCCCGACCGTATCGAGTCCTATCCGTCCGGTAAGAGCTAGCATTTCGACAAACCCTGTTGTTTGTATCCGGCCAATAACCGTTTTTAAGTTTTCCCAGCTTGCCCGCCCGGGCAGTAAGAAATCTCCGGCCAGCCAGGCAAGGTAATACAAAGGTATATAGGTTAGGGGATTACAGATAATGGTGCCGACAAGAAAGGCAGCGACTGTGCTGCTGCGGGTGGGCACAGTGATCAGCAGGATCAGTATGGATTTGAAGGGCATCAAAGGGGCAATACCGATAAACACCCCCACTGCAGTTCCACGGGCTAGGGATCTGGGCGAGCCCTGCAGTTGTTTAAACTTCTGAAGAATTGAACCGTACGTATTCTTCAATGAAGTCACAAGCAGTCCTCAGGAGGTTTCTTGGCAAAGACAGGCCCAATCTCCGGGCAATGCCGTCAAATCAATTCCCAGGGTATCAACAAAGGTACTTAGGGCTTCCACAGTACAATTGATGGAAGAAATTCTCTTGCCTGAATGAATGTCTTCCACTTCCTGTTGCAGATAAGAAATCAGCATCTTGCCGATTTTTATCCGAAAATCGTGGAAGGAATTCCCGGTAGCTGCACTGAATCGGGTAAATCGACTCCAGTTGCAAATTGCTCGATTGATCCCACGGAACAATGACAAATCTCGGTTAGCCACATCCAGGTCGCGCACGATAATCTCCCTGTACCGTTCGAGGACCGCTTCCTCCAACGGTTGCAGTTCTTCATCAGATAGGAGAAGACGAGGGCCATCTTCATCTTCGCAGAGGTAATGGAGGCTGGCATGCAGGGCCACCTCGGGGATTTCCCCGGAATGGCGCACCAAAAGGAATTCTTCTTCCAGAATGTATTCTCGATCGTTGTTAATCACGGGATATCCTGTCAATCAGTGTCATTCCCGTTATCCATCTGGAATACAGTACGTACGGTGTTGATTCGATCCTGCAGACTGATGCAGTGGTTGTCGTTCTTCAGATAGTGCAAGGGATGATAGAGCATTTTACTGGTGATGGCCGCCATCATTTTTTCCATTCCCTGTCGATCCGAGCCACTCAGGGTTTCAAGTGGACCCATTGATTTTTCGACTTCCCCTCGGACCAGATTTTCGACCATGGTGCGCAACTGGATAATCGTTGGCGTTGACTCCATGTTCGTAAGCCATTTGCCGAATTTCAACGTTTCTTCTGCGATGATCCGATGGGCTTTGATTGCTTCTTTGTCGCGTTCGGACTTGTTCATTTCGACGACATTGTGTAGATCGTCGATATCATAGAGATAAACGTTGTCGAGATCGTTGATGGCCGGATCAAGATCCCGGGGAACGGCAATATCAATAAAAAACAGGGGACGGTTGCGCCGTTCGCGCATTACCGGACGCACCTCATCTTTGTGAAGAATGAGGTCGGGAGAACCGGTGGAACTGATAATGATGTCAACGTGCTGCAACTGATCAAGCAGTTCCTCTAAAGCCACGGCTTGTCCATTGAAGCAGCGCGCCAGATTGACAGCACGTTGCAGGGTGCGGTTGGCCACAACGACCTCGGAGACGCCCTGCCCCACCAAATGTTCCGCTGCCAGCTCCGCCATCTCACCGGCACCGACCAGCAGGACCTTTTTTCCGGCAAGATCGCCAAAAATCTTGCGAGCCAGCTCCACGGCAGCATAACTGATTGAAACGGCGTTGGCACCAATCCTGGTTTCGGTGCGGACACGTTTGGCTACGGAAAACGATTTATGGAGCAGTTTATTCAACACAAAGCCAGTGCTTCCGTATCGATTCGCATGCCGGTAAGCTTCCTTCAACTGACCAAGGATTTGAGCCTCACCGACAATCATCGAATCAAGGCTTGCGGCCACCAGAAAGAGATGTTCCACAGCCTCGGTATTTTGGTGCTGATAGATATGCCCGTCAAGCTCTTCTCTTGGTACGCTGCCAGCAAACAGCCGCTCAAGAACACGTGCTTTCGATAATTCCACATCCCGGCAGGTAAACAGAACTTCCACCCGATTGCAGGTGGAAAGCAGATAATATTCTCGCAATTCCTCCAATTCTCCCAATGCGCGGAGTGGATCCTCATACCCTGAGGCGAGGGCAAGTTTTTCTCTAACTGCAAGCGGCGTTGTCTTATGATTCACGCCAAGCAGAACTATGGTGTCACGAGGCATACGTGTGGACCCCTTTCAGCAGAAAGGAAACACCCCAGAGGGTAAACAAAACGGAAAGAAAGGCGATAATACTGAGGATAGCGACCCTGCGCCCCCGCCAGCCGACGGTAAATCGCTGATGCACCGCTGCAGCATACAAAAACCAAGTTATGAGCGACCAGGTTTCCTTGGGATCCCAATGCCAGTACGCGCCCCAGGCTTGTTTTGCCCAGATTGAACCAGTAATCAGCCCGAGAGTGAGTAACGGAAATCCTACACTCAAACAATGTTGATTCAGTTTATCCAAAGCTTCCAAGGAAGGGAGACGTGAATAAAATAGACCGAATCGTTTTGTTTTAATCTCCCGTTCCTGCAACAGATACATAATGCCGCCGATACAGGCCAGGGCAAGGAAACCATCGGCAATCAGGGCGATCGAGGCATGCACCGGTAACCACCACGACTGCAGAGCCGGCGCTAGAGGGACCATCTCCCGTGACGAGAAGGCTGCTACCAGCATCAATACCACCACCATGGTACTGACGAAAATACCCAAATTTTTTACCGTATAACGCCAACGAAAAGACAGATAACAACAACCTAGGGACCAGGCGAAAAAAGAAACGGTCTCATGATGGCTGGTAATGGGGGTATGCCC
>JBFJXW010000137.1:0-10605 GCA_041622895.1 Desulfobulbus sp. | reverse complement strand
TCCAGGCAGCAGTGCAAGCGATGCAAGGAGGAAAGGCCTGTGACATTGCCATCCGCACGCTGACCCTCTTCACCGATATTCTTGCTGATGAAGCGGCTAACCTCGCCCTCAAGACACTTGCGTTCGGTGGCCTTTTCCTGGGCGGCGGACTGGCCCCACGACTGCTGCCCTTTTTAACGACGGAACGGTTTATGACTCTCTTTGCTCGGGGCGGGTACCGTGACTGGTTATCCCAGATCCCGATCCACATTATCTGTAATCCGCACGCAGCACTCCTCGGCGCAGCAGCCTATGGCTTCATTGCCCAGGAAAACAAAAGCGAGCCACCGTCTCAAAAATAATTTTCCCGGTTCGTTCTTCCTTCCCCCAAAAGAAAAAGGCCGCAAGTGGCAGCAGATGAGGAAGGAAACACCTCGGGGCTCAAACAGCATCCTCTCTTGCCTGAGCGCGCGTCAGGACCACCTGTCCTGTTCCGCCAGGGGCGGGATAAACGACAATCACGTGCAGCGACGGCGACTTGATACCGGGCCAATTATGGGGTGGCAGCCTCGAGGCTCCGATAAATTTCGCGACCGATCCAGGCATCGGTGGCTGCATACTGAATTTGTTGCGCGGTAAGCTCGTTGTTGGCCCAGTTCGTCGTTCTTGCCGACTTGGAGATGCGGATGCCACAGACGACGGCGGCCAATCCCCTGAGACCCTGATTTTTTATTCCTTTTCGCCGGGCGATTCGGGCTAGATCAACAAATCCCATAGGGTGAAAGGAGTGCAAATCCTGCAAACTGAGGAGATCAAAATCCGGTGCGACGCCGACTTTGACGATGGCCGGATCAGAGAGGAGGGCACGAAGGCATTCCGGCAGACCGGTACGTTTGAGTTGAAAAAGGAAGACCTCGTCATCGCTTGCCAATTGTAACAAGCTGGGAGGAAATTTTTGCCCTTTCCTGAAGGCCGGGCGTGTTTCCGTATCAAATCCAAGCACGGTCGTCAGCGACAGGCGCGACACCGCCCCGTTCACGTCCTCAACTGTTCGTACCAGGTGGGTCGGCCCTTGCCAACTCGCCAACGGCAAAAGATTGATGGCCTCTTTACTGATTCGAGCCGTAATCACTGTGTTCCCAGGCCGCATCCTGTCCTCATTTCCTACCCCGTTCATTCTCTAGTACAATCCCTGTATCTACTGCTGATTCTGTCTCATTCAGGAGTGGCAATGCCACACGCCCCCCAAACCCTTCGTTGCCGGCTTTGACCCTTGCCGACAGGTTGTCTACCTTAATATGGCCCCTTGTCCTATCTAATTGAACACCGCACTCAGCCAGCAGACAACCTACCTATAATACACATCCAACAGACATTTTTGCAGTATCCAAAGAAAAATTTTCCATTTTACTTCATTTATGTAACAAAAACCTGGCCAGCGTAACAAATATGAATATGTTTTTCTAACGTGTTTCAGCTCCATAAAGGTCCCGCAGGGAAAACCGCCCCCCTGTCACCTTTAAAAAGGTCACAACCCGGAAGACCAGCGGCACGGACTGCGCTATCACCTAAATCAGGAATATTTATTGCAACGTCATATAGACGTATACGCCCTGATGAAGCAATGCCTACAGGATGCAAATGAAAGAAAACGAAAAAAGACAAGGTGCCTCAACTGAAACCACCACAGCGGTGCTTGAGGTGCAGGCTCTCTATAAAATAGTCACCCTCATTGGCTCCGCCGTCCACCTGGATACAGCGTTGTCGTCGATACTGAAAGTCTTGCACGACACCTTACGCATGGAGCGGGCCACCTTGGCCTTGCTCGACGAATCCGGCCACCGCCTGACCATTCGAGCCTCCTATGGCCTGAGCGTGACCGAAGAACAGCGCGGCATCTATGGACTCAACGAGGGTGTCTACGGCCAGGTGTTCAGTAGTGGTTCGCCTTTCGTAGTCCCTGACGTGCATAGCGAGCCGCTGTTTCTCAACCGCACCGGAGCGCGAAATAAGATTTCTAAAAAAACCATATCGTTCATCGGGGTGCCGGTTATCCTCGCCGGAGTCACGGTGGGCGTACTGAGTGTAGACCGGTTGTTTGGTTCGGACATCTCCTTTGAGGAGGACGTTCGCTTTCTCACGGTCCTCGCCACTCTGATAGCGCAATTCCTCAGCCTTAACCAGGCAATACGCAAAGACCGGGAACGTCTCGTGCAAGAAAATCTCAGCCTCAAGGAAAAATTGCACGGGCGTTACCATCGCCATCAGATCATTGGCCAGTCCAAGGCGATGCAGGAAGTCTTCTGGAGTATCGAGCGTGTAGCGCCTTCGACAGCCACGGTTCTCCTTCTCGGGGAATCGGGAACCGGCAAGGAATTGGTAGCTCGAGCGGTTCATGATTCCAGCCCCAGAAAAAATGAACCCTTCATCAAGGTTAACTGTGCCGCTCTTCCGGAAAACCTGCTGGAAAGTGAGTTATTCGGTCACGAGAAAGGGGCATTCACCGGGGCTGTAGTAGCACGGATAGGTCGTTTTGAACAGGCGAATCATGGCACCATCTTCCTCGACGAAATTGGTGAGCTGCCTCTATTGCTGCAGTCAAAACTATTACGGGTATTACAGGAACAGCAATTCGAGCGCCTGGGCGCCTCCAAAACCCAGAGCGTCAATGTTCGCATCATCGCGGCCACGAATGTCAGCCTGGAGCGAGCCGTTGCTCTGGGGACCTTCCGTAACGATCTCTTCTATCGCCTCAATGTCGTACCGATCAACCTCCCGCCCCTGCGCAAACGACGTGATGATATCCCCCTGCTCCTGGACCATTTTCTCCGTTCCAGCAATAAACGTAACGAAAAAAACATTCGTATGTCTCGGGAATTTCTCGATTTTCTTACTGAGTACGATTGGCCAGGCAATGTGCGCGAACTGCAAAACCTCGTTGAACGAATGGTCATCCTCACCATCGGCGATGTCCTCCGGGTCGAGGACCTGCCGGACTACCTGATCAGTCCTGAATCCGGCCACATCCCTCCGGCCATGGAAACGATGCTGCCACCATCACCATCGGCACCCTCCTGTCCTTTGCCAGGTGATCGAAAATCATTGAAAGACCTGGAGCGGGAGCAGGTGGAATCAGCCCTGATCCGTAACGGCTGGGTACAATCACGAGCGGCCCGAGAATTAGGGTTGACCCAGCGGCAAATGGGATACCGAATTAAAAAATTCGGGCTGCATCGCCCGGATTATTGAACCAAAACAATAAATCACTCCTGCTTGCCTCCGGCCGGTGCCAACGACTTCCCCGGCGATGCCGGGGGAAAGCATACAGCAGTTCCTTCTACTCACTCTTTTCCGTTTTTTCCGGGTGACTAGCGCAATTGCTGCTGTCAGGCTGGCTTGCCTAGGCGCGGCCCAGAGTCGAACCGCCTCACGCGCTTCGGGCTTTCCTTTCACGGACTGCCCCACCCCTAGCCTCAAAGGATGTGCTTTTCTCCCTCTCTGTTGAAAAAATCCTTTCTTTGTCCCCTGGTTTTATTTATCTTTGCCCATGTAGTAACAATTCTTGTTTTCTTCCGTCGTCTGTTCCTCAACCCTGGAGCTATGATTTTGCAACCAACAGATATCGAAGATCCGGAATATTTTCATAAAGTAATTGACTGTCAGTTTGCCTGCCCGGCCCATACGCAGGTTCCTGAATATATTCGCCTGATCAGTCAGAAGCGCTATACTGAAGCCTACATGAACAACTGGGCATCCAATGTTTTTCCCGGTGTGCTGGGCCGGACGTGCGATCGCCCCTGCGAGCCGGCTTGTCGCCGGGCCCGGGTGGAAAAGGAGCCGGTGGCTATCTGCCGTTTAAAACGGGTCTGCGCCGATAACCGTGAAGACGTTGTCCACTTGTTCCCTGAAATTCCGAAGAAGAAAAACGGTAAAAAAATCGCCTTGATCGGTGCTGGTCCGGCATCCCTGACCGTAGCTCGCGACCTGATGCCGCTCGGCTACGAGATCGATTTGTACGATGACCAGGAAAAAGGCGGCGGCTTCATGCGCAGCCAACTGCCTTCATTCCGCCTGCCGGAATCGGTTCTGGTCACCGAGGTCAACTATATCCTCGACATGGGCGTGACCACCTATTTCAACCATCGTGTCACCAGCATGAAAACCATGCTCACCAGCGATTACGACGCCCTCTTTGTCGGCACCGGCGCACCCCGGGGCCGCGACCTGCCCAACCTGCCGGGACGCAAGGAAGGTAACGACCGCATTCATATCGGTATCGACTGGCTGGCCGGGGTGGTGTTCGGTCATGTCACCAAGGCCGAAAAACGGGTGCTTGTGCTCGGTGGAGGCAACACCGCCATGGACTGCTGCCGCACGGCACGGCGCATGGGCGGAGAAGATGTGCGGATTGTCGTGCGCAGTCCGCGTGCCGAGATGAAAGCCTCGCCCTGGGAGATTGAAGAGGCACTGCACGAGGATATTCCGATCTTTGACAACCATGTCCCTTTGGAATTTGTCATAACCGACGGCAAACTGACGGGCATGCACTTTGACAGGGTACAGGCCGTATATGACTCTGCAGGCAAACGTCGCCTGAAGTCGACTGGCGAACCGCCGGTTTTCATGGCATGCGACGAGGTTCTGCTTGCAGTCGGCCAGCTGAACGCTTTTCCCTGGATCGAGGAAGACGCAGGTATCCTGTTCGATGACCAGGGGCTGCCGGTACTTGATCCGCGCACCCTGCAATCCTCCCTGGACAAGGTATTTTTCGGCGGTGATGCCGCTTTCGGGCCGCGCAATATCATTACCGCCGTGGCCCACGGTCACGAAGCCGCCATCTCCATCGATCTCTTCTGCCAGGGCGTCCCCCTGCATCAACGACCGATACCGCAGGCACAACTGGCCGGCCAGAAAATGGGCGTACACGACTGGCTCTATCATAACCAGACTACCGATACGGAACGGCAGGCAGTGCCCATGGTGTCCAAAGCCAAAACCCTGAAGGATAGGCTGCTGGAAGTGGAACTTGGTTTCGATCAGAACATCGGCCAGACCGAATCGCTGCGCTGCCTCAATTGCGACGTACAGACGGTCTTCCGGGCAGACCTGTGCATCGAATGCGATGCGTGCGTCGATGCCTGCCCGGAAAGTTGCATTAACTTTGTCGAAAACGGCACGGAAGAAGATCTGCGAACCCGCCTGCTCGCCCCGGCAAAGGATCTCACGCAAAGCCTTTACGTTTCCGGGCCGCTGCCCACCGGACGGGTGATGGTCAAAGATGAAAACGTTTGCCTGCACTGCGGCATCTGCGCGGAACGCTGTCCGACCTCAGCCTGGGAAATGCAGAAGTTTCTCTATCATTCACCGCAGGTAGGAAAACTATGAACCAGTTGGAAAGTGTCAACGATTTTGTCATTCGCTTTGCTAATGTCAACGGATCCGGCTCGGCCAGCGCCAACAATCTATTCGCCAAAGCGGTGTTCCGCATGGGGGTGCCGGTCAGTCCGAAAAATATCTTTCCCTCCAATATCCAAGGATTGCCCACCTGGTACGAGGTCCGGATCAATGAACACGGCTACCTGGGACGACGCGGCGATATCGACATGGTGGTCGCAGTCAACGGCCAAACCATGCGCCAGGATTACGAAGGCCTCGCACCCGGGGGATATTTCTTTTATGACTCTTCCAAACCGCTTGACGAGACGTATCAACGGGACGATGTAACCGTGATCGGCGTACCGATGACCCTGCTGTGCAACGAGTCCTTTGATAATCCGCGCATGCGGCCCTTGCTCAAAAACATCATTTATGTCGGCGCGCTGGCCTCACTGCTCGACATGGAATTCCAGGTATTGGTTGATTCACTCAACAAGCAGTTCCATAAAAATCCAAAACTGGCCGAGCCCAATATCCAGGCATTGGAGCTTGGCTACAAGTACACTCAGGAACATTTTCCCGGGATTTGTCAATTATCGGTACAACGCCGCGACCGTACCGGCGAGACCATTATCATGGACGGCAATACGGCCACTGCTCTGGGAGCACTGTACGGCGGGGCAACCGTGGTCGGCTGGTACCCGATCACCCCGTCCACCTCTATTATCGAGGCCTTTGGCCACTATGCTGAAAAGTTCCGGGTGGAAGAAGATACAGGACGCCTCAAGGCAGCTATTGTCCAGGCCGAAGATGAACTGGCAGCCATCGGTATCGTCATTGGCGCCTCCTGGAACGGGGCTCGGGCCTTTACCGCCACCTCCGGTCCCGGCATCTCGCTGATGGCCGAGTTTCTCGGACTGGCCTATTTTGCCGAGATCCCCGTGGTGCTGATTAATGTTCAGCGTACCGGACCCTCCACCGGTATGCCTACCCGCACCCAACAGTCCGATCTATTAGCCTGTGCGTACGCCTCCCATGGCGATACCAAACAGATTCTCCTCTTTCCCTGCGACCCCAGGGAATGCTTCGAAATGACCGCCAATGCCTTTGACCTGGCAGAGCGGCTGCAAACCCCGGTCATTGTCATGAGTGATCTCGACCTGGGAATGAACGATCACCTCAGTCCGCCGCTGCACTGGGAAGCGACTCGAAAATACGATCGGGGCAAAGTGCTTGACACGGACCAGCTGGAAGCGCTGACCATGGACTGGGGCCGCTATCTGGATACCGACGGCGACGGCATCTGCTATCGCACCTACCCCGGTGCGCATCCGAGCAAAGGGGCCTATTTCACCCGCGGGACCTCGCACAACGAGTACTCCGCCTATACCGAAGATAGCGCCACCTACAGGCGCAACATGCAGCGCCTGCTGATCAAAATGGAGACCGCCAAAGGACTGCTGCCTCTGTCCCGGATTAAAATCAAGAATCCGCGGGCTCGACTGGGGACCATCTTTTACGGTACGACCACCCACGCGGCGTACGAAATTATCGATTCCCTGCGAAACCGGGGAGTCGAGATCAATAGTCTGCGAATACGAGCCTTCCCCTTTCAACAGGAGGTGTTCGATTTTGTCGATACGCATGAACTGATACTGGTGATCGAGCAGAACCGTGACGGCCAGATGCGCACCCTGCTGATCAACGAAGGCAACCTGCCCCCTGAAAAATTGGTCGCTATTACCAGTTATGACGGCTTGCCCGTGGCCAGCCGGGTTCTAGGTCAGACAGTGGAAGCGGCACTGGCACAATACGGCATTTCCCTGCCGAAAGCGGAATCCGGCCATGGAGGCACACTATGACTTTTTTTCGTCCGACCTTTCGCCATCCCGACCTCCCGCCGAACAGTGCCGGCTACTCCCGGCGCGACTATGAAGGAGGACTCTCGACCCTGTGTGCCGGTTGTGGTCACGATTCGATCAGCAATGCCATTATTCAGGCCTGTTTTGAACTGGCTCTGCCACCGCACCGAATCGTTAAAATGTCCGGTATCGGTTGCTCCTCCAAGACGCCGGCCTACTTTCTCGGCAAATCGCACGGCTTCAATTCGGTCCACGGACGCATGCCCTCCATCGCCACCGGCGCCAACATGGCCAACCGCGATTTGATCTACCTGGGGGTCTCCGGAGACGGCGATACTGCATCCATCGGCATGGGCCAGTTTATCCATGTCGTACGCCGGAACCTGAACATGGTCTATATCGTCATGAACAACGGTTGTTACGGCCTGACCAAGGGGCAGTACTCAGCCACCGCTGACAAAGGATCCAAAAGTAAAAAAGGGAGCGTCAACGAGCTGGAATCCATCGATTTGTGTGAATTGGCAATTCAGTTGGGTGCCGGCTTTGTCGGCCGGGGTTTTTCCGGTGACAAGCAGCAATTGGTACCGCTGATCAAAGCAGGCCTGTCGCACAGCGGCCTGTCTTTTATCGATGTCATCTCCCCGTGCGTCACCTTCAACAACAATCCGGAATCGACCAAGAGTTACCACTGGGTGCGGGAACACAGTGAGGCTACCAATACCTTTGATTTCGTGCCCTTCCGCCAGACCATCACTACTGAATATCAGGATGACACGATCGAGGCGGTAACCCTGCACGACAACTCAGTCATCCACCTGCACAAACATCCTCAAGCAGCGGACATAACCGACCGGCGGCAGGCTATCGACAACCTGGAAGATCATAAGGCCCAAGGCGTGATCCTCACCGGCGTGCTGTATGTCAACCCGGACAGCAGCGACACGCACGATATCCTCCATACCTGCGAACGCTCGCTCAACAGCCTTACCGAAGCCGACCTGTGCCCCGGAACTGCGGCTCTGGAGGAAATCAACGACAATCACCGGTAACCGTCCAGACAACCATTCCAACCCGGTGACAATAAAATAAAAAAAGGGCGTATCGAACATTCGATACACCCTTTTTTTGTGACCCAAAAAGCAGGTTACAGGAACATGTAGGTTGCCGCCAGGCCAGCCAGGGACATGGTGATGGTGTAGGGCAGAGCCAGATAGACCATACGCCCGTACGACAGGCGAATGACCGGGGCAAGAGCCGAAGTCAAAAGAAAGAGGAAGGCGGCCTGACCGTTGGGAGTAGCAACACTGGGGATATTCGTGCCGGTGTTGATGGCCACCGCCAGTTTATCAAATTGTTTGATAAGGGCTCCCGCCTGACTGGCAGCCTCGGAGGGCAGTCCTGCTAACACATCAGCGCGAACCAGGTGCGGATCGGTGAGCTTGTCCATCAACTGCGCACCGGTCATACCGATATTGGGAACAGCACCCAGCATATCGACAAAATGCATCTTGGTTTCCGAGATATACACCGTGGCCACAAAAACGTTGTCGGAGATGGCGGACAGCAGGCCATTGGCGATGTAATAGGCTGCCAACTGACTCTGTCCTTTGAGGCTGAGGACATAACCAATGACCGGGGCAAAGAGATGCTGGTCATGGATAACAGCGACAATGGCAAAAAAGACGACCAGCAGGGCGGTAAACGGCAGGGCCTCTTCGAAGGCGTGACCGATCTGGTGCTCTTCGGTCACGCCGTTAAAGGCGGTAAGAAATACAATGACCGACAGACCGATAATACCGACTGCGGCCAGGTGAAAAGCAAGAGCGATGATCAGCCAGATGCCGGCTATGGCCTGGACGACCAGCTTCATCTTCCCCTGAAACCCTCGCTTGGCTTCCATCTTGACCTCGGTCTCCAGCAGATGGGAACGAATGTTGCCGGGGAGTTCAAAACCGTAGGAAAACCATTTCTTTTTTTCCACATAGTAGCAGGTACTCAGACCGATCACGAGCACCGGCATGGAAACCGGGGCAACCTCGAGGAAAAAGGTCGCAAAATTCCATCCCATTTCACTGGCAATCAACAGATTCTGCGGTTCACCCACCAGGGTGCATACACCGCCCAGCGCCGTACCCACGGCCCCGTGCATCATCAGATTTCTGAGGAATCCACGAAATTGCTTCAGATCTTCCTGCTCCGCTTCTTTCAGGGCCAGATCACTGGTCAGATCGTAACCGCCGGTGCTACCATCTTTACCGGAGACATAGCGATGGTAGATGTCATAGAAGCCATAGGCAACGGCGATGATCACCGCGGTTACGGTCAGGGCATCGAGGAAGGCAGAGAGGAAGGCCCCGGCAAAACAGAAGAGCAACGAGATCTTATATTTCGACTGCACCTTGACGAGGATGCGGGTAAAGGTGAATCGGAGGAAATCCTTCATGAAATAGATACCGGCGACCATGAAGATCAACAGCAGGATGACCTCAAAGTTGTTCAGCGCTTCGCGAAAAACGGTTTCCGGCTTGGTCATGCCGATAAAAACCGCCTCGATCGCAAGAAGCCCGCCCGCAGGCAAGGGATAGCATTTCAGTGCCATGGCCAGCGTAAAAATAAACTGGCCGATCAGCACCCAGCCGGCGATAAAGGAACCGTAGGCGTTGAGCAGGAAGGGGTTAACGACAAGAAACAACAGAATGGTAAATTTGTACCAAAGCGGCGCATTGCCTAAAAAATTGCGCGCAAAGGCCTGGGGGTATGACCGGGGCATCGTGTTCACTCCTGAGGTTGAAAAAACGGATGGGGCGGCCCGTCGGTTACGGTCGGAGGACGGGGAGCCAGTTGTTTAAGGGATAGCGCGGTTTTCGGGCAAGGACGGATCCCCCCTCGCGGTGATTTACAAGACCGATCGTATCGCTTCAGGGAGTTCGATCAGCCTCCCATTCGTTTGACGGTCCATTGCAGTTTTTGCAGTTCTGCCACCAGGAGATCGCGATGATCTCCCTGGATTTCAATAACACCGCCTTTCACGGCACCACCGGCACCGCATTTCTTTTTCAGACGACCGCTCAAATCCTTGAGCTCGGCGGCACTGAGCGGCAGGCCGGTGATAACCGTCACCCCGGCACCTTTACGGCCTTTGGTTTCCCGCCCTACCCGGACAATGCCATCGCCTTTAGGGATCGATGCTTGCGTTTTGCAGGTACAGGCGGCCTTCGGGTGGCTGCAGTCGGGACAGATCCGGCCGTGTTCCGTGGAATAAACTGGAACAGTATGTTTAGCGGATTTTGTTACCATTTTCATCTCGTTAATTCAATCAATACAGCACGGTAGCGGAAGATTTTTCCACGGTCCAATTAAGGGTTTTTCCGGCAAGAAATGGACGGAC
>JBFJXW010000136.1:0-10618 GCA_041622895.1 Desulfobulbus sp. | reverse complement strand
GCGGCGAAACCAAAGGGATCTGCTTTCTGGACCCGGTAGCCCTCGTAACGCGAGGTGATGGCATACTTGTACAGCTGGCCCTGGCCGGCTCCGGGGACAAAACCTTCCCAGAAACCGCTGCCGGAATGGTTTGCAAGCAGTGCGACTCCTTCCTGCCAATCGTTGAATTCCCCCACCACGGAAACTGTTTCCGCGCCGGGTGCCCAGACCGCAAACCAGGTTCCGGTTTGTCCCTGGTGCTCACCGGTGTGGGCGCCGAGCTTTTCCCAGGCCCGATAATGGCGGCCTTCAGCAAGCAGATGGATATCAACGGCGGATAGAAAGAAAGCCTTACTCATGAAGCGTTCTCCTTTCCCTGTCTGGCAGAGCACTCAGGACACCCTCCAGGGGGATGCGCAGCCAGTCGGGACGGTTGTTCAGTTCGTATTCGGTTTCGTAAAAGGCCTTGTCGAGGATAAAAGAGTAGAGCAGAAGCTCCAGGTGTCTTTCTCTGGCAGGGAGGAAGGACGACCCGGCAGCGCGATCGAGGTACCCATGCAGAAAAGCTGCTTGCACCCATTCTTTCCAGGCGTACAGGCGTTTGTTGAGAAAAGCTCTTTCTTCCGGAAGGATTTCCTCCTGGGAGAAAAGGATGTTCATGGCGGCATAGGCAAAAGAACGCAGCATCCCGGCCACATCTTTTAACGGGGAATGCTTTTCCTGCCGTTCCGCCAGGGTGCGCAGCGGTTCGCCCTCGAAATCGAGAAGAATCCAGTCGGTTCCACGTCGCAGGACCTGACCCAGATGATAATCGCCGTGGCAGCGAATACGGGTGGCACGGCTTTTCATCGAAGCCAGTTCGTGGAAACGGTGGGTAAGCTGATCACCTTTGGCCAGGACGAGATTGACTCGCTCCTGTACATCAGCAGAGAGATCCGGAAAGCGGGTGCTCAGGTGTTCCAGGGTCTGTCGGGCCCGGTGTGTAAAAACATCGGTAAGGCTCTGGAGATAGCCTTTGTCCAACGCTTCCGGTTTAAAGGCCGACTGCCGGGTAGAGTCGACCATGGCTACGTGAAAATCAGCAGTTCGTCGCCCCAGGTTCTCAAAGCTTGTCAGATCCTCCCCAAAAAGATCAGAGCCCCCTCTTTCTCTGTAGGCAGCGGCGGCTGCCAGCAATTCCATTCCGGCAAAGCGGCGGAATCGCTCTTCAGACAGATCCCGTGTTCGTTCCACAAAGTCCTGGGCCGATTGCAGTGCATAGGCCCAGCCGTCACCATCATTGGCGACATAGGGTTGGAGCATGGCCACTGCGGCGCTCCGACCTTTATCGCGGTTGAACATGATACCACCGGCAACAGGCGCCAGAGCGGTGAAATCGGTGTGTTCCGTCAAATGCAGGCTGATGGTGAAATCCGGGTTGCTCCCGTCTTCTATCCGTCGATAGAGCTTAAAGATAGCCTTCTCATCCAGCACCACCGAACTGTTGCTCTGTTCCACCCCTAAAGGACGCACTTTGATGCAGGTGCTTTCCACCGAGAGCGCCTGTTCGAAGGCACGGGTGGCAAAGGCCTGAATGGTTCCGCCCCGCCGGCTGGGGAAGCTGCGGTTATCGGCCATGGCGTCAAAGAGTTCGCAGCAGGCAACACGGTCTGCCAGCCCATCGAGAAAGATCCCTTCACCCCGAGGTGTCTTGAATTGGGCAAGAATGCTTTCTTGGGCCTCGCAGGCGAGTCGGTTGGCAACCGATCCGGTCACTACTTTCAGCGGCAGGCAGTAGCTTTCTTTTTCCCCCTCACTGAAGGTGACGGTGAGAAAGACGATGAAAAACCCGCCTCCCATCTTGGCCCAATCGGACAGGGCCACCCCGGTAATGATACGGGATTTGCTCCTGAACCAGCGCTGACGAGGAAGCCAGACCGGGAGGATTTCGTTTTCAAGCGTATCCTGAAAGGCCCCTTCCAGAAAACCGTTCCAGTTTTCGCCAATGGAGAGATGGGGAGGATGGAGGGGCACGGCTTTCTTCGTTACGGTGTCGATACAAATGAGTTCCGCCGGCCGTTCCAGGCGGAACCAGTAGAACGAGTGGGGCCCGAGGGTGAGGAAATAGGGCAGATCGCCGATGGACGGAAATTCAGTACGTCCGATCATCTCCACCGGAATACATCCTTTAAATTCAGAAAGATCGAGTTCCACGGGTTGAACATAACGGGAAAGGTTGGCCACGGCCAGGATCACATCCGTTTTATAACGTCGCAGGTACACCAGCACCTTGCGGTTCTCCGGCTGCAGAAACTCGAGACTGCCCCGGCCGAAGGCTTTGTGCTGGCGGCGCAGCGCGATCATGCGTTTCATGAACTGCAGCAGCGACGAAGGATCCCGCTCCTGAGCCTCCACATTGATTGCTGTGTAGCCATAGACCGGGTCCATGATAACCGGCAGGTACAGGCTGGCCGGATCGGCTTTGGAAAAACCGGCGTTTCGGTCCGCAGACCACTGCATGGGCGTGCGAACTCCGTTGCGGTCCCCCAAAAAGCAGTTATCCCCCATGCCGATTTCATCGCCGTAATAAATGATCGGCGTGCCGGGGAGCGAAAAGAGCAAGCTGTTCAACAATTCCATTCGTCGGCGGGAATTGTCGAGCAGGGGTGCCAGCCTCCGACGGATGCCGACGTTCACCCGCATTCGGGGATCCTTGGCATATTCCCGGTACATGTAGTCCCGCTCTTCGTCGGTCACCATCTCCAGGGTGAGTTCATCATGGTTGCGCAGAAAAATGCCCCATTGGCAGTTTTCGGGAATTTGCGGGGTACGCTCCATGATTTCGGTGATGGGTTGCCGGTCTTCCTGGCGCAGGGCCATATAGATTCGCGGCATGAGCGGGAAATGAAAAGCCATGTGGCATTCGTCACCTTCCCCGAAATAGGCGGCGGTATCCTGAGGCCACTGATTTGCTTCGGCAAGCAGCATGCGGTCGTTGTAGTGGAGATCCATCTGCTTCCGTATTTCCTTGATGACCGCGTGGGTTTCCGGAAGATTCTCGTTGTTGGTGCCCTCGCGAACACAGAGATAGGGGACGGCATCGAGCCTGAGACCATCAACGCCGATGTCCAGCCAAAAGTTGAGAACCCGGGTGACCGCTTTCACCACTTTGGGATTGTTGAGATTCAGGTCTGGCTGATGGGAAAAAAACCGGTGCCAGTAATAGGCTTTGGCGACAGGGTCCCAGGCCCAGTTGGAGGTTTCGGTATCGGTGAAAATGATACGCGTTTCAGGGAACTTGGTGTCGGTATCGCTCCAGACATAGAAGCGGTGAGGGGCTGAACCCGGTTTGGCCCGACGTGCCGCCTGAAACCAGGGATGCTGGTCGGAGGTGTGGTTGATGACCAGTTCGGTGATGACCCGCAATCCCCGGCGGTGGGCCTCCCGCACAAACTGGCGGAAGTCGCGGAGAGTGCCGTAATCGGGATGGACGTCGCGATAGTCGGAGATGTCGTATCCGTCATCTTTCAGGGGAGAAGGATAAAAGGGAAGCAGCCAGATGGTGTTGACTCCAAGTTCCTGGATATAGTCGAGTTTGCTGATGAGCCCGCGGAAATCACCCATGCCGTCGCCGCTTTTGTCGTAAAAGGCTTTGACGTGCAATTCGTAGATGATAGCGTCCTTGTACCAAAGGGGAGCTGCCTGATTATTGTTCGCGTCCATAGTGTGCGTTTCCTTATAGAAGAGAATCGAAATTTCGCCCGATGCGCACCCGCCGGTGCAGCAGGAAGATTTGGGCTGGCGAAGAGGCCCGTTCGAAACAGAGAGCGTCGGTGCCGCTATGTTTCAGATGGTCGATCTGGCGGAACTCGGTGAGGTGGATACCGTATGCATGTGCCGCCATGCCCGTGTTGGGCAGATTGTTATAGATCGGTTTGTTCGGCGCATATGATCAAGCCTCCCGGAAGTACCTGCTGCACCGATGCACAAGTGTGACGCAGGCGTGTTGGTTCAATCTCGATACCGCCGTACCAGGTCGCCATAGGCATCAATCCGGCGGTCGCGCAGATACGGCCAGATGCGGCGTATATGTTCACTGCGCTGACGGTCGATGTCGACGGTGAGCACCTGTTCTTCCGTATTGTCAGCCACGGCGAGCAATTCTCCCTGGCAACCGGCGACAAAGCTGTTGCCCCAGAACTGGGCTCCAGCCCCGACGCCGGAAGGATCCTCCTCGAAACCGACCCGGTTCACGCTGAGCACCGGGATGCCGTTAGCTATCGCATGGCTGCGCTGAATGGTGACCCAGGCATCGCGCTGGCGGGTTTGTTCGTCCGGAACGTCGGCTGGATCATACCCGATGGCGGTGGGATAGATAAGCATTTCAGCTCCGGCCATGGCCATCAGCCGTGCCGCTTCCGGATACCATTGATCCCAGCAGATCAGTACGCCGAGGCGGCCAACCGAGGTGTCGATGGGGGTGAAGCCGAGGTCGCCGGGAGTGAAGAAAAATTTTTCGTAATAACCAGGATCGTCGGGGATATGCATCTTGCGGTAGATCCCGGCAATGCTTCCGTCCGACTCCAGAACCACGGCCGTATTGTGATAGAGGCCGGGTGCCCGTTTCTCGAACAGGGAGGTGACGATGACGATGCCGAGTTCCCGGGCCAGTGCGCCGAAGGTTTCGGTCGCCGGTCCGGGGATCGTTTCGGCCTGATCGAAGCAGGCGGTGTCCTCGGTCTGGCAAAAATAAAGTCCGCAGTGCAGTTCCTGCAGCACGACCAGCCGGGCTCCCTTGGCAGCGGCTTCACGGATGCCTTGGCAGCTTTTGTCGATATTTTCTTGCCGGTTTTCGCAGCAGCGCTGCTGCACCAGTCCAACTGTTACGGTGTTCATGCCAACACTCCTCGGGGAATTTGCATGGTTACGCAATGCAGCGAGCCGTGCTGGACAATCAGCGGCCGGCAGTCGATGCCGATGATTTCTCGACCGGGGAACACCGCGGCGACACGGCCCAGCGCCTCTTCATCCTGTTCGTCCTGGTACGTGGGCACCAGTACCGCTCCGTTTATAACCAGGAAGTTGGCATAGGTGGCCGGCAGACGCTGGCCGTCTTCATCGAAACACGCTTTTGGCCAGGGCAGGGGCAACAGTCGATAGGGCTTGCCGCCGGCGGTACGAAAGGCCTGTAACTCGTCTGCCATCGCTGTGAGAGCGGTGTAGTGTTCGTCCTCGGGGTCGTCACATGCCGTATAGACGATGGTGTCGTCCGGGCACAGACGCGCCAGGGTGTCAATGTGCGAATCCGTGTCGTCTCCGGCCAGATACCCATTGTTGAGCCACAGCAAACGGGTGGCGCCCAGGAGCGTACCCAGGGCTTCCTCTATTTTCAGGCGATTCAGGTGCGGGTTGCGGTTGACATTGAGTAAACATTCACTGGTGGTCAATACGGTTCCCGCACCGTCACTTTCGATGCTGCCGCCTTCGAGAATGAGACCGGGAATGCGGATTTCTCGATCGCCGAATATTCCGGATCGTGCCAGGTTGGCGGAAATTTGGTTGTCGTAGTGAGCAGCAAATTTCAAGCCCCACCCATTAAAACCGAAATCCAGCAGGACAGGGACCCCATTCTCTACCACCGTAATGGGGCCAAAATCGCGGGTCCATGTATCGTTGGTCGGCATCTGCAGCAGCGTTACCCGCCGCAGGTCGACGTTGCCTTGATGCAGCTTGTGCGTAACCGAATCGATTTCGGGAGTGACGACGAGCACGCGTTCGAATCGACTTATTTCACGGGCGATATGGACAAAGACCGGTTCCACAGCCGCCAGATCGTCACGCCAGTCACTGGCTGCATGGGGCCAGGCTAAGAGCACACCGTCCTGCTCTTCCCACTCGGCCGGTAAACGTATGGTCATGATTCATATCCTGAAAGGGTTTGGGTTCAAAGGGGAGTAAATCCTAGCTCATCTCCGTTTGATTGTAAATATGCTTGCCCGATTGATCGATTCGCCAGCGAGGAGAACGCTGGAGATGGGTGCCAAAGTGACAGGTTGGGGCGAGAGGTTGGAAGTCATTTATTTTCCATTTTTTTTCGATTGTTGTATCTTCTTTATCCTGGAGCCGGTATCCTGAATTTTCCTGTGGATCTGTCCATCTCGGCAGTAGTCTTATCCACTCTTTGCGTGGATTTCCCGCCTTCTGATTTGCTCACATTCATTTTCCGATTTTTAACCGACATGAGCACTCAGGACTATGTATCAAGTCAAATTCGAAACCTTTGCCATTGACGGCAAAAGCTATATCATCCGTTCCCTGCAGGACCGGCAGCAGTTCCATGACCCTGAAGGCGTGGCCGAAGAGAGGGGCATCTCCTCGGCGACCTGGCCGCTTTTCGGTACGGTCTGGCCATCCGGACTCATCCTTGCCGACATTATGAGCACCTATGATGTGGCCGGCGTCAAAATCCTGGAAGTGGGCTGCGGCCTTGGCCTTGCCAGTCTGATCACCAATGCGCGAGGGGCCAACCACACGGCCAGCGACTATCATCCCCTTGCCGGCGAATTTATTTTGGAAAATAACCGGTTGAACGACATGCCGCCCCTGCATTTTGAATGCTGTGATTGGGCCGCATTGTCGCCCACCATGGGCACCTTTGACCTGATCATCGGCAGCGATCTTCTTTATGAACCTGACCATCCGGCCTTGTTGTCCCGGTTTATTGATCAGCATGCCAACCGCTCGGTCCAGGTACTCATCATCGATCCCGGCAGGCGCCAGCAGGGCCAGTTTACTCAACAGATGGAAAAATTGGGCTTTGATGCCAGTTGTACCAGGGCCAGCAAGGAACAGGAACACAACCGTCAATTCAGCGGTAAGATTCTCCGCTACACTCGCGACAGCCAGTAGCCTCCATTTTTCAAAAGCAGGGCAATCGTCATCCGGTTATGGGACGTCAATTTGCTTGGGCATACGTTCCAAAAGCACGTTTCGCAGATTACCTGCCAGCGCGTGGTCCTCTTTGATCAACTGGCGCATTGTTGTTCCGTTGAACCGCAGGGCCTCGACAAACCCTCGTGCCTGAACGGAATATTCTTCCTTGCAGTCATCGAGTAGCGCGTGAATTCCCAGCACTGTTCCTGGGCCGAGGACATCTTCCACCACATCCTCATTCTGGCCGTGCCTGCGAATTTCCACGGATCCGCGAAAGATAACGGTAAGCGACCCGTCAGAATCTCCTCGATGCCGCAGCATCTCGCCTCCGGAATAGAGGCGGATATCCATAGCCGAGAGCAGTCGTTCGCACACAGCGGGTGCTACATTGTCCAGCCAGACCACCAGTTTGATAAAATCTCTGGGTTCGGGAATCTCAATTCTAATCGGCACGTTGCGGAGCGTTTTCTGGTATTCATCCATGCTTTTAAGCATGGTGCCTGCCTCTGCTGTATCGAGCAGCCCGGTTTCAATCAGTTTTTCGATGACTCTTCTTCGCCTGTTAAGCAGGGATTGGCTTGCAGCAAGGGTTTGCAAGGCGGTTATTACTTCCGGAAAAGACCTGCGCAGTTGTTCTATCCGATCATACGTATCTTTTTTATTGATGAGGATTTCTTTTCTGACTGCAGCGGCCGCCATGGCCGAAGGGGCTAATTGTTCAATCAGGCCTAGGTTCGTATCCTGAGCGTGAATAAATCCTCGAGCGACATCATAGCCCAGAGCGAGGCGATCAAAAGATCCCTTGACAGCCATTTTTCGAATGAAGGGTATTTTTTCCAGGTAGCGGATGAGTGGCGGAATTTCCCATAAGGTAAACAGCAGCGGCCGGGGAGCGATGGTCGGTATTTCATCAAGTGCTTTTTCCACCGCATCGATCAGGAAATGGGTGGCCGTTCCCCCGAGAAGACCTTGGTGGAATTGTGTCCAGTAGCTTTTTCTCTCTGCTTCAAGCAATCGTCGTTTGAATTCCCATTCCAGTTCCCTCTCAGTGGCAGCCTGTCCGCTTTTTTTGTCGGTTCTGGTTTCCGGTACACCCTGGTCGATCATGGTATGAATCGTCAACCAGTCGGCGTCCTGGAAAAAGGCATTTTTTCGGAGTTTCGGCAGTAAAGCGAGCAGTTCGTTGCGGATCAGCACGGTTGCCCGGTCAACAGTCGCCTGTTTGGCCGGGGGCAGTTTGTTCAGACCGAGCATACGGAGGACCATGGGCATCGTTGTCCCATTGATCAGCAGCGTCAAGACAACAATGCCGGCGGTTAAAAAGAGAATCTGATCCCCCAGTTCCGCAGGAATACGTTTGTCCTGAGCAAGCGTGAGGGCCATAGCCAGTGCGACAGCGCCCCGTAACCCACCCCATATCAGAACCGCTGTTTTTTCTTTGGTCAAACCGAGGCCTATTCGTTGTAACAGGGGCAGAAAAAGGCAGATGGAGATGGCGCGGATGAGCAGGATAGCCCCAAACAGGAGCAACAAGGTCTGCCAGGCAGCGGGAGAATCCAGTCGAACCCGCATGGCGATGATGATACCGACCAGCAGAAAGATCAGCGTGTTGGCGATATAGGCCATCATTTCCCAGAAATGATGGAGGAATTCCGAAATTTCCGGTGAAATCTTGGTCCGGCCGATACCGGTAAGCAGCAGGGCATAGGCAACAACCGCGACCACCCCGGAGACATGGAATAGCGCTTCCGCGGCGATAAATGCAAAATAGGCCCCAGCCACGGACAAGGTGATTTCAACCATGGCGTCCTTGAACACCTTGCCGATAAGAAAGATCGTCAGCAAAGCAAAGGTGATGCCAACCAGCAGGCCCAGGCAAACGCCCCAGGTAAATTGCCAGGCAATGAGAGGGAAAAGGGGCCAGCCGGTTACTTGCGGGCCTTCCGTAACGATCAGTTGATAGAAAAGGGCGAAGAGAATGATTGCAGTGCCGTCGTTCAGCAGGGATTCCCCTTCGAGCAGGGTCTCCAACCGTTTCCGGGAGCTGAGCTCCTTGAGTAACGCCACCACGGCCACCGGATCAGTGGCGCTGATCAGCGAGCCGAACAGGAAGGCGGTGGGCCAGCTCCAGTCCCAGGGAAAAAGCGTTTTAGCGATCAGGGCGGTAAGAACAGTACTGACAAGCAGGCCGGGGACAGCGAGGATGACGATCTGGAGAAACGCGCGGCGGAAGAGATGCACCTCCATGGCAAAGGCAGATTCAAAGATCAGGGTGGGGAGAAAAAGAAACATGATCAGGTGCGGATCTATCTCGGCGACCATCGGCAGGGATTGCCCATAAAAATCGAGCGAGTCAGGCAGGGCTCCGCCGCGTTGCAACATTCCCACGGCCAAACCCAACAGCAGCAGGGCAATGGTATAGGGGAAGGAAACGTTTCTGAGCAGGTGGCGCAGCAGTGCTCCGGCAAAGAGGGAGAAAATGACAAAGAGGAGAATGGAAATCCCGGTTTGTTGGTCCATATCAGTCCTTTTTGCAGAGGAATTATATGTACGGCCAGGACCTGATCGGAAGAGGTGATACCGTCTCTTTGCCACCCAGGCATAAGCAATACCAACTACCGATCCTGCCTTATTTTTTCAGAATCTGCAACAGTCGCGAAAGCCAGCCACGAGCGCCTTGTTGTTGCAGAAGCCGGGGAAGGGCGCAGTATGGTTGTACCGTTGGGAACGTTTACGCCGGAACCGCTGTGAATTTTTCCACGAATTCGGTGGGGTTGTAACTCAGTTTCGCCTTGCGCAGGCCGGGCAGGCCCAGATCCTGCTCCCGGTTAATGGTTTCGTAGATTTCCGGCAAAACCGAGGCAAAGGATTTATTGATAAACTGATACAGTCCCTTGTACCCGGGTACCGCCTTTTCAAAATGAATGGCAAAACTGGCTCCCTGTGCCAGTTCCTCGCCCAGCGTATAGGCCACGGGTTGCGAGGCCACGTAGTAAATACCTCCGCAGAGCTGCAACGCATCCATTTTTTCCAATGCTTCCCGTGCCGCATCGTAATCGCTTGACTGCCCTGTCTTGGTTCGCCAATCATCCAGTATGCGCAGGGCATCGTCTTGGTATTCCGTGCGCAGCGGCAGAGCCGAATACGCATGCGTGGTGACGAATGCTTTAACCAGGTTGCGTTTCTTGTGGTAATTGCGGCCACTCAGTTCGGCCAGATCCTGCCGCCGGTACAGATAGTCAAAGTTCTTTCGGTCCTCCTGGACCCGGTACCCCATCGTCTTCAGCGATTGCGCCTGTTCCCTGGATGCGCATTTCAACATCGTGTGATCATGGAAAAGTTGGTCCAGCTGTGGTTGCGGAGGCAAGCCAAAGGGCAGCATGAAAAAGGGCATGGTGTTATCTCTGCCGAGAATGACCAATGTGGCGTCGGCCAGTAAAGAGATCGTGTAGTGATGGCTCCGGCGAAACAAATAGAGATTGGCAAAAGTGAATTCGGAAATCCCTGTATCGAGCTGCTGGAAAAGCGGGTGCAAAAAAGGCCGGAGGTCAAGAGTCAGGTCTGCGGTTTCAGGGTAGGTCGGAAGTATGGAAAGCATTAATCACTCGTTGAATCGATAGGGGGTATGTTGTCGGGCTGTGGTGGTGCTTGTGTCTGAACAGGGTCCGGGAACGGTTCCGTATCCACATTTTGTCGGGGAAGAGCGGTCTGCTCGGAGGTCTTCTGC
>JBFJXW010000135.1:0-10660 GCA_041622895.1 Desulfobulbus sp. | reverse complement strand
GGCGGAACCTGACCGGGAGGATATTCTGCCGGAGGTGATTGGCAGTTGTTCTTGTCTGTTTCATTCCATCAAGGGGACCGGAAATTTTCTTCATCTCGATAATCTCGTCGGTCCCGCCCAGGCAATGGATTATATGCTGGATCGGATTGGTTGTGGTGAGCTATCGGTAACCGCCGAACACGTTTCCCTGCTGGCTGAGTCTTGCAGGTTTATGGAGCAGGGGCTCTCACTTTCGCTGACCGAAAAGAGTGATGAACGGCTGGCCTCGTCAGCCAGTCTACTAACCTCTGCCATTCTGCAATCAATAAATGACAGTAACGAAACTTCTTGTGACGGAAGAGATGTTTCCTCAGATCTTCCCGAGATACGCGACACTTTTTTATGGGAAACCGAGAAACTCCTGACAACAGCGGAGCAGGAATTTGTGCTCTGGGATTTTATCGCTGTTGATCGTCAACGGGTGGCGGACTTAGGTTGGGTGCTGCACCGACTGAGTGAAAACTTCGCTTTTTTTGAGTTGACGGATATGGAGAGTTTATGCCTGGCCCTTGAGACGACTTTGGCCCGTTATCTACAGGGCGATTTTTTTCAAACCGGATACCCTGAAAGGGTCTTTTTACGGAGTATCGATGCGGTTCGCAGCGCGCTGGAAAGTTTTTCTGCTACAGACGACGCAGGTGTACCCAGGCTTGAGCATCATCTGTCTGAACTGCAGGGACTGATGCGACAACCGATTGGAAGCCTTCTGGTCGATGCCGGCTTGGTGAATTCCCAGACGGTAGAAAAGGCGCTGGGGCTCCAGAAAATTTCGCAAGATGAAAAAAAACGTCGGTTAGGCGAAATCCTGGTGGATATGGGAGAAGTGACCCAGGACCAGGTGCAGCGTGCTGTTCAGGAGCAGCAGGTCAAGCAAATGTCCGATCAGGCGAAAACCGAGCCTGGGAGCATTATTCAGTCCTCGATATCATCGATCGCTACAACAGTGTCTGGCCATGATGCTCTCTACACCGATGGCAAGAAGCCCGACGGGAGATCCAGCTGAGATTCTTGATGTCACTTCAGAAAATGAATCACAAAGTGCGGGAAAGGGTTAAATTTGCGTTAATCTAGACGACTATACAGTACCGCCTGGACAGACAATTGATTTCCAGATTCTAATATTATTATTTGGACCAGTGGGTTTCTTTAAATAGAAGGTTGCGTCTGTATTTATTTTCCAACTTATCCTGAGCATAGACATAGGATTGTTCCTATGTGATTAATTTTATATATTATTTTCTCGTGATCACCTTTTTCTTCTCATCGTACAGCTCAACTGAAGGTAACGTAAGTCTGTTACGACTTCTTCTTAAAAAACAATTTAACAAAAAAAATAATTTACAATTCATGAGACGGTAATACCCCGATTCTCTGATTAAATTCGCCCGTTGGTCCATAATGGCAGAGGTTTCCATCTTGTATCGAACGCAGGAAAGATCGCTGGATTGGATCGGGGCAACCATGGGCGATTACAGTTTATTTTCGTCCGTGAAAATTTATCTGTCGAAAGTTCCTTTGTACGAGTGAGAGAACATTTTTATGGTACCAACACGGTCGGAATCGTCCGCAATCAACCAACAAATAAAAATTCATTTCAGCGAGCACCGCTTGCGGATGGTTGTCGCGATCACGCTATTGTTGGTCACCGGCGTTTTTTTCACACTTTGGACACTGGCTCGAACGGATCGGGAAAGGTATGGCAACCTGCTGCAGCAGGCGAAACTGGTGGCGAAAGTGGTGAACATCAAGAGCGTTCAGGCTCTCATGGGCACAGGAACGGATCCGCGAAATCCCGAATACCTACAGCTTAAAGCGCAACTCAACGCCGTCTGCACCGCAAACCCGAATTGCAGCTCTTTGTCTATTCTGGGCCTCAAGCCAGACGGTGCGGTATTTTCTTTGGTGAACAACCAGCCGACTGAATCCCAAAAAATATCCTTGTCCGGTATATTCGAAGAGCCGCGTGTTTTTGATACCCTTCGTCTCGTTTTTGCAACAGGGGTGGGGGAAATTGCAAGAACAGTTTCACCTGAAAAAGGCGCCTCGGTCCTTAGTGCTTTGGTACCGCTGGAGAGCCCTGATACCGGCCGGGTGGTTGCCGTCCTGGAGATGGATACGGATGCAGGCCTCTGGGAAAAGGAAATGGCTGCTACGGAAGCCCTGCCCATAGGTTTAATGCTGGTGCTGGTTATCAGCGCTATGTCCATTGTAACTAGCAACAGCCGTGCTGACGTCGTTTTCAAGCCTGTCCTGGGGCGCTTGTTGCTGCCTATGCTGGCCATGATAGTATTTCTGGTGGTCGGTGCCTGTGCGCTTTTGTGGCAGCAACATCAAAAACAGATGGCTGAAAGAGGGGATGCTCTGGTCAACCATGTCCAGCGAGAATTGCAACTCATCCTGAACGGGCAAGTCTCTGATCTGCGTAAAGTGGTGCAGCCTATTGCCAGCGACGTCTCTGTGCAACAGGCCCTGAGCCAGGGCGCTGCTGACCGCCTCTTGGCCCTCTGGAAGGCAGAGTTCGAACGATTGCAGCACCAGAGCAACCTCACCAGTTTTTCTTTTTTCGATCGCAATCGGGTCTGCCTGCAGAGGCTCGGCAAACCGGAACGACGCGGTGATCGGATTTATCGTGTGACCACCCTCGAGGCTGAGCGGACTGGTACGATCGCTTCAGGCCTTGAACTTGGGCCGCTGGGCACTTTGAGTCTGCGGGTGGTGCAACCGGTCTTTCAAGAGG
Source organism: Desulfobulbus sp. (assembly GCA_041622895.1). Classification (GTDB taxonomy): domain Bacteria; phylum Desulfobacterota; class Desulfobulbia; order Desulfobulbales; family Desulfobulbaceae; genus Desulfobulbus. The sequence goes on along the minus strand of JBFJXW010000135.1, from coordinate 7,884 downwards.
GCACGCTCGTTGGTTATGTGGAATTGGGCAAACAGATCGATGACGCCTTGCAACAAATAGGAGATTACCGGGACGGTATTGAACTGGCAGTAACCATCCGCAAAGCATACCTGAGCCAACCGTCTTGGGAAGACGGTATGCGTCTGCTGGGTAAGGCTGCTTCCTGGGAAAGCCTGCCTCGTACTATCGTCACCCATGCAACCAGGGATACCCTGTCCGAGGCTCTGGCATCGTTGGAGAACTATGATCCGGCAGACGGTCCTGCCCGTGTGGCAGCAGGGCAAAGAATCATTGTTGCCGGCAAGGACTGGCAGGTGTTCTCGGTGCCCCTGCAAGAGACTTCAGGCAAAAAAATCAGCGATTTGCTGATTATGAAAGACATTACCGCTGAGCAGGCGACTTTTGCACGAATACTGGTAATCGGGATCACCGTGGCAGTAGTGCTTCTGACGCTGCTGTTCGCCTTTCTCTACGTTCTGTTGCGCCGCACTGATGCGAGCATTGCTGCTCAGCAAACGGAATCGCAGGCCGGTGAAGAGAAATACCGGCTGCTGTTCAAGCACGCCGTTTCAGCAATATCGTTGCAGGAAATAGTGCTGGATGCAACGGGCCAGCCGGTGGACCGAATTTTCCTGAGCGTCAACCCGGCCTTTGCAACTCATACCGGGCTGTCTGTGGCCGACATCCTTGGCCGCCGAGCCAGTGAAATTCTGCCGGGCATTGAGCAGGACTCGTTGCTCGAGACCTACAACAAGGTCGTGTTGACCGGTGAACCAATCAGTTTCGAATACTATTTGGAGCCGCTCAACAAACACTTCGCTGTCAATGCCTACCGGGTAGGTCAAGGACGCTTTGCTACCGTCTTCACTGATATCACCAAAATAAAGAAAATGAAGGAGTCTGTGCTACTGCATCAGGATTTCCTGCGCAGTGTGTTGCATGCCAGCCCTACCGGGATAGGGGTGGTCAGCGATTTGGTTATGCATACGGTCAGTCGACGTCTCTGCACCATGACCGGGTACACCAGAGAAGAGCTGCTTGGCCAAAATACCCGTATGCTGTACCCCAGCTTTGAGGAGTATCAATCTGTTGGTACTGCGACCCAGCAGCAGATCGAGGAACACGGTATCGGTTTCGTGGAAACCTGCTGGCAGCACAAGGAGGGACACCTCATGAACGTCCTCGTGAGTTCAGCTCCCATCGTACACCAGGATATTGCCAATGGGATAATTTTCACCGGCATCGACATCACCAGGCGCAAGCAGGCAGAAGAACAGATTGAAGCCTCTCTAGAGGAGAAAGAACTGCTGTTGAGCCAGTTGCGGGCCAACAGGGACAGCTTTAACAGCATCGTCGAAAAAGACAGTACCGGCATCATCGTCACCTCTAAAAATGGCACAATACGCTTTGCCAACCCTGCAGCAAGAAGACTATTCAACCGTGCAAACAAGGAGCTGGTGGGTGAGCAGTTTGGTATTCCCATAACACCGGCAGACGGGGCCATCGAGTTTGATATCATTCGTAAGGGTGGCACCGTGGGCACCGGTGAGTTGCAGGCCGCTGAGACCAAATGGGAAGGGCAAGAGGCCAGCCTGATATTAATTCGCGACATTACGGAGAGTAAGCTGTACGAAGAGTCGCTGATCCAAACCTCGGAGGAACTCAGAAGGCTTGACGAGCTGAAATCGGAATTTATATCCGTTGCTTCCCATGAATTGCGAACACCTCTGACCTCCATCAAAAATGCGGTAGACATCATTTATAGAGGCAAAACCGGAGCAATAACGGCAGCTCAGGAGAAGTTCCTGGGCATGGCGCAAAGGAATATCAACAGACTGGGCGCTCTCATCAATGATATGCTGGATATTGCCAAGATTGAATCCGGAAAAAATATGAAGTATGAGCACGCCCCGATCAATGCAGCAGAAATTATCGACAGTGTGTTCAATACACTGCTGCCGTTGGCCAATGAAAAATCCATAACTTTATCGCGGGATGTTCTCAGAGAGCAGCCGGTCGTTTACGGTGATACCGGCAAGATAGAGCAGGTGCTGATTAATCTTGTCGGTAATGCCATCAAATTCACCCCTAAGCAAGGGATGATAACCATTGCTAGCCGTCATCGGCAATCTTTAGCAGGTCTGCCTGAAAAAGCGCTGGGCTATCTTTTGATATCCGTTGCCGACACGGGGATTGGGATTTCGGAGACCGATAAAAAGCGTCTCTTTGAAAAATTCTATCAGGCGTCGCATTCGTTGACCAAGCAGGAGCACAGCGGTACAGGGCTGGGGCTGGCCATTTGTAAAGGCATTGTTGAAGGGCACCTGGGGAAAATATGGTGCGAAAGCGTTGCCGACATGGGTAGCACCTTCCATTTCGCCCTTCCCGTAACTGATCTGCAGGAACAGGATTCGCTTCTGCTTGCAAATGCTGTGCTGCAAGCAGAACACGATGCTGAGCAACTCTCAATTTTGATTATCAGGGTAAGGGATCTTGCTGAACTCAAAAAGGTCTGTGCAGAAACAGAGACGGACCGTGTCTTTTCAAAAGTTAAAGAAAAAATCCTGTCAGGTGGAATAAAATCCACTGATAAGATTGCCGTTTCTCTGGCTGATAATGAAATAATGCTGATATTGCCCGGTACTAACAGAGCAGGTGCGGAGACGGTACAAAAAAGAGTAATGCAATATCCAATCGGCAACGAAACTGCAGGTACGGTTGCCGATTTTTTTATTCCTTTTGTGGCTACCTATCCAGAGGATGGCATCTCCAGTGAAGGATTAGTTGCATTGGCCAGAGAAAATTTCAATCATCATGATGATACAGCATAAAATATTGAAGTGCAGAAGTGCAGAAGTACGAACAAGGTAGTTACAAAAATTAATTAATTTCAGATTGAGAACGTTATGGAGAAGAAAAAAATACTCATAGTTGATGATGATTTTGATATTGTTGAAGCGATCAAGTTCAATCTTGAGTTTGAAGGAATTGAATGCATTACTGCGCATGATGGTGAAGAAGCCCTATTCAAGGCAAAAAATGAATATCCTGATCTTATCGTCCTTGACGTGATGCTGCCAAAGATCAACGGATTTAAAGTGTGCAGACTACTGAAATTCGATGATGTTTATAAAAAAATTCCGATCATAATGTTAACAGCCAGGGCCCAGGAGAAGGATGTGAAGATCGGTGGGGAAACCGGTGCTGACAAATATCTGACCAAACCTTTCGAGATGGATCATCTTGTTTCCCTGGTAAATCAATTCATCTAGGATGGCATACTATGCTTAATTCCGGTCAGCAAAATGACAATGTCATCAGTATAGAGTTCCTTGATCGTCTGGCTCATAATTTAAATGAAGAAGGTCTGGTAACCCAGGAAAATATCAGGATTGCTAAAGAGAAAGCTCAGCAGGCAAATAAACCCCTGTACAAAGCTCTGGTCAAGTTAGGGTATATTTCAGAAGAGAAAATCACCACTTTCATGGGGAACAAGCTGGGGATCCCTTTTGTAAATATCAGGAATTACACTATAGATTCCGAAATGCTGGACCTTGTCCCCGAGAAAGTTGCCCGACGCTACAAGATCCTTCCCCTGTTCAAGATAGAAAAAATATTAACCGTGGCCATATCCGATCCACTGGACATCAATTTTCTTGATGACATAGCCGCGGTAACAGGATGCAAGGTTGAACCGGTCATCGCTTCTCCTGGGAGCGTTCAGGCGGCGATTGAACAATGGTACGGCATGGGAGCTATACGGCAGCAGCTTATTGATGAACTGATTGAGGACTGTAAAGAGATTGCGGGCGAGGAAGACAAGGGACAGAGATTTAGAGAGACAGCGGAAGTACGTCTCAGGAACGAGGCCGAAGAAATCCCGATTATCCGGCTGGTCAACAGCTACATTGTTCAGGCCTTTTTAGAGGGTGCAAGCGATATCCATCTGCAACCCAAGAAAAATGCCGTGCAGGTTCGTTTCCGCATTGATGGGATCATGTATGAAAAGTTCCCTATACCGACCGCACTGGCGCAAAAAGTCGCAGCCCGGATAAAGGTTATGGCGCGAATGGATATCACCGTAAAAAAAATACCTCAAGACGGCAGGATAGGTTTTGTCATCAGGGACAAGCATGTCGATATTCGCATATCTACCCTGCCATCGATGTTTGGCGAGAATATTGTCTTAAGGCTCTTGGATCAGTCCAAGGGAATACCCACGCTTTCCGAACTGGGATTTTACGGTGAAGATTTACGTCTTTTTAAGAGTATTATTACTGCAAGTTCAGGAATGATCATTGCGAGTGGCCCTACGGGCAGCGGTAAGACAACCACGATTTACTCAGCTATCAGTGCCCTGAATAAAGTCAGTAAAAATATCATGACCCTTGAAGATCCGATCGAATATATGATTGGCGGCATAGTGCAGAGTCAGGTTGATTCGATAGCAAAGGGAAGCTTTGCCGGTTTCCTCAAGGCAATCCTGCGTCAGGATCCTGATATAATATATGTTGGTGAGATGCGAGATTATGAAACAGCCGAGGTCGCTACCCGGGCCGCTCTGACCGGGCACCTGGTCTTTAGCACCCTGCACACCAATAATGCGATCGGGTCCATTATGCGGCTTAGTGATATGGGAATAGATCCAGGGCTGTTGGCGTCTGTACTTAATTGCTGTTTTGCTCAGCGCCTTGTCAGGAGGATTTGCACCAAATGTATCACCGAGTATCAACCGGATGAGAGTTTGCTGGCTCGCTTCAGGGTTCGGCCCGGCACCAGGCTACACAAAGGGAGGGGTTGCGATTCCTGCCGCGGTACCGGGTATAAAGGCAGGATCGGTGTCTATGAGATACTGACCACCAATAACGAGATCAAAGGCTTGATTGAAACCAAAGCTCCGGAAAATGTAATCGTTAAAGCTGCCAAGGCTCATGGCATGCGAACTTTTCTTGAAGATGGCTTACGCAAGGTAACTGATGGGCTCACAACCCTGGAAGAGATCAGTACCACAATTCCCGTTCGCAGTTAATAGCTGCATCATCCATTGGATTCTCAACAGATGGTCTTGCGGTTCAGCAGGAGCGGGAAAGCTGCATTCGAATTCAGGCGCCAGGAAATCAGGCAACAGATGGTGAGATGCCAGGTGGGGTTTGAGATGGAAAGGGGGGAAGGCATGGAAGATGACATAATCGAGCGCCTTAAAATTCTGGTAGAAAACCGCATGGGGCTGAGTATCCGCATTGAAGACAATGAAACATTGCGGAAGACCGTCATTGCCCGGATGAAAATCCTCAACAAGGCTACGCCTGATGAATACCTAAATCTTCTTGCAGCAGAAACTGGAGCGAGTGAACTGGAATGGAGGGTTATTGCACCCAGGCTGACTATAGGTGAGAGCTACTTTTTCAGGGATACAGGGCATATCTCTTTGTTGCAACATACTATCCTGCCAGAGTTGATAGAAAAAAAGCAGCATCTGCGTTCGTTGCGTATCTGGAGTGCAGGCTGCTCAACAGGTGAAGAACCATACTCGATCGCCATTCTTCTTGATACGCTTCTACCGGATCTGAGCCAATGGGAGATTGTAATTCTTGGCACCGATATAAATGTAGATTTATTAAGAAAGGCGGAACGCGGAGTCTACGAGGACTGGTCCTTCCGTAGTCTGGCCCCAGCCATCCAGCATAAATATTTCAGTAGAGATAAAGATGGCTGGAAAATTGACGAGAGGGTTCGAAAAATCGTCAAATTCCAATACGGAAATTTAAATAAAAAAGATTTGTTCTCACAATACCCTGAAATGGGCAGCATTGATCTTATTATCTGCCGCAATGTTTTCATATATTTCAATACAGAAGCGGTAGCATTTGCCTGTGAGAACTTTACACGAACATTAAACGAAGACGGCTATCTTATAACGGGACATGGCGAGTTGCATGGGCATAAAATCATGAACCTTCGCCAGATTATGTACCCAGAGGCAGTGATATACAAAAAAAAAGTACCTTTGGAAAAAGGGAAGCAACCAGAAATAATAACTAAGGATCTGCCAATCAGGAATAAGAAATTATTTAAATCGAAATCATCAAAAACCAGGGAAAAAAGAAAAGAAAATAATGTTATAATAAAAGAAAAAGTCGATGATTTAATTTTTATTTTAGAAAATCTTATCGATAAAAGGATGTATACTGAAGCTGTTTCCAAGGCAAAAGAGTATCTCCTTACAGATAAGGAAAACTACAAGATATGCTATCTGTTAGCCCAGGCCTATGCAAACTCGGGAGATTATGATAATGCAGAATTTTGGTGTCAAAGAGCTATAAAAATAAACAATAATGCAGCCGATCCTTATTTTCTTCTGGCAAATATTGCAGAGATGAGAGGGAACAATGATGCCGCAATTGATTTGTTTATCAAAACAATATATCTGAACCCATCTTTTATTGCGGCCTACTGTGAACTCAGTGGGCTTTATGAAAGACAAAATAATCGAATCCGTTCTCAGAAATTCCGGGCCACTGCTATTAAACTGCTTGCGCCTCTGCCTTCTCATACTCTTGTGCAACCGTACAATATCACCGCCGAAGAATTGCTCACCTCCATCAACTGTCTACCCGGACATTAAGAAAATTCTCTCCCTCTCTCCTTTATTTACAATGCCGAAGGAACGGCAGGTTATGAAAGAAAACATATTCCTTACCTTCAGTTTGCACGGACTGCTTCTCGCGGTTGATACCAGGGTGGTCGAACAGATAATCTGGCTTCCTGAACTGACAGTGATTGAAGAATGTCCATCCTACATTGCAGGCGTTGTCAACCTGCACGGCAAGGTATTGCCAATAATGGATTTAAACCTTCGCTTCGGTCGTCCCCAGCAACGATATAATTGTTCGGACCGAGTTGTGATTCTTGACCTTTCCGAAAGCAACCTGCCAGATGCTGAATATCCTTATACCGAGACGAAATTTGAGCTGCAAAGCCGAAATGCTGAACCCAAATTACTGGGAATAATCGTCAACGACGTGCTCGATGTCATCAATATTGAGAAGAACAATATCGAACTGCCGCCTTTTAAAGGAAGAGGAATAGAATCCAACCCGCCCTTCGTAAGCGGGATAGCAAAATCTGATGAGAGTATCATCATGATTCTCAACCTTCGGACGTTGCTGCATGCTGAACTGGAGATTGAAGAGCCTGTTTTCGATCCTTCTGCAGGCAACGTACCGGACCTTATCAGTTATTTCTGCCCTGAGGCGGATCAGAGAGAAAAGAAGATATTTCGTAACAGGTCGACTGCTCTGCAAAAGACATTAACTGGCGATGACTCGGCCGATTTTCTGCCCATAGCAGTGGTCAGCCTGCAGGGTGAATATTTTGGTGTTGAGCTTAGAGCAGTAAAAGAGTTCTCGTGGATTGACAATATCACTCCGGTGCCATGCTGCCCTGAACACATAATAGGTAATATGAACCTTCGTGGTCATGTCCTTACGGTGGTTGATATCCGCAGTCTGTTCAATTTGCAGAGCAGTCGAATCAGTGAATCAACCAAGGTTATTGTTGTCGATACAGGGGGATTTTCTGTTGGTGTCATTGTTGATGAAATCCTTGATATTATTGATATCAAGACGATGGATATGGTTCCTGTTCCCTCCTCTGTAAAAGTGCTCGATGATAACTTTGTCAAAGGTGCTGTCTCTTATGGCAACAGGATGATAACTCTTTTTGATCTCAAGGAAATCCTTGCTTGGAACGGGTTAACAGTCAACGAAGAAGTGTAAACATTTGCAATATAGCAATAGGGAGAAGGTAATGTTTAAGAATCAGAAGATCAAATTTCGCATTTTGCTTGGCTATTCAGTGCCATTGTTATTGTTTATCCTTGCT
>JBFJXW010000134.1:0-10700 GCA_041622895.1 Desulfobulbus sp. | reverse complement strand
TTCCATGTCGTGCAGATGGCCGCGGGTAACAATTACCAGATAGCAGTCCTCATCGATCTCATAGTCCTTGAAACAATCGGCAAAGGAGGACAGGACCTTGATGTCGTCTGCCTGGGGAAAGCGTTCCTGGTTGGCAAATTCGCTGCGGTCATCCAGGACGATCACCCGGAAGCCGACCCGGGCCGCAGCCTCAGCGGTGCAGGCGGCAACATGACCGGCACCGATCAGAAAGAGATTGCCGCCGACGGCAAAATAGGAGACCAGATACTCCCGACCCTGGTGCTCGATCAGGGTGGCGGCTGAGGTGGATGAACGGATTTGTTTAACCGCGGCCAGCAGGTCTTCCCCTACCTGTGCATTGCTGGCTTTCCCCGTATGGTCGATGACGAAACGCTGGTCGCCGCTGCCGCTATCGAGCGGGCAGACCAGGGTCGCTCTGCGTCCCGAGGCCATGGCGGTGCGCAGGGCGTGAAAAACCGACCGGTTGTTTTCGTCGGCCCGGATAAATTCAAGAAACAGTTCCATTTTACCGCCGCAGATCATATCGGTAACCGCGGCATCGCCGTTGGACAGGACAAAAGAGCGGCGCAGAGAGCGACCACCGGCGAAGCAGCTTCGAGCTTCCTTGATGGCCAGGGCTTCGACCATTCCGCCGCCGATGGTGCCGGCGATGCCGCCGTCGCGGCAGATAATCATCTTGGCTCCAGCCGACCGGGGCGTGGAGCCGGACTGGCTGGAGATGGTAACGAGGACGAGATCTTCGCCATCGTTAAGGGCGGTACCTACTTGTTGGATAAGCTTTTTCATAATTGTTGTTCCTCTCGTCTATCTTCGAGAATGCGTTTGCCGCGATGAATGGTGACTGTTGGGTTGAGCGTGAGGATACACTCCAGTTGCCGACTCGGTTGCTGCTCTGCCAGCGTTGCCGCGACCTGGCGGAGTACGGTGCCTTGGTCGCCCGGAATGGCGACGAGATCGATGAGGAGTGTTTCCTGTTGCTCCGCTTTTGTCAGGGTGGCCCGGAAATCGAGCAGGCCGGGCACGGAGAAAAGGAGTTCATCCAGAGTGTCCAGGGAGAGCTGGTCGCCGTTATGCAGGGTGCGCATCTGATTGATCCGGCCCAGGACCCTGTCGAGGCGCCGGACGCGACTGCCGCAGAAGCAGGTACCGGGAAGCAGTCGGCCGTGATCACCGGTACGGTAGCGGATCAGCGGCATGCCGGTGCGGGTGAGGGTGGTGCAGACGATTTCGCCCCATTGGCCATCTGCCAGAGGGGTGGCGGCGTGCGGGTCGATGATTTCAAACAGCAGATCCGCCTCGCGCAGATGTGCACCGCAATGGGCCGCGCAGTCCACCCCGCCGCCCAGGCCGGTTTCCACTGTGCCGTAATGGGTGAAGATTTCGCAGTCCAGCAACGCGGTCAATTCAACACGCAGGCTTTCCGGAATGTAGTCGGAACAGAGCAGCACCGATCGAATGGTGCCCAAAGGGATGGCCAGAGCAGCGGCCATGCGGGCGATGGCCAGGAGCTGCACCGGGAAGCCAACCAGGACATCAGGACGGATGGCGCTCAGGTGACGCGCTGCCTGCTCGGGATCATCCACCAGGCCGACGAGGAAACTGGATACATGCATCCGTTCCAACGCCTGTGCCAGCAGATGGCCGGTGGAATCCGGCGTGGCGCCCGGCAGGAGAATCGCCACCCGTTGTCCGGGATCGACCAGGGGCTGCATGCCCTGATGGAAAAAATCCAGAGTGCGCTCCAGATCCTCATCGGTGAAAAACAGGCGTTTGGGCGTGCCGGTGGTGCCGGAGCTGTGCATGGTGATGATTCGCGCCACCGCATCCTGACTGACACAGAGCATCTCCGCACCATGGTGGCGGAGTTCCGCTTCGCTGGTCAGGGGCAGTCGGGGCAGATCCTCCAGGCCGGTGATGCTGTCGATACCGGCGTCCGCGAATTTTCGCCGATAAAAAGGCGAACGCTGTCGGCAATAATTGACCAGGTGTCGCAGCTGGACTCCCTGATACTGTTCGATGGCTGAGCGCGAAAGGGGAGCGGCGGGTTGCGTAAGGCTCGGGTTGATGCGACTGCTGATCAGGGCTTCCAGGGGAGTGCGTGTCATGGCTGCATCACTCCGCGATAGAGAGGTTTTCCCAGATTGGAGGTCAGATTGTAGGCACAGAAAGGGACCAGGTTGCCTTGCGGAGAAACGACATGAATGCAGCAGCCCTGCAGGCGCTGCAGGTCAAGGTTCCACACATCCTGAAAAGCCATGGCCGAGAGGGAAAAGGTGTGGGTGCGGGCCCTCGCCAGAAAGCGATCGAGATCATCCTGGGGAGGCTGGGTTGGTTCATTGGTGCAGGCGATGGACGCTGCTATGGGCAGGGACCACTGCCGGGCGGTGAAGGCAACGCTCTTTTCCCGGCCTTCCAGGGCGGTGGGGATCTCCGCTTTGGCTTCGCCGGTGGAACAGCAGGCTGTCTGCCGATTGGCCAGCGGCATCAGGGTACCGCTTTCTGCCACCAGGAAATTGCCATGGAAGGAACAGAGTGCATGTTCGCAGGCCGGCGGTGCAAAGTGTTCGGCCCTGAGGGCGCCGTCGCTTTGTTCGTCGATCAACTGCAGCAGTTCCGGCAGGGTGAGCCGATCAGTGTCCGCAGGGGCTTCGGGAAAACGGCCGAAATAGCTGACCGGTTGAAAATGAACGCCGCGTACGGTGGGCGCGAAGCGGGTGGCATATTCGATGATCGCTCCGACCTCCTGGGTGTTGATTCCCGGAACCAGGGTCGGTACCAGAACCACGCCCAATCCGGCGGCCCGGCAGTGCATCAGCGCCTGTTCCTTGACGGCGCGAAGATCGCGGCCGCGCAAGGCTCTGTGGGTGGTGCCGCTCAATCCGTCGAACTGGAGGAAGACCGAGGTCAGCCCCGCCTTCTTGAGTGCAGCCGCATACCCCGGATCGGCGGCCAGGCGCAGGCCATTGGTATTGAGCTGGATAAAGGAAAAACCTGTGCTCCGGCCCAGGGCAATGATAGCCGCCAGATCGTCTCGCACCGTTGGTTCACCGCCGGAGAGCTGAATATTGCAGGCACCGGATGCTTCCATAACTCGTTCATAGAGGAAACCTATCCGGGAAAGCGAAGGGTTGTCGGCCGGATCGGCATGGGCTCCGGCATCGGCAAAACAGACCGGGCAATGGAGGTTGCAGCGCTGGGTAATTTCGATCAGCGCGGTACAGGTGTGCTGGCCGTGTGCCGGACAGAGTCCGCAGTCAAAAGGGCAGCCTGCGGCGACAGGCGTGAAGGCCCGGCGGGGCGCGGCAGGTAGTTTCGGTCGCAGCCAGGAGGCAAACGGCACCGGTCCCCGCCAGATAACAGTACGAAAGGTACCGTGTTCCGGGCACTGCTTGACCAGATAGACCGTGTCGCCCTCCTGTTCGCGGATGGCCGGAATACGGTCCAGACAGACCGGGCAGAGGCTTGCGGTCGAGGACAGCAAGTGCAGGGTGCGATCAGCAGCCACCGGCTTGTTCCTTGGGCAGACTGGGATCGATGTTGTTTTCGGTCAGGATCTGCATGATCATCTCACGGGCCTGGATCATGATAGTGCCGCAGGCTTCCGGTTTCTTGCCTCCCTGAAAGGTGACGATATCGTCGCAGCGAATGCCGCCCCAGGCTGTCGCATTCCCGGTGAACCACTCCATGAACTGAGCGAGCAGTAAAGGGTAGCAGGTGAGGGCTTCTTCGTCAACGCTGCCTTTGGCCCCGTACAAGGCCAGAATGCAGGCCGCGCCGCTGGCCACGCCGCACAGTTCGCCCGTTCCCATCCCTTCGCACAGTCCGGCCATGGCTCGCACCAGAGGGACATTCTCTTCGCCCATATCGGCCAGGGTCAGTTGCATCATAATCTGGCTGCAGCAGAACCCCTGGGCAGCCAGCTGCATGATCTGCAGGGACGTATCATCCATGTCGGGTTCCTTTTTTCGCGATGAGCACGTAATAACCCAGAGGCGCAGCGGCCAGGGCGCAACAGGTTTGGCGGGCAGCTTCCTCTCCCATGAACAATTGCCAGAATTTTTCCAGGCTACCGTAGGAGAAGATAATCTGCCCGGCTAACTGTTTGAGCAGATCGCTGCGGTCATGCAGGTAATGGAGCGTAAAACCCGCCTGCAGCAGCCCTTGTTCGATTGTGTCCAGAGGCAGGGCATGGGTGATACAGCTCTGCAGCGGCGGTAGCGCCGGTTTATCCCCCGGCTGTTTTTGATAGATATCGGTGAGGATCAGGGTCCCCTCCGGTCGAAGAATACGGTGCATCTCCTGCAAACTGGTGTCGATGTCGCCGGTCAGGGAGAGCACACATTCCGAGATGACGGCATCAAAGCTGGCGGTTCCACAGGGGAGCGCTGTTGCCTCGGCCTGGATAAAAGGGATTGCCGGGGCATGGCGGCGCGCTTTGTCGATCATGGCGGCAGAGGGGTCCAGACCGGTGGGCTGCAAGGCAAACACCGAGGCCAGCAGGGCGGCTGTGCGACCGGGGCCGCAGCCCACATCGAGGATGGAGGAACCGGCAGCAAGAGCGCAATAGGTCAGGATCTCGGTGGTGAGGGCAATGCCGCCGGGCCGAAGCGTACCGCCGGTGACCAGCTGCAGTTCGTCCTGCTCGAAGAGCGGTTTTTCCAGCGGGTGCGTACAGGAACAGAGCACGGTCATCCTACTTGTCTTCCAGCAGCTGTTCCACTTCCAGCATCTTGCCCACGGCCAGGCTTTCCGGAACCAGAATGAACCCGCAGTGCGGGCAGGCCATGAGTTCCACAGTGAACAGCGAGTTCAGGTAGGTCACATTGACCTTGGTGGGCTGCAGGGGCTGATTGCATCCAACGCACTGCCAGGTGGTGTCTTCGATAAAAGAAAAGGTGCTCATTGTTGTCCCTCCGGCAGCAGCATGCGATGACTGTACCCGTTATGGATGACATATCCCTGATCCGTGGGTTCATATTCCACCCAGTAGGTCACCCGTACCGGCTTGAATCGGGCGAGCCGGTGATTGTTGTTTGGATTGACCAGGTGGATGCCGGTCTGCTCAGCGCGCAGGATCACCTTTTGTATATCCTCTTCCAAAATATGGCGGCTGTTGAGCAGATCGAGCACCTCCTGGCTGATCAGGAGGCGGATCGATGTATGCTCGGGCAGCGAGCCGGCTTGTTCCTGCCACAGTGTGGTGAGCAGTTCCTGCCGCAATCGGGCCCGATTCTCGTGACGCTGGGAAAATCCGGGGTTCTTCCGTGCCAGCGGATCACCTGTCTCGGCGGAGGGAAAGATATAATCAAGCAGATGCGCCACACGGGAGCCGGCTGCGGCGAGGTTGTCGCGGCACATGGCGCAGTAGGCCAGTCCGTCATGTTCACTGCGCGCTGCCTTCACCAGCGCGGCCTTTTTTCCCAGCGGTTGATTGGCGAACTGCATCAGACCGCCGTACCCGCAGCAATCGGCAAGGGGGCCGTTGAAATCATGCTCTTTGATCTGCAGGCCCAGTTTAGCGCAGAGACTGCGGACACTGGCCCGCAGGGTCTCCTGATGCCTGGCGGTGCAGGGATCATGAAGAGTGAACGATTCTTCGGGGGATCGATCAGAGAAGGTCGGCAATTCCAGGCCGTCAAGCACCTCCCACAGAGAGGTCACCGTGAGCGTATCGGCAAATTCCTTGAAGATCGACAGGCAGCTCGAACAGGCAGTGATCACCGTGGGATTGCCCATCTGTTTGATCGCGGTTTTGAAGTCGTTGATCGTCTTGGTGAACAGGTCTTTCTGTCCGGCCCAGTGAGCTGGAATACCGCAGCATCCCAGCATCAGGCCGACACCTCCGTCGAGCTGGGTACCCAGGAGCTGGTAGGTGCTTGTGACGGCCTCGGGAGCGGAACCGGCCAGCTGACAGCCGGGATAAAAGAGGAACCGGCTGACCGAGGTACCCGGTTGATGGCGGGTGAGGGTACAGTATTCGCTGAGGCTGAAGCGCATATCCTCCAGGGCAAAATCGTGAGGTGAAGGCGGCATATGGCCGCTGCGTACCATGTCCTGCCGGGTGACGCGGCAGAGTTCGGGTACCGGGATATCATTGGGGCAAATCACTGTACATTGCCCGCAGAGGCTGCAGGCATTGATCATTTTGTTGGCATTTCTGGTGCCCTGGACAATGGCCTGATTGTTGTAGATCTTCCGGGCCAGGGTTTTGGGATATTCCTTGTATTCGCGGAGATAGGCGCATTGTTTCACGCATTCCATGCACTCGCACTGAATGCAGCGGCTTGCCTCCTGCCCGGCCTCGGCGGCGGTATAGCCGGCCTTCGGGTCGGCAGCTGTGATCTCGGCGGCAGGCTCCATGCCGGTGATTACGGTGTACATCCGGGTCGTCCGGGATCCTTCCATCTCGCGCTGGGCAGTGAGCGAGACCTTTTGCAGATAGCGTTCAATGGTCAGGGCGGCGCGGCGGCCGTCATCTGCCTGTTTGATCACCGAATAGGCGGAGGTGCCGGGTGCGATACCACCGGCGGCAAAACAGCCGTCACAGGAAAGGGCCAGGGTGATCGGGTCCGGTTGTCCGGCATTCGGCGGCAGACGGTGGGGTTCGATTTCGTCCAGGTCGAAATACACGGCATCGTATTCAGTGATCAGGGCAGCGATGCTGTTCTCGGCCAGGGACGTTGCAAATTGCAGAGTCACGCCGTAGCGCTCAAGAAGAGAGGCTGCCTGAGCCAAGGTTTCCTGAGGCAAGGCAGTTTCAGAGTAGGTGCCCAGGGTTCCGCCGAGACCGGCGGCTTCGGTAATGAGGGTGACGTTTCGTCCCTTGCGCCCCAGATCCAGCGCTGCGGTCATGGCGGAGAAGCCGCCGCCGATAACGGCGATGCTGCCGCCTTTCGCAGGCAGTTTGGGCAAGGTAAGAACAGCGGTGCTGTTGCTGACGCAATACCGCTCCAGGTTGCCGAAGGCGAGCGGATCACCGATCTCACCGCGTTTGCAGGAGGGGCGGCAGGGCTGCTCGCACAGTCGGCCGATGATTTCAGGAAAGGGGAGGGTGCGGTCAAGTACCCGTCGTGCCCCGCGCACATCACCTTTGGCAAGGCTGGCCATGAACGGGCGCACATCGACATGCAGCGGGCATGCTGCGGTGCAGAACGGCTGTTCTTCCTGGATGCAGCGGGCCTCGAATTCTCTGAGTTGCAGTTGGTCCATCGTTTGAAACCGGGCTGAAGATTGGGAGGTGGATAGACTGGAGCGAGTGTGTCTTGCAGCCTGCAGGTGCTGGGCTGCAGGCCGTTCCCTGGAAAGCGGTGCCATCTCCAGGATATATGCTGCAGTACCTGACAGGCGTACCAGTTGAATCAATCTCAAGTGCTCAAAAAGTCCACAGGAGCCGTGCAGATCATGACTCCTGTGGTGTGCTGACAAACTCCTTATTTAGGCATTGCTGCCAGGACCTTCTCAGGTCGGGCCGGCAGATGCCGTACCCGTGCGCCGCAGGCGTTGTAGATACCGTTGATGATCGCTGCATGCGGGCTGGTCAAAGGCATCTCGCCAACACCGGAAGCACCGAAGGGGCCGTCCGGACGAGGGGTTTCCACATAAATGATCTCCATGTTGTCGGGGATCTGTTTGATATACGGGAAGCCGGCACCAGCAAGGGTGGAATGCTTCTTGATATCCTCAAAGTCCTCGGTAAGTGCAATACCGATACCCTGGGCCATACCACCGTAGATCTGGCCGTCAACCACCAGCTTGTTGACCACTTTACCAATATCGGCAACACAGACCATGGATTCAACCGTGGTTTTACCGGTTGCGATTTCCACAGCGACCTCGGCCATGAACAGGCCGTACATATAGCAGCACATCGGGCTGCCCTGGCCATTGGCGTCGCAATCGGTGGCCGGTGCGGTCCATTTGCCGTTGATCTTGGTCGGAATGCCTTCGGCAACCATCTCCGCGTGGGTACGGAAGGAACCGTCCGCCTTTTTCATGGCCTTGATCAACTCTTCACAACCGACACGAATCGACTGCCCTACAACCACCTGGCTGCGGCTGCCGCCGGCAGGACCGGAGTTGGGGCATTTGCTGGTATCGTTCATTACCAGTTTGATCTGGTCAGGGGATAAGCCCAGGGGCAGCAGGGCCTCGTGAGCCGTGGCCAGGGTTCCCATATCAGCGCCCTGCCCGTGATCTTCCCAGGCATTGAAAATAGTCACGGTGCCGTCTGCGTTGAGCTCGACATCGGATTCGGCGGTGTCAGGGCCATCAAGACCGGCGCCGTATACACCCACAGCGATGCCGACCCCGCGTTTTACGGTGTCGGTGGAGGTAGCGGCTACGCGTTTTTTGGCCTCTTCATATTTGGGCTTCAGTTTGTCGAACATCTCCGGCAGGGAGAAGACCTCCGGCACCTGACCCGTGGGGGTGGTGGCACCCGGACGGTACACGTTCTTGTAGCGCAGGTCGAACGGATCCATACCCAGTTTTTCGGCCAGCTCGTCCATCAGTACTTCGGACGGGAATTCACTCTCCGTCGAGCCATAGCCACGGAAGGCGGAACCCCAACCATGGTTGGTGCAGACGGTGCGGCCTTCACCGCGGATGTTGCGGATGTCGTACCCGGCACCAATGAACTGGGCGCCGCGCAAGGTCAGCAGGTCGCCGAACTCGGAATAGGGGCCGTGGTCGACCGACCAGTCGGTCTCCATGCCGAGGAGTTGGCCGTCTTTGCTGGCTGCATAGCGGACCGTGGTCCAGAATGGGGAGCGCTTGCCGGTGTAGGTCTGCTGCTGGAAGTAATCGTAGCAGAGGAAAACCGGACGGCCGGTGGCGATGGCTGCAGCACCCACCAGGGCTTCCATGGTCGGGCTGAACTTGTAGCCGAAGGTACCGCCGGTATTGTTCTGGATCAGTACCAGGTTCTCGGGTTCAACGCCCAGACCGGGAGCGATCATATAGAGATGGAGATGTATACCGATGGATTTGGAGTGGATGATCAGTTTGCCGTCATCGTCATGATAGGCATAGCCGACATCGGGCTCGATGGGCATGTGGGGCTGACGGCTGGTGTAATATTCTCCCTCGACCACTACATCTGCCTTGTCGAAAATCGGCTGGGTCTCCTCACCCTTGGCAATCTTCTGAATATAGTAGACGTTCGGGGTGCCGGGATGAATCTCGATGGCATCAGGCTCCATCGCCGCCGGAGCGCTCATGTAGGCAGGCAGCTCTTCGAGCTCGACCTTGACCATCTTGGCGGCAGCCTTGGCGTTTTTCTCGGTGTCGGCGCAGACAATGGCCAGGGCGTCACCGAACTGGAACACTTTGGTATCGCAAAGAATCGGGCGATCCCAGCCGTCACCCTTGTTGGTGGGGAAGGTGATCAGGCCGGTAATCCGGTTTTTACCCTTGATGTCTTTGGCGGTAACCACCTTGAATACGCCGGGCATTTTCTCGGCTTCGTTGGTATCGATGGAGATGATGTTGGCATGGGAGACTTCAGCCTGCACCAGCGCCATCTGCAGGGTGTTTTCCGGTAGGGCCAGGCCGCTGTCCGCACCGAAATCCCAGGTACCGGATACTTTGGCTGCAGCGCTGGGGCGAGGCATGTTGGTGCCGAATACTTTGCCGTCTTGAGGGATTTTATAGGCCAGATCCTTCATGGTGAGCTCACCCTTGAGGACCCTGACCGCATCCTGTACCGAATCAACGAGCTGTTTGTAACCGGTACAGCGACAGGCATTTTTGTATTTCTGGAACCAATCGCGAATATCTTCGCGGGAAGGATCGGGATTGCTGTCAATCAAGGCCTTGGCGGAAACGATAAAGCCCGGGGTACAGAAGCCGCACTGCGCGCCGCCATGGACCATCCATGCCATTTGCAGGGCATGGAGATCCGAGGGGGTACCGATGCCTTCAATAGTGGTGATCGCGGCACCGTCAGGTACGCGATCCATCTTGGTAATACAGGAACGGATCAGTTTGCCGTCCATAATGACGTTACAGGCGCCGCACTGGCCTTTGCCGCATCCGACCTTGGTGCCGGTGAGGCGCAGGTTTTTTCGGATTACGTCAGACAGCAGGTCGGATGATTCTGCAACCACCAACCGCTCAATACCATTGACGTAGATTTTCTTTCTCTGCATGGATTTCTCCTGGATAAATGTTAGTGAAACATACGGACTACCGTATTTGGTGCTAAACAGATCGTGCCGGGAGAGCAACTCTCCGGGGATATGTTTGTTCTGGTAAAAGAAGGTATCCCGGCAATTGAGCAGATGCGCATGTCTGCTGAACGTCGGTGTATAGAAGGGATGAGCATCTGTGCATTTTTTCCTGCCGAGAGGTGGTTGCCTCGCAGGTCGTTTTTGGGGGGCCATTGTCTGACTGTTACTGCAGAAACGAAGATGCAGGGCCACAAGGAGAAACAACCCTGCATCTCCTTTTCCTTGCCAACACAAAGGCGGGACGCGGAAAATCCGCGTCCCGCAACGCCAACCACAGCGTGTATTTCATGGTGTATCAAGCAGCCGGTGAAGCCCGCACAGGCCAAGTCAGGGAAAACAGGGGGCAGGCTCCACCGGGATCTTTTTTCTTCGATTACAGCGCAGCGGTGTAGATCGCCTTGACATCCGCATCTTTGGGGCAGCGCGGATTGGTCAAGCCACAGGCATCCT
>JBFJXW010000133.1:0-10712 GCA_041622895.1 Desulfobulbus sp. | reverse complement strand
TGGTTTCGAGATCTCGGAGGAGGGTAGCTCCCAGTGGGCCATCAAGGATGAGGGCAGCCTGCTGTTCGTCTCCGAAGAGAAAAGGAAAGGAAGGGACCCGGGTGATGGGATTCAGGTCCTCAAGGGATGCAGCTGTGAAAATGCCCATCTGCAGGGTGCCGAGCTGAATTTTTTCTATTGCCTCGGCTTCGGTAAGGTCAGGATTGTAAAATTGAAGCGTTACAGTGAATGATGCCGCAGGTTCGGCTTCGAGCAGTTTCTTGAACGTTTCGGCAACGACTCGTTGCGGAGAACCCAGTCTCGCCTGGCTGACAAGCAGGATTTCCTGAGCAGCGGCGTGCACGTCCTGACCAAGAACGGTCGACAACAGGATAAGGAAGAAAATAAGGTGCTTCATATCCGGCCGTTAGAGAGGAAAAATGAAACGGGGAGCGCGTTTCCCTGCTGCCTGATGAGAACGTGCTGCCGTAACCGAGATTGCTGGTTGGTCCCCGCAGGCGCACTCTCCTTCCTTTGTTGCTTTTTTCCTGGTTGCCAGCAGTTCAGTGGCGAAAAAGCAGGTTAGCAGGTCTGGACCGACGAGGCGACAAGCGTCCGGGCTCTGCCAGGCGATGGATTATTGCTGCGTTCCGAGAACTTTGTTGATAATAAATTTCTGGGTGTCTCGATCCGGTTCCGGTGATATCCAGTGGATGAATTGCTTGGTGACGCGAAAAAAATCACCGTTGTCAGCTTTGCATTGGTCACAGATGGATTCGGCCTGGTCACGATACATGATGATTTTGCTTGCCGGTTCACCGGATTTATCGACCGCAGCCATTTTTCTGCAGCCGCAATCAAGTCGGATAACCGCTACGCCCACCGCGTCCGGACTACCTTCAATGATTGCTTCGATCATCGCCTGTTCGCCCTGTTCGACGGATGGGGCGACTTTACCCTCTTTTGGTCGCTTTTTTGCCATTGTTTTTTTTGCCTTGTATAAAATTGTTTTGTTTGAATCCTTTCTTACCCTTGTTTCGGGCAATATCAAACCAAAAAAAACGCACTGCAAGCAAAAGGAACGATACAGTTTTTCTTGCCTTTCTCGACGGAGCACAAAAATATTTTGTCTTGACAAACCAGAGGCGGTCTTTTAAAGAAAAACGACTTCTGCGTATTGTTTTGCCTTGAAATAGAGGTTACAATAACTGCGTTTTTTTTGTTCTTAATTCATTTATTTTGGAGGTTGTGCCATGTGGGAAATTATTGTTGATAAAGATAAATGTTCCGGTGATGAAGAGTGCGTTAACGCTTGTCCTGCACAGGTTTTCGAGATGCAAGACGGTAAAGCCGAGCCCGTAAACGCAGACGAATGTCTGGGTTGCGAGACCTGTGTAGAAGTATGCCCTGAAGGCGCCATCACCGTAACTGAAATCTGATCGAATCAGAACATTCAGTTATTCATAAGCCCATCCCTTAAGGGGGTGGGCTTATCTTGTTTTAAGGGATAACAGCGGAAGATATGAAATCTTTTTGGCAAGAGGGGATGACATCGTTGACGTGTTCGTGTAAGCCCGGCGTTTCCCGGGGAGTGCATTTATTCGCCGCACCTTTTCTTTGGACTGCCATCGGTGCCGTGCTTATGTTCCGTGGCTATGGCTGGCTCGATCCGGGCCGAGGTCGCCTGTTGCTGCTGGTGGCCGGAGTCCTCGGTACACTGAAATCACTTGTGATCCTCGACAAGACGGCCAGACGGTCTATTCAACGCATCGTTCTCCTGAAAGACGGCACGTGTCTGGGAGCCGTCTACTCCTGGAAAACCTGGCTGCTGATTCTGCTGATGATGACCGCAGGCCTTGTCATGCGGACACTCACGCAGCCGGGACCGATAATCGGAACGCTGTATTGTTCCATCGGCTGGGCGCTGTGCTTCTCGAGCCGGTTAGGCTGGTATCAGTGGTTCAAACTGCTTAGGAATCATGAAATCGCTTAACCAGATAACCGTTAGCCGGGCGGCATTGATCCACAATTTCAAGCAGTGTCAGAACCTGGCCGGCGCCGCTGCCGTCATGGCCATGGTCAAGGCCGATGCCTATGGCCACGGGATGATCGATTGTGCCCGCATCTTTGCTCAGCTGGGCGCGGCAGCTTTCGGCGTAGCCGAGGCAGTGGAAGGGGTACAACTGCGCGAGGCGGGTCTCACGCAGCCGATTCTTGTGCTTGCCGGGGTGATTCCTCAGACCCTGCCGACCATACTGGAAGCCGGTCTGACGCCGGTGGTGGTGGATCGTTCGATCCTTGGCGAATTGTCCCGATTGGCCGGGTTGCGGCAAACAGAAGTGGGCGTGCACTTGAAACTCGACGCCGGCATGGGGCGTCAGGGCACGCTGCCCGCTGATTTTATCACCCTGGTCGAGGCGGTGCAGTCGTTGCCGTATCTGCGCATTGACGGGGTTGTTGCCCATTTTCCCCTGGCCGATGACCCCGGTTCCACCAGTTCGGCGCAGGTGCTGGCTACCTTCTCCGAGACGACCGCTGCCCTTTGCCGGATTGTGCATGGGAAATGCTGTCTGCACCTTGCCAATTCCGGTGGATTATTTTATGTTGCCGACGCCCGGCTTGATATGGTACGGCCTGGAATAGCCCTCTACGGCTATTATCCGGACGGCATTGCCGGCAGAAGTGCTGCATTGCCGCCACTCCTGCAGCCGGCCATGCGTTTTTCCACACAGATTATCCAGGTGCGACAGGTTCCCGCAGGGAGCGGCCTGGGCTACAGTCACCTCTTTACCACTGCCCGCCCTTCCACCATTGCGGTATTGCCGGTAGGGTATGAAGACGGCTATCTGCGCTGCCTTTCCAACAAGGCGCAGGTGCTGGTCCACGGCAGGCGTGTGCCGGTGGTCGGACGAATTTCCATGAACCTGACCCTGATCGATGTCACCGATTTGGATGCGGTACAAGTCGGCGAAGAAGCCGTTTTGCTCGGCAGTCAGGGCGAGGAGACAATCACCGCCGATGAAATCGCCGGCTGGATGAACACCATCAGTTATGAAGTACTCTGCCTGTTTGGTAAGCTCAACGACCGAATATTAGTCGACTGACGCCTCACTCATGGCGAGCCTTTATTTTTCGAACCATTGCAGGCAATGATGGCAATTCTTTGTCATTGTTCCGATTGATTTATTTTTTCAACCCGTTGCCACATGATAAAATCACGAGTCAAAGACATTGTCGATCATTGTTTTACAGAAGGGGTTCAGCAGGGATACTGGAGCAACGCCGCCGCCGGTCGTTACACCATTGAGGTGCCCAAACGCGAGGGGCAAGGCGATTTTTCCACCAATTTTGCTCTCGTGGCCGCCGGAATCGACAAGCGCAAACCTCGGGATCTGGCCGCGCAGTTCGTTGAACTGCTCGTTAAACAGGAAATCATCGAGCGGGTGGAAATAGCCGGTCCGGGCTTTATCAACCTGTTTCTCCGCAAAGATGTCTGGGCTTCGGTGCTGGCCCCGATCTATGAGCAGGACGAACATTTTGGCTTTTCGGATGTCGGGGAAGGACGCAAAGTGCTGGTGGAGTTTGTCAGCGCCAACCCCACCGGGCCGTTGAGTGTTGGTCATGGCCGCAACGCTGTCCTTGGTGACGCCATAGCCCGTGTGCTTGCTGCTGCAGGATTCAACGTGCACCGTGAATATTATTTCAACGATGCCGGCCGCCAGATGCGGGTCCTGGGCGAATCGACCAAAGCACGATATCTGGAACTGCTTGGTCTGCCCAACACCTTTCCCGAGGATGGCTATCAAGGCGATTATATTTATGACATCGCCCGATCGATGCTTGACTCAGGCGGTGACAGCTTCAAAGATGCGGAGATCACGGTTTTCAAGGATACGGCGCAGCAGGCGATCTTTACCGATATCGACGCTACGCTCAAACGAATTGGTATCGGTTTCGACAGTTACTTCAACGAACACACCCTCTATGAAGACGGTAGGATCGACGAGGTCGTCGACAGTCTGCGAGCCAAAGGACTGGTGTATGAAAAAGAAGGGGCTACCTGGTTCAAAACCAGCGAATTCGGCCAGGAACAGGATCGGGTAATCATTAAGGGTACCGGCGAACCTACCTACCGGCTGCCGGACATTGCCTATCATTGCGAAAAATTCAGCCGCGGTTTCGACTGGATGGTCAATGTCTTCGGCTCTGATCATATTGCCACTGTTCCCGATGTCCTTGCCGGGATTAGGGCGATGGGGCACGATGACAGTAAGGTTACCGTGGTGCTCTATCAGTTTGTCACCCTGTTGCGTGATGGCAAACAGGTGAAAATGTCTACCCGCAAGGCCACCTTTGTCACGGTCGATGAACTGGTGGATGAGGTGGGGCCGGATGCCCTGCGCTTTTTCTTCCTCATGCGCAAACCGGACAACTTGATTGAATTCGATCTTGATCTGGCCAAAAAACAGAGTCAGGAAAACCCGGTCTTCTATGTGCAGTATGCCCACGCGCGCTTGTGCAGTATTGAGAAACAGGCAAGGGAGCAGGGGGTTGGCGCAGAGGCGCCTCACGAGGTCTTGCACCGGTTGGTTGAGGCGGAAGAATATGCACTGCTCAAGACTATGGCGGATTATCCTCAGCTGGTGGCCGGAGCCGCGAATGATCTGGCGCCACACCGGCTTGTCTTTTATCTGATGGAGCTTGCCGGTCAGTTTCACAGTTTTTACAACAAACATAAAGTCCTGTCTGATGACCCCGAATTAAGCAGGGCGCGGCTCTATCTCTGCGGAGCGCTGAAGCGGGTATTCCGTAATGGTCTCCATCTGATTGGCCTTTCTGCCCCGGAAAGCATGTGAGGTGATCTGAAGCATGGCAGTGGTTTTGTTGCGATTGGCGCTTGCTTTCCGTCACAGAATACTTACTCAATATCGCTTGAATTATGTTGTTTCCAGGAGGTATCATCCCCTGCGCCCCGCAGCCGATGGTATCCGTTTTCAACGAAATCAGGGCGTGGGAATATGAAAAAGAACCCGCCGGAGGCGAAACGCAAACCATTTCGTTTTGAATTTGGCTGGCGCGGCATGTGCGGCCTGGGGATTGTTTGTTTTTTCTTGTTTCTGTGGATGTTTCTTCTTGGTATTTGGGCAGGGCAGACGATTCTTTTGCCCGTCAATGAAACCTGCGATGGAACATCCCGTAGTACATCCGCGCATGTGGCAATAAAGCCGAAGCAAGCACCGTGGCATGTTGTACCAGGTAAGTAACCTCAGCCCTTAACCCCATGAGTACGATGAGCAGCAACAGAAGAAAGTACAAAACGTCACATGGTGGGGGGGCGTCGGCTCGATACACGATCAGCAAGGCCCTGATCAAGCATCTGAGGAGCCATGCCGCCTCGTATGCTCCTGCGGTGACACCGACCGTCTTTTTCATCCTTGCTCATGGTATTACCTTTCCGGCCCTTGTGTTGGCCAAAACAGGGGTGATCGGCAATTATCAGACTGTCTATACCGCGGTTGTCACCTGGGCCGTATATGGATTGCTGCCCCTGCTCGTCTGCTCCTACATCCCGTTTTTTCTGGTGGCACGGCCCCTGGTCGCCTTTTTAGAAAAACGATATGCCGACTGGTCGGAACTCTTTCGCGACGGTCTGACCGGCACTGGATACGGGGTGGTGATTGGTTTGGGACTTGTGGCTCTACTCAGTCCCGGTTCATGGTTCGGTAATCTTTCCCTGCTTGTTTTCGGGACAGTGGTCGGCCTCCTTAATTGGTTATTTTATCGAAAGATTATATGCGTTGACGCATAATCAAAGGAAGCGACAGAAGGAACGATGCCCCGGTCGCACGGTTCCGGCGGTCAGCACTTTGTGATGCTGTACCGCTTTTTTCATAGGTCAGGTGGTAGATATGACTGTAACACAACAGAAAATCCATAGCGGCAGGATACGTCCTGCACGGATGAGCGATGTCCGGCCAATCCATGCCTTGCTCACCAACTTTGCCTCCAAAGGGTTAATGCTGCCCCGTTCCATCAGTTCACTGTACGATCATCTGCGGGATTTTGTCGTCTTTGAGGAGGAGGGGGTTATTTACGGCATCTGTGCCCTGCATATATGCTGGGACGATCTGGCGGAGATCCGTTCGTTGGCGGTTGTCGAGGAAAAGCAGAAATGCGGTATTGGCGCACTGCTGGTGGAATCCTGTCTTGATGAGGCCGAAAGCTTGGAAATTAACAACGTTTTTGTGCTCACTTATCAGGCTGCCTTTTTTCGCAAGTTCGGTTTTAAGGACAGGGATAAGCAAGACCTGCCCCACAAAATATGGAGTGACTGTCTCCACTGTTCCAAATTCCCCGACTGTGACGAAGACGCGCTGATCCGCACCACCAATCTCGCTCCCTCAGAGTAATCAGTAATCCGGAGCGGAAATTCCCCTTATTTTCTACTTATCGTAAGGGGCTTTGTACCCTTGATGGGAGATACACGATGTTAGGAAGGTTTCTTACAAAAATATTCGGCAGCAAGAACGACAGGATGATCAAGCAGTATCGCCGGATGGTCAAGGCGATCAATGAGCTTGAAGCCACCGTGGAGCCGTTGTCCGATGCTGAATTGGCTGGAAAAACAGTCGAGTTCCGGGAGCGGTTGGCACAGGGAACCACCCTGGATGAACTCTTGCCCGAGGCCTTTGCCGTGGTCCGCGAGGCGGCCAAACGGGTGCTTGGCGAACGTCATTATGATGTTCAGCTGATTGGCGGCATCGTGCTGCATGAAGGAAAAATCGCCGAGATGAAGACCGGTGAGGGGAAAACCCTGACCTCGACTGCACCGGTGTATCTTAATGCCCTTCCAGGTAAGGGGGTGCATGTGGTCACGGTTAACGACTACCTGGCCAGCCGCGATGTCCAATGGATGAGCAAGGTCTACAGTTTTCTTGGTATGACAACCAGTTGCATCCTTCACGGGATGGATGATAATGAGCGCAGGGAGGCATACCGGGCAGACATCACCTACGGTACCAATAACGAGTTCGGTTTTGATTACCTCCGCGACAATATGAAATTCTCCCTCGAAGATTTCTGTCAGCGGGGTTTTCATTACGCCATTGTCGACGAAGTTGACTCCATCCTCATTGATGAGGCCCGGACACCGCTGATCATCTCCGGTCCGGCTGAGATGTCCACCGATATGTATCTCAAAGTCGATCGAATCATGCGCCATTTCAAACCCGAGAAGCATTACACCAAAGACGAGAAAGCCCGTCAGGTGATGCTCACTGATGAAGGCGTTGTCTTGGGCGAAGAGCTGCTCGAAGTGGAAAACCTCTATGATCCTCGTAACATCAATCAGCTGCATCACATCAACCAGGCCTTGAAGGCGCATGTCCTTTTTCAACGCGATGTTGATTATATCGTCAAAGATGGGGCCGTGATAATTGTCGACGAGTTTACCGGCCGCACCATGGAAGGACGGCGTTACTCCGACGGCCTCCACCAGGCCTTGGAGGCTAAGGAGGGGGTCAAGATCGAAAAAGAGAATCAGACACTCGCCTCGATCACCTTCCAGAACTATTTCCGCATGTACGGTAAACTGGCCGGCATGACCGGAACCGCAGATACCGAGGCTCCGGAGTTCAAGAAGATCTACAACCTTGACGTTGTGGTAATTCCTACCCATCAGAAAATGATCCGGCGGGATTTTGCGGATGCCATTTATAAGAATCAATCGGCAAAATATAGAAATATTGTCAAAGAAATTAAAGAACTGCATGAAAAAGGCCAGCCTATACTTGTAGGTACGATTTCCATCGACATCTCCGAGAAAATCTCAAAGATGCTCACCAAAGAGGGTATTGAACATGACGTGCTCAATGCCAAACAGCACGATCGTGAGGCCGAGATTGTTGCTGGCGCCGGTCAGCAGGGTCGAGTAACCATCGCCACCAACATGGCGGGTCGCGGTACGGATATCAAGCTGGGGGAAGGGGTCCGCGAACTCGGCGGCCTGCATATCCTGGGAACCAGCCGGCATGAAAGCCGCCGTATTGACAACCAGCTGCGCGGCCGTTCCGGGCGGCAGGGTGATCCCGGATCTTCCCGGTTCTTTCTGTCGCTGGAGGATGATCTCCTGCGCATTTTCGGCTCGGATCGCTTGAGTTCCATCATGGATAAGCTGGGGATGGAGGAGGACGAGCCCATCGAACATTCCATGGTTTCCAAGGCCATTGAAAATGCACAACGCAAGGTCGAAGGGCATAACTTCGATATCCGCAAGCACCTGCTTGAATATGACGATGTTATGAACAAGCAGCGTGAGGTCATCTACAGTCAGCGCCGCGAGGTCCTTGAAGGCGAGAATGTCCTGCCGATCATCAAGGATATGCTGAGTGATCTGGTCGCGGGAGTGGCTGCTGAATTTGCCGTCAACAAAACGCCTTCCGAGGATTGGGATTGGGAAGGATTGCAGGAACGAACCAGCCAGCTGTTCAATCTGCAGCTCGATTGGTCGGATGAGGAAAAAGAGGATCTGGACAACAGTGCCTTTACCGAAAAACTGCTAGAGGCGGTGCAGCAGGGATATGCGCGCCAGGAAGAGAACAACGGCGAGGAGCAGATGCGCCAGCTTGAACGAATGGTTCTGTTGCAGATGGTCGATACCCTGTGGAAAGAACATCTGCTGCATATGGATCACCTCAAAGAGGGCATCGGCCTGCGTGGTTACGGTCAGAAAAACCCGCTGAATGAATACAAACGCGAAGGGTATAATCTGTTTATCGGCATGGTAGAGGCGGTCAAGCAGCACACGGTTGCCAATCTGATGCGTATTCAGATCGTTCAGGATGATCAACTGGAACGGTTGGAGGAAGAGCGGCGCAAGCAGCGTGAACGAGAACTGGAAGAGGCAAAGCGGTCGAATAACGCTGGCCCAGAGGCTGTCGATCGGAAACCGGTGCAGCGGGTCGAGGATAAGATCGGCCGTAACGCGCCGTGTCCCTGCGGTTCAGGCAAGAAATATAAAAAATGCTGCGGCCAGACCGCGTAGTTTGCTTGTTGTTTAGGGCGTCTGTTGCCGGGGTGCGGTCTGTGGTTGCTCGCCATACGGATCGGAATGGAGGGCGTGGATCGTCCTGGCAATGGAGGCGTTATATTCATGAATCTGGCGTAATCCATCCATCAATTCCATATGGATGGTGTGGGAACGTTTGGATTCAGAAATTCTTTTTGTTATCCGTTCCAGGTGGCGAAACTCCACGTCACGTTCAAGCCGGCAGAAACGTTCTTCCTGTTCCAGGAGAACGGATGCCTTTTTCGGATCCATTTCCTGCAGGGCATCGATAAGGAGGCTCATCTCCTGTAAAACATGAGAATAGAGTTCGTTTATCTCTTGTTTCCCCTCCGCCGTCAAATCGATTTTCATTGCGTATTTTTCAGCCAGAAGCTCCAGCAGTCTTTTCTCGATAACATCACCTATAGCCTCCTGCACCTTGACAATTTCCATGAGGGCAAAAGCTTCTTTCGATTCCTGGTCACTGAGCGGCTGTTCGACGATTTTAAACAGGTAGGCCGTTACCTGGGTTTCGAGATAATCAATTTTTTCTTCTCGCATTTTTATTGCCCGTAGCGTCGGCAACTTAGGAAAGATACTGTCATATGCGGACGCGGTACCCACGAACGAAGAAATGGTGCCGACGAGCATGCGGCCGAGGATCTTGTTCATCCGGGCCATCTCCGCCCTTGCAAAACTCAGCGCCATGGAAGGGGTGTGCAGTGCTGAATTTTGCAGATGCCAGACTGTGGGAATGAGCCGGGTTTCTTCTTCCTGGTCCGGCAGAAACCACAACACCAAGCGGGCAAAGAGAGGGGTGAAGGGGAGAAAGGTGCAGGACATGAGCAGGTTATACAGCGTATGGGCGTTTGCAATCTGACGCGGCAGGTCGGCACCGGAAGAGACAGCTTGAACTATCCGGATTGATTCGGGAATCCAGAAAAGATAAAAGGTAACACTGACGGTATTAAACAGGATCTGCGCCAGAGAAACCCGCTTGGCGGCCCGGAAGGTGCCGATACTGGCAATGGCGGCAGTTATGCAGGAGCCGATGTTTGCGCCCAGCATCAGCGGAATACTGGCTTCCAGCGTCAAGCCTCCCTGCTGCGCCAGGACAATGACGATGCCGATAAAGGCGCTGCTGCTCTGGATAATCGCGGTGGTACAAATACCGATCGCCACACTGAGTAGTGGATTTTGCAACTGCTGCAGGGCGGCGAGCAGGGGAGGGAAATCCTTGAGGGGCGCCATGGCATCGGACATCAGCTGCATGCCGAAAAACAAAAGCCCGAATCCTGCCAGTGCCTCTCCTGAATGGCGTAATCCTGGGGTTCTGCTGAGCATTTTTACCACGAACCCCCCGGCGAAAATCAACAGCGCGTAGTCATGCAGCCTGAAGGCGATCAGCTGGGCGGTGATGGTAGTGCCGATTTCCGCACCAAGAATGACGCCCATGGCCTGGACATAGGTCATCAGCTGGGACTGAACAAGGCCAACAAGCATAACCATGATAGCACTGCTGGACTGTACCATCATGGTGGCAAAAGCACCGACAAGCAGACCGTACAGGCGGTTGGATGTCAAGGCAGCCATCAGCGCCCGCATACGTTCGCCCGATATTTTCTTCAAGCCGTCGCTCATGGTGTTCATGCCGTAGAGAAAAACGGCAATGCCACCTATGAAATAC
>JBFJXW010000132.1:0-10767 GCA_041622895.1 Desulfobulbus sp. | reverse complement strand
GTCAGGATCCGGATGTGATCGTCATCGGCGAGATCCGGGACCCGTATTCCGCTGAAGTCGCGGTCCAGGCGGCCCTGACCGGCCACAAGGTGCTGTCCACTTTCCACACCGAAGACAGCATCGGCGGCCTTATCCGCCTGCTCAATATGGATATCGCCCCCTTCCTGGTGTCTTCCACCGTGGTCAGTATTCTGGCCCAGCGGCTGTTGCGCCGGGTCTGCCCACACTGCGCGGTCGATACCAAACCGACCCCGATGCAGCTGCAGCGTCTGCGTTGCAGTGCCCAGGATCTGCAGGGCGGCCATTTCAAAAAAGGGCGGGGCTGCAAAGCGTGCAAGCAGACCGGATATCGGGGGCGGGTCGGTGTTTTCGAGTTGCTGGTACTCGACGAACGCGTCCGCAACGCCATTCTCGAGCAGAAAACCAGCTATGAAATACGCACCATCAGTATCGATTATTCCGGTCTCGTCACCTTGCTGGAGGATGGTCTGGTCAAGGCGGCTGATGGTGTCACCACCATTGATGAAGTCCTGCGGTGCCTGCCTATTTTCAAGCCACCGCGTCCTTTTGTAGAACTCCGCCGCTTGACAGGAGAATAAATGAGTGCCCCTATTTCCCTTATTGATGCGATTAACCGCGTTATCGAAGCAGACAAGATAACGCTTCCGGTATTCAATTCCGCCGCAACCCGCATTCAGCAGGAGCTGGCGAAAGCAGAGCCCAGTCTGCAGGTGGTCGAAAAGATCATTACGGCTGACCAGGCCCTGTCCACCCAGGTGCTGAAAATTGCCAATTCTTCTTTTTATCGCGGACTGGCCGAAGTCGCTACGGTCCGGGCTGCGATCATGCGGCTTGGTACCCGGGAGATCGAAAAGATTGTGCTGCTCGCCACGTCGCGGAATCTTTTTGTAAGCGGTGATAAACACCTCACCCACGTGATGAAAAAGCTTTGGCAGCATTCGGTGGGCTGTGCCTACGGTACAGTGTGGCTGGCCCGGCGGCACCAGTATGGGGTCGAGCAGAGCCAGGCCTTTTTTGCCGGTCTGTTCCATGACGTCGGCAAGTTACTCATCCTGATGGTTATCGAGCAGATCAGGCAGAACAACAAAACAATGAAAATTACCGACGCGCTGCTTCTGGAAGCCATGGCCAAGCTGCATTCACGGGAAGGGAGCAAGCTGCTCAATCAGTGGAATATGCCGGAATCTTTCTGCGTTATCGCCCGGGACCACCATAAAGAGGAAATCGACGACAAGAATTACCTGCTGCTGCTGGTGCGCATGGCCAATCTGGTCTGCCGTAAATTGGGGATCGGGCTGGAAAAAGATGCGGCCCTGATTCTACCCGCCACGTATGAAGCCAGCCTGCTCAACCTTACCGAGATCGATCTGGCCGAGCTGGAAATGGCCCTGGAAGACACCGCGGTGCTCGCCAGCTGATCCTCACCCTTTACTGTTGGGATCTCTGCTTGTTGATCGGCTGTTTTTTGCCGTTTTCGTCGATCGCTACATAGGTAAAGGCTGCCTCGGTGACCTTGAAGGTGGTAAACCGGTCCTGGGTTGCCCGCAGGACCGGACGAACCCAGACCTCGAGCATAATGGTTACCGACGTGGTGCCAATACGCACTACCCGGCCATAGCAGCAGACCACATCCCCTACCTTGACCGGTTTGATGAATTTCATGCTTTCCACGGCGACGGTGGCCGTGCGGGTGCGGGTTACCTCCTTGGCCATCATGCTGCCGGCGATATCCATCTGCGACATGATCCAACCGCCGAAAATATCGCCATTAAAGCTGGTGTCGGCCGGCAGCGGCATGGTCCGCAGCAGCAGATCGCCCTTGGGTCCTGGTGTGTCCGGTGGTGGGGTCATGGTTGGGTCTCCTGTTTGCATCGCTTGCTCTTCTGCCCGCTTTTTCCTATAGTGGATAATTTTTATCGTTTGTAAACGAACAAAGCAGAAGAAATTTAAGGTGGTATCAGCAGTCGTCCACGACTATACTGGCCGCCGGTAAAATCCACCACTGTTCCTTACCCTGTTGCCGTCCTTGTGGAGAAACGACCATGCAAATCGAATGGGCCTATCTGAGAAAAGGTTGAACCTCGTGCATCAAAGCACTGGATGTGCTGAACCAAAACAACCTGTCTCCCGAGCGTGTTGTCGATGCCAGGAAAGACCCGCTCGCCGGGGAGGCAGCATGGCATGTGCTGGCCGGCGCCGGAGAAATCGTAGTTGCCAAGGGGAAAACGTACCTGGTGCTTGATCCTCAAAAAGATAGCAGGGATGCTATTCTTAAACAAACCCTGGGGCGTACCGGCAATCTGCGGGCGCCGACACTGCAGATAGGGGATCGTCTCCTGGTGGGATACAGCGATGCTCTCTACGCGAACTATTTAGGATGACACTGCTCCATGCCGGACTTACGCCAACAACTCATTGAACAATTAGGGGAAATCGAACAACAGGGACAACTCCGCAGCCTGGTCCCGGTTGTCCATCTCGACCACGGCCGCATCGATATCAACGGCCGCCGGTATCTGAACCTGGCCGGCAACGATTACCTTGGTCTTGCCACCAACCGGGAGCTTTTGGAAGCCTTTTACCAGGAACAGAAGGCGGAAAATCTGCTCGAATGCTACGGCCTGGGCAGCACGGCCTCGCGGCTGATGACCGGCAACACGCTGCCGTACAACCAACTGGAGCAGCAATTGATTGCGCTCTATCAAACCGAGGCGGCCCTGATCTTCAACTCCGGCTACCATGTGAATATAGGCATTCTGCCAGCGCTTTCCGGCAAACAGGATCTGATCCTTGCTGACAAACTCTGCCATGCCAGCCTGATCGACGGCATGCGCCTGTCCCGCGCCCGGGTTATCCGCTATCCCCATCTGGATTATCAGGCCATCGAGCAGGTGCTGGCCAAGGATCGGGAGCGCTACCGCCAGGTTTTTATCGTCACCGAATCGATTTTCAGCATGGATGGCGATACCGCCGATCTGGCGGAACTGGTCCGTCTGAAAAACCGCTGGCAGGCAACCCTGTATGTGGATGAGGCGCATGGGGTCGGTATCAGGGGGAGCAACGGCTGCGGACTGGCCGAAGAGCAGGGTGTGCAGCACGATATTGAAATACTCACCGGCACTTTCGGCAAGGCCTATGGCGGACAGGGCTCCTTTGTGGTCGGTTCGCAGGTGCTTATCGACTATCTGCTCAATACGGCCCGGTCACAGATTTTCACCACCGGCTTGCCGCCGGTTTCGGTGCATTGGCTTTGTTACGTGCTTCGTCAGATTCCGCTGATGGCGGAGCAGCGCACAAAAGTGAGCCGGCTTGCTGAACAGTTCCGTCAGGCCTTGCGGGCTTGCGGGCTGAAAACGCACGGCAGCAGCAACATCGTTCCGGTTATGGTGGGGGATTCGGCCAAGGCCGTGGCTGCGGCCGATCGTATCTGCGAACAGGGCTACTGGGTCAAAGCGGTTCGGCCGCCCACGGTTCCATCCGGAACCTCCCGCCTGCGACTGTCGTTGAATGCGGCCATGGAGTGGGAACAACTGGCCCCTTTGCCGGCAATCATCGCTGCCTCGCTTCGCTGATCGTATGCAATCCTCCTGGCTGCACCATACCCGGCATCAAGACTGCATTCTTTTTTTCAATGGATGGGGCATGGATCCCCATCCGTTCCGCTTTCTTGACGCTGGTGACTGCGATCTGTACGTGGTCTACGACTACCGGCAACTGCAACCGCTCTCCCTGGAACGCTTCGCTGCGTATGAACGGCTGCATCTCATTGCCTGGTCCATGGGCGTCTGGGTAGCCGCTCATCTGCTCGCCGAGCAGGCGGAATCCTTTGCCACCTGTACGGCCATCGGCGGCACCCTCACCCCGGTGGACAAGCAGCGCGGTCTTCCGCCGGACAATTACGCTGCTATGGCCGCCACCTTCAACCAGGAGACCCTGGAGTCTTTCTATCGGGCGATGTTTGACGATGAGGAGCACTTGAGCCGATTTCTCGCCCACCGACCGCAGCGGGATCTGGCTGATCTGCATGCCGAGCTGCTGGCCTTCCGCGCCGCTTATGCCCAATACGGGCCGGCAAACGATCTGTACTCGCATAAAATCATCACCAGCCGCGACCGAATTTTTCCGGGAAGGAATCAGGTCCGTGCATGGGGCAAAGGGGAGGGGATCGTTCACAACTGGCCGCACTTCCCCTTTTCGCTTCTCGCCAGCTGGCGAGAGCTGCTGCCGGCAGGGTGAGCGGCTGGTACACGGTGGATGAACAGCACTCGAAAAAAAGACAGAAAAGTAACGGGTCAATGTCGGCAATCTGTCATTTTTGACGCAAATGCAACACGGGTGAAATATTTCTTACAGTTTAACAGGGGTTGACAGGAGAAAGCTTGTGCGAGTATGATGACAAACTTGTCATATTTTGGCCCCGGGAGGGGCTACCCTGAGCTGACAAGCAGTCGTTCGTAGAGAACAGTCGTCATTGTAACCCGTTATTAGGACAGCCAGTTGTGAACTTTTTCCGAAGGTCGGAAGCTGAAAATAAAAAAGGCTGGTTGGTAATCCAACCAGCCTTTCACTATATGGCGGAGAGAGAGGGATTCGAACCCTCGGTGGAGTATAACCCCCACACTCGCTTAGCAGGCGAGCACCATCGGCCTCTCGGTCATCTCTCCATAGGATGTTTGTTATTTCTGGCGGAGGGAGTAGGATTCGAACCCACGGTACTTTCGCACAACGGTTTTCAAGACCGCCGCCTTAAACCACTCGGCCATCCCTCCACGACGAAGAGTAAATACCATTTCGAAGGGACACTGTCAATAAACTCCTCAACCAGTATGCATGAAAGCAAATAATACCATGATCGATACCCATGAAGATCAGGAGTTCATCAACCTGACCTGCCTGTATGAGATAACCAGACACCTCGCATCGGCCACCAGCTTGCAGGATTGCCTGGAAAAAATAGTGACCACTTTGGCCGAACGCAAAGGTATGGACAATGGCACGGTGTCTATCATCAATCCATCGACCGGTGAGTTGGAAATCGAGGTCGCCCACGGCATCACCGCCGAGGCCAAGCGTCGAGGACGGTACAAATTGGGCGAAGGCATTACCGGTAAGGTCGTGGCTACCGGTGAGCCGATTATTGTACCGCAGATCGGTGATGAACCGCTGTTTTTAAACCGGACCAGGACCCGCGGTGACGAGCGTAAAAAGAAAAGCTCGTTCCTCTGTGTACCGATCATGGCGGCTCAGCAATCCATTGGTGCGCTGTCTATTGATCGAGTCTATAAAGAAGGCTTTGGTGCCGCATCTGAAAACGACCTCCGTTTCCTCACCGTGGTCAGCGGCTTGATCGCTGAAACCGTTCAACGTATTCAGCGCGTTAACGAGGAGAAAGAGGCGCTGCACCAGGAAAATTCCAAGCTGCGACGGGAACTGTCGGCCAAAAACCGGATCGAAGAGATCATCGGCAATTCCTCACGAATGCAGGAGGTCTTTGACATGGTTCACAGGGTGGCGGATTCCAATGCCACCGTGCTTTTGCGCGGCGAATCGGGCACCGGGAAAACCCTGGTGGCCAAAGCCCTGCATCACAATTCCAGCCGTTCCGCCGGCCCGTTTGTCGTGATCAATTGTTCGGCGCTGCCCGAAACCCTGTTGGAAAGCGAGCTCTTTGGCCACGAGAAGGGGGCCTTCACCGGCGCCACCGAAAGTAAAAAGGGACGGTTTGAGCTGGCCGAGGGCGGAACCCTGTTTCTCGACGAAATCGGTGAAATCAGCCCGGCAGTGCAGGTCAAGCTGCTCAATGTCATCCAGGAGCGAACTTTTCAGCGGCTCGGTTCGTCCAAGATCATCAAAACCAACATCCGTTTGGTTGCCGCCACCAATCGCGATCTGGAAACCGCCGTCAAAGAGATGGTTTTCCGCGAGGATCTCTACTACCGGCTCAACGTCTTTCCGGTCTATCTGCCGCCGCTACGCGAACGAAGGACCGACATCCTGCTGCTGGCCGAGTATTTTCTCGAGAAATACGCCAAAGAAAACAACAAGCAAATCAAACGCATTTCTACACCGGCTATCGATCTGCTGATTCAGTATCACTGGCCGGGCAATGTCCGCGAGTTGCAGAACTGCATGGAGCGGGCGGTGTTGATCTGTGATGGTTCGGCCATCAAATCCATCCACCTGCCGCCTTCGCTGCAAAGCCCGGACAGCATTCTTTCCGACAAACCGCTTTCCCTGGCCACGGCGGTTGAAAATTTTGAGCGGGAACTTATCATTGATGCGTTGAAGAAAAACAACGGCAACCAGACCAAGGCGGCCAAGAGCCTGGATACCAGTCTGCGGATTATTAATTACAAGATTCACAGTTACGGTATCGAACCGAAAAATTTCAAGGTCAAATAATGCGGATTCTGTTGCACATCTGCTGCGGCCCCTGCGCTGTCTACCCGCTGGAGCGTTTACGTCTTCAAGGCCACGAGGTCACAGGACTGTTTTATAACCCCAACATCCATCCGTTTCAGGAATTTCGCCGCCGCATCGATGCGGTCAAGCAGTTCGGCACAGAGACCGGCTGCCCGATCGTGATCGACGAACACTACGGTCTCACCGAGTACCTGCGGCAGGTGGTGTTTCACGAACAAGAGCGTTGCCCTCTCTGTTATGACATGCGGCTGCTGCATACCGTGCAGGCCACTCTTGGCGGGAGCTATGATGCCTTTTCCACCACCTTGCTCTATTCCAAATACCAGCAGCACCAGTTGCTCATCGACCGATGCAACCAGCTGGCCGAGGAACACGGGACCGGTTTTTATTATGAAGATTTTCGCAGCGGCTGGCAGCAGGGTATTGATGCCTCCATCCGCATGGGCTTGTATCGCCAACCCTACTGCGGCTGTATCTACAGCGAACAGGAACGGTACGACAAACAATTGCGCAAGCGGAACAAGCCATCCGCCCCTGTCGCCAGATCCTGAGTCGGTCACCGTCCCTTCTCTTTTTTTGTGAGAGTTGGTTGCTGCCACATCGCATCAAACGTTCACCGTGTATCATTTTGAATTTGCCGTTGCGGCAAAAAGCGTAAGGAGTTCACCATGGATACTATTATTGTGCTGGCCACCAGCAATACAAACAAGCTGAAGGAATTCCAGGAGATGCTCAAGGACTTTCCGGTGGCGATCAAATCGCTTGCTGATTTCGGACCCATGCCGGAAGCGGTGGAAGACGGCGAAACCTTTGACGACAACGCCTATAAAAAAGCCCTGCATTATGCCAAGGTGCTGGGGCTGCCCTGTTTGGCCGATGATTCCGGTCTGGTAGTCGATGCGCTCGACGGCCGGCCGGGGGTGTATTCGGCCCGTTATTCCGGACCCGATGCCACCGATGCGAAAAATTGTGAAAAACTGCTGGCAGAATTGGAGGGAAAGACCAACCGATCCGCCCATTTCGTCTGTGTGCTTTCCCTGGCGACGCCGGCGGGTCCGGCGCTGACCTGGGAGGGGCGGTGCGACGGTGAAATTATTACGGAGCGGCGGGGCGAATCCGGGTTTGGCTATGACCCGTTGTTTTTCTACCCGGAATTCGGCAAAACCTTTGCCGAGCTCTCCATGGAAGAGAAGAGCACCGTCAGCCACCGCGGCCGGGCCATGGCCGATTTTGCCGCGGAATTTCCTAAAGTACAGGTCTGGCTTCGTCAGCGAATGGCCGAGATCAAACCGCCCAAACCGGACCACAGTGAATTCGAGCATAACGACTGGTCGCAGGAGCGGATGTAAGAAGCGGGTTTTGCCCTACCACTAAAAAAAAAATCGGGACACGTGCCGAGCAGCCGTGTCCCGATTTTTTTTGACAGTGCGGCCCGAGGAGAAAACCGGTCGGCTCGCTAGCGGTGGAACGCCGGCTATGCCTCGTCGCGATGGACGGTTTCGGGAGAGAAGGCGGGCAGGCAGACAGCCAGGTATTCGGCTCCTTCCGGGGTGCTGTACTGAATCCATTCGCCAGGGTGGGTGATAATCGCCTGCCCGGCATGAATATCAAAAACATCCTCGCGGGTTGTCACCCGCAGAGTGCCCGAGAGCACCACCGTGTATTCGCTGAATTCCGGTTGCTGGCCGGGTTCCACCCATCCTGCCGGGCTGTGCATCCGTGCAACGCTCACCGCATCGGTTCCTGAATTCACTCGGCCGATGAATTCCTTGATAATCTTGGGTTTATTGCCGGCAGCGGCAATAACGGAAGGCTGAACGATGATGGTCGGCATGGAGAACCTCCGGCAATAGGTTGGCTGCCGTTTTCTTCCGGCAGGTAGAGCTGTGCGCAAGGTACATTGATATCTTTTTCAGCAGAGCCAAGGCAGGGTGTATAGGCAGGCCGCATATCCTTTTAGCCGGGAGAAGCGTCAATTCGCCGGAGATCCCTGCATGGCGGCGCCTTTGTAATTCCCCATATTTTTCACCTGCTCAAAGGATCCTTCAAAGCTGCGGCAACATGTCCATGTTTCGGGTGAGCATCAGTGCGGTGGAGCCCGATGACAGCGGTCGGATCATCTGATGACACAACCCGCAATCTGCAACGATGTCAATACATTCCTGAAGGCAGTAGGTTCGGCCGTTATACGTGTTGAGCATCATGTGGAGGTCGTAGAGTGCGCCGCGCCAGCCGCCATCGGTAAAAAAATCATGGATCACCAGCATGCCCGTCGGAGAAACCTTGTCGGCCGCCTTGCGCAGAAGACGACAGGTTTCAGTCCACCCCTGGCAATGGATAATGTTGGAAAGGAGCACCAAATCACAGCTCTGCGCGCCAATGGCATCAAATGGAGACGGCCCGTCATCGAGCAGGTTGCAACCGCACCAGCGGATTCGCTGCTGTTTCTTGGTCAGGCGACGGTGCAGCTCTTCAGAGGCGACAATGTGCGGCAGATCGCAGAAGATCGCCGACCAGGCCGGATAGCGATCGAGAAAGGCACGGAGATAGGCACCCGATCCCGCGCCGACATCGAGAATCGTACCCTGAGCGGACAGTCCTGCAAGGCATTGCCACAGCTCAGCGGCCCGGATACTTGCCGCCTCATCCATAGCACCGAGGTAACCCTGAAGAGCCTGCTGCAGCTCGGCGGGTGTCTTGTCTTCGGTGGCAAAAATGCGCTTACCCGCTTTCAGGGTCGTCGCAAGGTTCTGCCAGGACTGGACCAGCTGCTGTTCAAAGGCGAGCGTCTGTCCCTGGTAGCGGGGAGATTGCGGGCAGAGATAATCCACGGCAAAGGGGCTGAAATAATAGCGACCGTCCTGGCCGCGCAGCAGGCCCAGGCGGCACAGGCAGTCGAGAAAGCGTTGCCCGTACTCGTGATCCCAACCCGTCCGGGTGCAGATTTCATCGGCGGAAGCGCCCTGTTCGCCGATAGCGTGCCAGAGACCCGATTCGTGGACCAGCAGCAGGACCGAAGTCAGGCGATAGCCGGTCAGCAGGTCGGAAAAGGAACGAAAGGGCGCTCCCTCCGTAAAAAGATCATCCATTACTGCTGCGCATTGGCGATACCCACTTCGGCAAAGGTTTTGATGTCCGCCAGCACCCTGGTGGCCGCATCGAGTAGGTGCATGGCCACGGCTGCTCCGGTGCCTTCACCGAGCCGGAACTCGAGATTGAGCAGCGGGGTCAGGCCCATGCGCTCCAGCATGCACCGGTGTCCGACTTCCACGGAATTATGGCTGGCAAAGAGGTAGTCTTTGACGGCCGGGGCCAGTTCGCAGGCAATCAGGGCACCTGCGGTGGATATCAGTCCGTCGCAGACCACGGGAATGCCATGGGCAGCCGCCCCGATAACCAGGCCCGCCAAGCCACCGATTTCAAAGCCGCCGACCTTGGCCAGGACATCAAGAGGATCAGCAGGATCAGGCTGGTGCAGGGCCAGCGCTTTTTCAATGACCGCGATTTTGTTGTTGAGCATGGCATCGTCAATACCGGTGCCCCGGCCGGTGACCTTGCGTACCGCCAGGCCGGAGAAGGCAGCGATGATCGCCGAGGAGGGCGTGGTGTTGCCGATGCCCATGTCGCCGGTACCGAGCATATCCATACCTTTATGGGTAACGAGGTGATTGACGATCTCGATACCGGCCTCCAGGGAACGGACGGCATCATCCCGGCTCATGGCCGGTTGGTTAGCGAAATTGGCCGTTCCTTTACCGATCTTTTTATGGAAGATGGGCAGGTTCGGATCAAAGTCATAATTCACGCCCAGGTCGGCCACCTGCACCTCTGCCCCCGAGTGAGCGGCCAGGATGCTCACCGAGGCTCCGCCGCCGACAAAATTGAGCACCATCTGCGGGGTCACTTCCTGGGGAAAGAGGCTGACGCCTTCCTCGACCACGCCATGATCACCGGCACAGGTGACGATAATTTTTTTGGTGAAGCGAACGTCGAGGGTGCCTGCTATGGCGGCCAGGCGAGCGGAAAGCGGTTCCAGGATGCCGAGGCTTCCCTGGGGCCGGGCCTGATCGGCAAGTCGCTGGAGCGCCGCCTGATGGACGGCAGAATTCGGTGTGGGGATTGCTGCTATGGTTGCCTGTAAGAGTTGCATTCTTCCTTCCTTTGCTGTCGAGAGGGACCTGCGGGCAGCGGACTACCCGCAGGGTTTGAACAAAGTACATCTGAAAAAAGTACGGACGGTTCAGCCGGCAATCGATACCTTGTCGCCGGCAATATCCTGTTGAAAGACCTCCATGCCCTTTTTCATGGCACAGAAATCGCCGC
>JBFJXW010000131.1:0-10842 GCA_041622895.1 Desulfobulbus sp. | reverse complement strand
TCCCTGCCGCTCGCTGCTGTTCTTCGTTGAGCTGGCGATGGGTCATGCTGGCCGGATGGAGCACGCAGGTACGGACATCGGCGACATGGACGACAATTCTGGCCAGCTTGAGCGCATTCATAAACCGTTCACCCATGGCGGATCCGCCCCGCACCCCAAAGGTCAGCACGCCGCTGGTTCCCCGCAGATACTTTTGTGCCAGCCCGTAATTGGGATCACTGGGCAGTCCCGGATATTTGACCCAGCTGATGCGGCTGTCCTGCTCCAGCCATTGGGCCAGGCCGGTGGCATTGGCGGTATGACGCTCCATGCGCAGGTGCAGGGTCTCCAGGCCGAGGTGGGACAGCCAACCATTCATTGGTGACAGGTACGCCCCGAAATCCCGGATCAGCTGAACCCGTGCCTTGACGATATAAGCGCTTTCCTTGAACGTTTCCGTGTAGCTCAGTCCATGGTAGCTGGGATCCGGCTCGCTCAGCTCGGGAAAGCGGCCGTTGGCCCAGTCAAATCGGCCGCCGTCGACAATCACCCCGCCGACACTGGTGGCATGGCCGTCGATATATTTGGTGGAGGAATGGGTGACGATATCGGCTCCGTGCTGCAGGGGATTGCACAGATAGGGCGTGGGAAAGGTATTGTCGATAATCAGCGGGATACCCGCCTCCGTGGCGATGGCGGCGAATTTTGCAAAATCGAGCACATCGGTTCCCGGATTGGAGAGCGATTCGGCAAAGAGACAGCGGGTGGTATCGCGAATGGCCGAGCGGATGACCTCGGGCGCGGCTGTCTGGTCGACAAAGGTGAACTCAATGCCGTATTTGGCCAGGGTGTGGGCAAAGAGGTTAAAAGTACCGCCGTACAGTGTCGAGGAGGCCACTACATGCTGGCCTGCCTTGGCAATGTTCATAATCGAAAAGGCGCTGGCCGTTTGGCCGGCGGCGCAGGCCAACGCACCGACACCGCCCTCCAGCAGAGCGATTTTCTCTTCAAAGGCCGCCACTGTGGGGTTGCTGATGCGCGAATACATATGCCCCGGAGCTTTCAGATCAAAAAGATCGGCAATATCCTGGGCCGTGTCGTAGGCGAAGGTGGTGCTCTGGGTCAGGGGCAAAACACGGGGGTCGCCGTTTCCCGGCTGATAACCGCCCTGTACGGCCTGTGTTTCTTTTTTCCAGTTTTTCATGAGAGAGACTTCCCGTGCGGTGTTGTAAGGCGATGCGCTGACCATTCGGCCCTCTTTATGCGCGTTCTCTGGAAAAAAGTCAAGTCCGGTGGGCAGACCTTTGT
Source organism: Desulfobulbus sp. (assembly GCA_041622895.1). Classification (GTDB taxonomy): domain Bacteria; phylum Desulfobacterota; class Desulfobulbia; order Desulfobulbales; family Desulfobulbaceae; genus Desulfobulbus. Next base: position 9,555 of record JBFJXW010000131.1, on the reverse strand, counting down.
TCGGATGAAGGAGGTGCGGCCTTTTTTCCGTGAGGAGGGATCGACAATATTCCATGGGGCGTGGGTTCGAGCAAAGAGAGGCGAAAACCGTACTGCACCAGGCCGACAAAAATGTACCTTTTCTTCATTTTTGTCGATCGGTCGACAAAAAGAATGTGGCTGTGTTATGAGGCAATTTTCCTGGCTTTGTCTCTAATGTATTGATTTTGCATCTGTATTTTCACGGGCTGTCCTCCTGGCATATGTTTTGCCAATGTAGGGGTAACTACATGTCATCTATTAGGGGGATTTATCATGGAAGCAACAGCTCTGAAAGAGCGAGAAAATCAAATCTTCGTCAAGGGCGAGGGCTCCTTTGATATCGTTTGTAACAAGGACAGCCTGGCGGGCGCGGTCAGCCAGCGGGCCTGCGTGTTCTGCGGGTCGCGGGTTGTACTCTACCCCATTGCCGATGCGCTGCATCTGGTCCACGGCCCCATCGGCTGCGCCGTCTACACCTGGGATATTCGCGGTGCCCTTTCTTCCGGACCTGAACTGCATCGCCTCTCCTTCTCCACCGATCTTCAGGAAACCGATGTCATCTTCGGCGGCGAAAAAAAATTGACGGCAGCCCTCAGGGAACTGATCGAACGGCACAGCCCCAAGGCCGCCTTTGTTTATTCAACCTGTATCGTCGGTATTATCGGCGACGACCTGGAGGCTGTTTGCCGGCAGGTGGAAGAGGAATGCGGCATTCCCGTTATTCCGGTGAAGTCCGAAGGCTTCAAGGGCAACAAGCGGGCCGGCTACCAGGCCGCCTGCGACGCCATGTTTCGTTTGATCGGCAACGGCGATACCTCCGGCATCTCCAAACATTCGCTCAATATCCTCGGCGATTTCAACCTGGCCGGGGAGATCTGGATGATCCGCGAGTATTACGAGCGGATGGGCATCCAGGTGGTGGCCAACATTACCGGCGATGGCCGGGTTGCGGATATCGAACGTGCCCACGGCGCCGCCCTCAACGTGGTGCAGTGCTCCGGGTCCACCATGCAGCTGGCCAATATGATGGAGGAAAAATACGGTACGCCCTCCATACGTGTTTCCTACTTCGGTATCGAGGATATGGCCGAGGCCCTCTACGACATCGCCCGTTTCTTCAAGGATCCGGAGATGATGGAGCGGACCAAGAAAATTGTCGAGGAAGAAGTGAAAAAGCTGGCCGTAGCGCTTGAACCCTACCGCAAGGCACTGGGGGGCAAGAAGGCGGCCATTTATGTCGGCGGCAGCTTCAAGGCCTTTTCCCTGGTCAAGGCCTTCCGTCTGATCGATATGCAGGTGGTGATGGTCGGCTCCCAGACCGGGACCAAGGAAGACTACATCGAGCTGGAGGCAATCACCGATCCCGGCACCATTATTGTCGATGATTCCAATCCGCTGGAGCTGACAACATTTCTCAAGGAAAAAGAGGTGGATATTTTTGTCGGCGGCGTCAAGGAACGACCCATTGCCTACAAGTTGGGCATCGGCTTCTGCGACCACAACCATGAACGCAAGGAGGCCCTGGCCGGCTTCGAAGGCATGCTCAACTTCGCCAGGGAGGTCTACTCCTCGGTGATGAGCCCGGTATGGCAGTTCGTACCGAGAAAGAAAAGAGCCGAGCTGGAACGGTAACCCCTCAATTGCGAGCAAAGGATACGACCATGAGCAAGAGACCACCAAAACCCAATTATATTTCGACCACCAACGCCTGTAAACTGTGCAAACCGCTGGGCGCCTGTCTGGCGTTCAAGGGCATTGAAGGTGCCGTTCCCTATCTGCACGGTTCCCAGGGCTGCGCCACCTATATGCGGCGCTACATCATCAGCCATTACAACGAGCCCATCGATATCGCGTCCTCCTCCCTTTCCGAAAAACACGCAATCTACGGCGGGGGGCCGAACCTCAAACTGGGATTGACCAACGTTGCCGACAAGTACCGGCCGGAACTCATCGGTATCGCCACCACCTGCCTGACCGAAACCATCGGTGACGATGTCAAGATGTATCTGCACGAATATGCCGAAGACACCAAAGGATCGGTTGGCCTGCCCGCTTTCGTCAATGTGTCCACCCCGAGTTATGCGGGCACCCACATGGAAGGTTTTCATGCCGCCATTCGTGAGGTCGTGGACCAGATGAGCGAAGGCGGACCGCGCGCCGAGACCGTGAATCTGCTGCCAGGTTTCGTCAGTTCGGCCGATTACCGTCTGCTCATCGAGATCATGGCTGCCTTTGGCTGTACCTGCACCATGCTGCCCGATCTCTCCGAGACCATGGATGGACCGGCGCTGCTGGAATACGAGAAAATACAGGGCGGCGGCACGCCGCTTGCGGCCATCAAGGCCATGGGCCGGTCCCAGGCGACGATTGAATTTGGACCCACCCTCGGCGCGTTCCCCTCCGCCGGCGAGGTGCTGGACAAAAAATTCAGCATTCCGCGCCATCGACTCGGCATGCCCATCGGTATCAAGGAAACCGATCGCTTCTTTACCCTTTTGGAAACCCTGAGCGGCCGGCCAACTCCGGAAAAATATGTCAAGGAACGGGGCCGGTTGGTGGATGCCTATGTCGATGGCCATAAATACATCTTCGGCAAGAAGGCCATTGTCTACGGTGAAGAGGATCTGGTGGTGGGCATGTGTTCCTTCCTCACTGAAATCGGCATCCAGCCGGTGCTCTGCGCCTCGGGCGGGACCTCCGGCAAGTTGGAGAAGGCCATTGCCGCGGTCACCGGCGATACCCTGCTGGAACAGCCGCAGGTCTTTGAAGGCATGGATTTCTTCGAGATCAGCGAGATGGCCGAAGCATTGCAGCCGGATCTGATCATCGGCCATTCCAAAGGGTATCCTCTGGCCAAAAAACTCGATATCCCCCTTATTCGGGTGGGCTTCCCCATCCACGACCGCGTCGGCGGCCAGCGTATTCTCCATCTCGGTTATGCCGGCGCACAGCACCTGTTCGATACCATCACCAATGCGGTGATCAGTAAAAAACAGGCCGATTCCCCGGTTGGTTATTCCTACATGTAACGGTCATTTCAAAAGAATCCAAGGTGCTTTTCCACGGTAAAGGAGCCCATTATGCTTAATGAAAAAGATTTCAATCGCCATCCCTGTTTCAATGTCAAGGCCAAAGGGCAGTACGGCCGCGTCCATCTGCCGGTTGCCCCCAAATGCAATATCCAGTGCAACTACTGCAACCGCAAATACGACTGCGTCAATGAATCGCGCCCCGGCGTCACCAGCACGCTGCTCAGCCCTGAACAGGCCCTGGTGTACATGGGCAAGGTTCTGGAAAAGGAACCGCGCATCTCCGTTGCCGGTATTGCCGGCCCGGGCGATCCGTTTGCCAATGCCGAGGAAACCCTGGAAACCATGCGGCTGATCCGCAAGCACTATCCGGAGACCATTCTCTGCCTTTCCTCCAACGGCATGCAGGTCGCGCCCCATGTGCCGGAACTGGCCGAGATCGGTGTCTCGCATGTCACCATCACTCTGAATGCGGTGGATCCGGAAATATCGCAGCATATCTACGCCTGGGTCCGGGACGGCAAGGTGCTGTATCGCGGCCTCCAGGGCGCGGAACTGCTGCTCGCCCGTCAGCTCCAGGCCATTGAACTGCTCAAGCAGCACGATATCACCGTCAAGGTCAACACCATTGTTATCCCCGGTATCAATGATCATCACGTGACGGAGATTGCCACCACCATGAAGAAAATGGGCGTTGATCTGCTCAACTGCATGGCCATGTTCCCCAACGCCGATACCGTTTTTGAAAATATTGCCGAACCATCCAAAGAACAGATGGATCAGGTGCGCAACGAGGCGGAACGTTTTTTGCCGCAGATGCGCCACTGTACACGCTGCCGGGCCGATGCGGTCGGGCTGCTCGACAATGACCGCACCGAGGAGATGCGCGGCTGTCTCAGTGCCTGCGCCCAGTTGCCGAAACCGGCTGAAGCGATCCGGCCCTATGTCGCCGTCGTTACCCTGGAAGGGGTGCTGGTCAACCAGCATCTCGGCGAAGCCACCCGTTTTCAGATATGGGAGCAGGACGGCAAGGGCGGCTACCGCTGCCTCGAAGACCGCCAGGCGCCCCCCGCAGGGGGCGGCAGCCAGCGCTGGCTCAATATCAGCCGTATCCTGGCTGATTGCCGGGCTATTCTGGTCAACGATCTCGGCGATTCGCCCAAGGAAATACTCAAGAAACGCGGTATCCAGCCCGTCACCATGGCCGGCTTTATCGAGCGCGGTCTGGAGGCGGTCTACACCGGCAAAGGACTTTCCAGCCTCCAGGGCCGGATGCGCAAATGTTCGTCCAAAGGAGCCTGCGCAGGCGGCGGTAATGGCTGCGGTTGATTGATCCCCCTCAATTACCGTACCTTTCCGCCGCCTGGGGTGCTGCGTTCATGGTGCCGGTATTCGTACCGGCACCATGAACCGGTGTCCCTTTTTTTTTTTCGAATTCCGCAGCCTCTCCTGCGCCGGATCATCGGTGCCGTTTCCATGCCGCTGCAGGAGCGCTGCCCGTATTCGAAGCAATACAATACAAAGGAAGTGCCTGATGCTACCCGAGCCTTTTGATATGACCGTCAAGGAGTTCATCGATCGTCGTCCGGAGACTCTGCCTGTTTTCCGGAGCTTCGGCTTTCATGATTTAGACAAGCAGGCGGTCCGCGACAAATTAGGACCCTTTCTCAAGCTGAAAACCTTGCTCAAGTATCGAAATATCGACTCGCAAACCTTTGCTGAACGATGCCGCACGGCATCGGCTGAAGCGCAGGAGCAGGGCGTGGACCACACGGTTGCGGATATCCGGGGGGCCACCCCGACCGTGCTGGCGCTGCTGCCTTGCGGGCTCAAGGTATCGCTGGACAAGGCCCTGCAGGATTTTGTCGAACAGCTGAAGGCCGACGACAAGCCCCTTGATTACCTGGCGGAAGGCAATGTCAACCATGAGCTCTCCTATTACCCCTACGTCGACTCGGTGGAATCGATCGACGAACTCCCGGATGTTCTTCTCAGTTCGGATCTGAACAGCTTGTATCATCACCGGTTTCTGGATCGTTTTGTCAAACCCGGCAACTTTGCCAGCGTCAACCTGTCGATGCATCCGCAACTGGCCGAGATCGGGTATGCCGATCCGCACGGCCATTTCACCATGTTCTGCGCCAATGTACTGGTGCTGGTCCGTGTCAAAAACACCACCAGCACTGTGGCGCCGCCGATTGCATGGGGCGATCTGCTCCAGCCCGAGTACCGTAAATCGATCATCATGCGCGGGCAGGACAGTTTTTTCTGTTCAGGCGTGCTCGTGCCCTTCTTCAAATTATTCGGGATCGAAGCGATCCCCCAGTTGGCCGCTAATGTCTGCGCCGGGCTGCATCCGTCGCAGATGGTGAAGCTCATCAATTCCGGTTCCAGGGACATCCCGCCCTTTTTTATCATGCCCTGGTTTTTCACCAGAAAAATCAAGGATGCAGACCGGGTCGAGGTTCTTTTTCCCGAGGAAGGCGCCTTTATCAGCCCGGTGCAGCTGCTGGTGAAAAAGAAAAAAAAGGAAGAGCTTGCCGCTGTGACCGACTTTTTGCTGAGCGAGCAGCTGCAGCAGCATTGTGCCGATAACCTGTTTCCCGCGCCGCACCCTGCGGTCCGCAACAGGGTCCCGGCGGAGAAAAAACTCTACTGGATCGGCTGGGATTTTATCTATGCCAACGATCTCGAACAGGTCAAAAGTACGGTGGGCGAGTTGTTCTCCCGCGAATTTTTGCGGACCGGCGGCGCGACATGCAGCTGATCACCGTGGCCGGCCCGCCGTCCAGCGGCAAAACTTCGGTTCTGATCAAGACGCTGGAGGCGATCCGGCGGGACAATATCAAGTCCGGAGTGGTCAAATTCGACTGTCTGTACACCGATGACGACGCCATCTATACGGCAGCGGGCATTCCTGTGCAGAAGGGGCTGTCCGGAGTCTTGTGTCCGGATCACTATTTTGTCAGCAATATCGATCGGGTATTGGAGTGGTCGCGCAAGAAGGATTTAGCCATGACCATCATTGAAAGTGCCGGTCTGTGCAACCGCTGCTCGCCCCATATCAAGGATTCGCTGGCGGTCTGCATACTTGACAATGTCAGCGGCCTGAACACCCCGAAAAAGATCGGCCCCATGCTCAAGCTGGCCGACATCGTCGTCATCACCAAGGGCGACATTGTCTCCCAGGCCGAGCGCGAGGTCTTTGCCTATCGGGTGCAGAGCGTGGCGCCCAAGGCCACCATCATCCAGGTCAATGGCCGTACCGGGCAGGGGGCACACGGGCTGGCGAAAATTTTCGGCGATGCGCCTGCGTTGCTCGATTCCTCTGACACCCTGCGCCTGCGCTTTCCTATGCCGGCGGCGTTGTGTTCCTATTGCCTCGGCGAGACCCGGGTTGGCCCTGATTATCAGATCGGTCAGTTCCGTAAGCTGTCCATTGACTAAAGGAGTGGCATGCAGCCCTTGGATAAAGAAACCTTTGCCGATTCGAGCCTGACCAACCTGCTTGCCCAGTACCCGCTGCTGGAATCGGTGCTGCTGGAACAGGGCATTGAGATCGATCCCGGCGAGGAGGTCACCCTGAGCGACAAACTCAGCCAATGGGCCGATCTGCGCAACCAGTCGGCGGATGGCTTTCTCGAGCAGCTGCTGGAACGGATCAGTGAGCTGAACCGCCTGTTGGCCTCCACCGCCCAGCTGTCTGAGCTGGAGATCGTTGCCGGCTGCGATAAATCAGGGAATCCGGAAACCGTACCTCGGATCACGCTCAAACCGGGCGATCTGCTGGCCATTGTCGGTCCCACCGGTTCCGGCAAGAGCCGGCTGCTGGCCGATATCGAATGGCTGGCCACCGGCGATACCCCCAGCGGCCGGGTGGTGCTGGTCGATGGCCAGCAATGCGGGGAAAAACGATTTTCCACCGGCGGCGATCAGCTGATTGCCCAGTTGTCCCAGACCATGTCCTTTGTCCTCGATGCCACCGTTGAAGAGTTGTTGACCCTGCATGTGGAAAGTCGCGGCATGGCCGTTTCGATCGTCCAGGAGACGCTTGAGGCGGCCAACGAATTGTCCGGCGAGCCATTTTATGGGGCCACCCCCCTCACCAGTCTCAGCGGAGGGCAGACCCGGGCGCTGATGGTCGCCGATACCGCCCTGGTCTGCCGCTCCCCGATCGTACTCATCGACGAGATCGAAAATGCCGGCATTGATCGGCGCAAGGCGTTTAATCTGCTGTTGTCCAACGAGAAGATTGTCATCTCAGCCACCCATGATCCGCTGCTGGCCCTGCTTTCGCCGCGGCGTCTCTGTATGCGCCACGGATCCATGCAGTCGCTTCACGAGCGCACTGAGGAAGAAATAGCGATTCTGGCTGATCTGGAAACCATCGACGATATGTTTACCGGCATCCGTTCGCAACTGCGCCAGGGTGCTCGAATCACTCCCCTTGCGGGCGAAATAGTACGGAGGAAACGCGCATGACCACAACAATCCGTTTTTTCGAGAAACCCCAGTGCACGGGCAACGCCCGCCAGAAAGCGATCCTGGTAGCAGCAGGGCATACCGTGCATACGGAAGATCTGCTTGCCTATCGTTTCACCAAGGAGGAGCTGCGGTCGTTTTTTGGCGCCCTGCCGGTTGCCCATTGGTTCAATCTTATGTCGCCACGGGTGAAGTCGGGTGAGGTGGCTGTTGAGGCAATGGATGAGGATGAGGCCCTGGAGGCGATGCTGGCCGATCATCTGTTGATTCGCCGGCCGTTGATGGAGATTAACGGCATACGTTTGGCGGGGTTTAATATGGACGAGTTGGAGCGGATCGGGGTGAGTTGTAAGGAAAGCCCGCGGTTGCATTTGTTGCGGGGAGTGGATTTGGAAGGGTGTCCCGGGGATGCGATTGGGATTGCGTGTGATGAGCCGCGGACTTTGCCGAGGTTGGGGTGAGGGGGGATGATCGGTTAGGGGTGTAATAAAGAGAGCCCGGTCAGTACTGAACGCTGCCCGGGTTGTGTAAGCTATTTTGAAAAAAGATTTAACTGAAGGAACCTCTGATAATCCTGAAGGGTCGCTGTCGCAGCTGAATAGCGATAAAAAGCAGAGGACCAAGGAACGGAGAACGTCATTCTTTTCCGTTAGAGATTAATAACCTTGTTAAGGGATTACTCGCCAATACTCTCCCTGACAAATATTGCTTTTGCAATTTTGGTGAAGGTTTCCTGGTAAACTTTTGGGTCTTCGATAGGCTTTTCGTTTTCACCCTTCATGCCATAGCCACTTGATGTTTGGGTGCTATTAACAAAATTAAGACGTATTTTTGATATTTTTTCCCCCATTGCCTCAACGAATGCTGTTGCCTTGACATCCTCCATTTTCTGGCCAACAAAAGGAACAAAGCTCTGCTTGGTAGGGCTCTTGGCCGTTATGAAACCAGTTTCAAGATCTGCTGTGCCAATTGTATAGCCGAGATCTTGGAATACCGACATGGTAGAAGCAAAAGCAATTTTCTTTGTTGTTTCAAATTCTTTCGATTGGAATGCCTGAAGTTGAATACTGGTTTTTGTCGGCCCTGTTGAGGCAACACAGCCCGTAAGAAATACTAAGACAACCATTACCCCAATACGTGACATGGACAATTTAGAAACTACTTGAATGATACGTGAACTCATGCACTGCTCCTTCAACAAATTTTATAATTACAGTTAATGTGCGCTGAGTGGTTGATGCCGCGCCGCTACTTTGAGAATAGCTCGGTGCTGCACCACCTCCCACGCTTCCACCCCAACCCAGAATAAGAGCGCCAACTCCGCCTGAACTTTTAGAGTAGGCATATTCGGTACTTATTTTGTCGTATATCCATGTTTCCATACCTGCTTTATCTCGCGTAACCAGATTTGGCGATCCTAACGAGGTTGCTACATCAGCTTGAGACATACCTTTGCGGATTTCTTTTTGAACGACTCCAACGGTCATTTTCTTTTCTACTGCCGATGGAAGAGACTGTTGATGTTGAGCTGCAGTCATACAACCAGATAATGAGGCGGCAACAGCAATGAATAATACCATTTTTCGCATGTTTTTCTCCTTCTATGTTTGTGCCTAAAAAAACTCATTCATATAGTTATCTGAACGTCGCATGTTTCTGTATCGGGTATTTTCATTCGGCAATGGGATATGAATATATGATCAGTGGAATAGCTTCAGCATCCTTAGAGTAAGAATGATGTACCACGATGACTTTGAATTGGCAAATTGTTGTAACAGTTTATTATTATCGGTAAATCCACCTATGTAAGTGGTCCGAAGCCCTGATAAACGCATAGTGCGTTCAATAACAAAAGGCAATCCCTGCGGGCTTCCCATTCTTTTCTTTGTGTGCCCAAAGAAAAGAACCAAAAGAAAGGGCAGCCAAGCTACTGAGACAACCCCGTTCGGCAAGATTCGCAACCGGCGGGGCAAAAACTCGCTGCGCTCAAACAGTTTGCCCCTTGATCCGGTCCCGAACCTCG
>JBFJXW010000130.1:0-10979 GCA_041622895.1 Desulfobulbus sp. | reverse complement strand
GATTTTACTGGTCGGAACGAGAGGATTTGAACCTCCGGCCCCCTGAACCCCATTCAGGTGCGCTACCAGGCTGCGCTACGTTCCGAAAATTTGTTTGGTGTTTGTAGCATTTACCCCGTCGACTGTCAACCTTTACTTAATCGTCCCCACTCTTTGACCAACCGAGTTGCGCGAGGATGTCCTGTAGTTCTTTTTTTACAGTGTACAATAGCTGTTCAGAGTCTCCCGAACATTTTGCAGGCGGAACTTTTTCAAGGTTGACCGTTTTATTACGGAGCGCATTTTTGAGATATTTCCTTGCTCCGGAAATGGTGTACCCTTCATCATGAAGTAATACTTTGATGTGAAGCAGATTTTCCACATCCTGCCGCCGATACAAACGTTGTTTTGATTTCCCCCGAAACGGTTTTATCAGGGAAAACTCCGTCTCCCAGTAGCGCAGCACATGGGTGTCGACACCTACAAGTCTGCTTACTTCACCGATCCGGAAATACACTTTATCCGGTATCTGCGGGGAATCTGGAGTTGTTTGTTTCACATCAAAAATCCGTTGTTGTATCAATCCGGATGAGCGTTATTACCTCGTGAACTATAAACTGAAAGAAGGATACTGCCGACTGTAGCGTTCAACTTGTATTATTTATTCAACCGTTCGCGCAATCGTTTGCTTGGCCGGAAGGAAACCATCTGCCGTTTCGTGATGGTCATGGATTCACCAGTACGCGGATTACGACCGCGACGAGGCGATTTATCACGAACGGTGAGAGTACCGAACTGGACAAGTTTGATCGATTCACCGGCGACCATGGTATTTTTCATGGTTGCAAAAACCGTATCTACGATTTCGGCAGCATTACGTTGTGAGACGCCTAGCTTTTCATTTACAGAGATGGCTAATTCTTTACGGGTTACATTCTTTTTTTTCATTCTTCGGATCCTTCACGGTAACGGGCATTAAAATCTGCCATCAATAAATTCACAATTTTTTCATGCACCTTGTCAACAGACTGGTCATCCAGGGTGGCGGTAGCTGAACGATAGGTGAGGGAAAGAGCTACACTCTTATATCCTGTCTGAATAGGTTTGCCACGATATACATCAAAGATGTCCGCGGATTCAAGGTATTTCTGTTTGTGCGCACGAATTGCCTGCAGCAGTTCATCGGCAGGAGTCGTATCCGGTACAACCAGGCTTATGTCCCGTTTGACAGACGGATACTTAGGCAGCGCCATGAATTTCTTGGCTTTGCGATTCATTTTCAGAAGTCGTTCGAGATCGATTTCAAAAAAATACACCTGTTGCTTAATACCAAACCCTTTCAACGTATCGGGATGAACAGCACCCAAAACACCGATCATGATGTCTTGATCCATGATAACGGCAGCACGGGAAGGATCGCAATAAGGGGGTACAAGCGCAGGATTATGCTGGAATAACCGTGCGTTTTCATTCTCGTCGATACGCAACACTTGAAAAAGATTGGTCACAGCGCCTTTGATATCAAAGAAATCACTTTCCTGGTCTGAATAATACAAAGATTCCGCTTCAGGATAGCGATGCCCGCTAATAATGGCGCACAACTGCAACCGTTCTTCGGGTAAGGAATTCTCCTGTTGCTGAAGAAAGATCTTCCCTGTTTCAAACAGACGTATATCTGATTGCTGGAAGTTGATATTGCGGCGAACATTCTCCAACATTCCGGGAAGAAGCATGGACCGCATAATGGATTGCTCTTCGGAAAGCGGATTGAGCAGCCGGGTTACCTGACGCCTGGGATCATCTGCGGCGAGACGGCAGAGGTCAAGATGCTGTTCAGCGACAAAGCTGTAATTAATCGCTTCAAAAAAACCTTGTGCAGTCATGATCTGGGCCGTTTCCTGGCGCAGATTGCGCAGATCATCCCGCTGAGGGTAATCCATCCGGATAAAGGGCTGTGAAATCGGTATCTCATTGTAGCCTACCAGACGGGCCACCTCTTCGATCAGATCGATTTCACGTTCAATGTCAATTCTGAAGCTCGGGACAACCACCTGCAGGGTAGTTTCGTCGATTGCAGTGACGTTGAATTCAATACTTTGTAGATAACGAGCAACCTCGTCCCGGTTCAGTGTCAAACCGAGCAGCGTACAGACACGCTCAACCCGCAATTGGAGCTGTAACGGTTCTGTTTTTCCTGGATAAACATCGATGCCATCGGTATCTGCCTGTGCGCCGGCATATTCAACCATCAGGTCAACCGCCTTTTGCAGGGCGCTATCGGCAAGATCAGGGTCTACACCACGCTCAAAGCGATAGGATGCCTCGGATGGAATGCCAAGTTTACGCGCGGTCCGTCGAATGGAAACGGGATTGAAACAGGCTGATTCGAGCAGAATAGTGGTGCTGGAGTCGGTGATTTCTGTGTCCAGGCCGCCCATGACACCGGCCACAGCAATCGGCCGTTCCGCATCGCAAATGAGCAGCATTTCCTCATCGAGTTGCCGCTGGTTGCTATCTAACGTAGTAATAGTGGTTTCGCTGGCAGTGGGGCGACGAACAATAATAGTGCTATCTTTGAGGGTGGTGAAATCAAAGGCATGCAGGGGTTGGCCGGATTCCAGCATGACGTAGTTCGTAATATCGACGATATTATTGATCGGCCGCATACCTACTGCAGTAAGCCGCTGCTGCATCCACTTCGGCGATGGCCCAATGGTCACATTAGTGAGTTTCCTGGCAGTGTAGCGCGGGCACAGATCAGGAGCTTCAATAATCACCTTGAAGTCGATATTGTTTCCGGTCAGTGGTGTGACCTCGGCGACAAGAGGGTTGAGGCTGCCGCCGGTAAAACTTCCTACTTCCCTGGCAATACCACGCACACTGGCGCAATCAGGGCGATTAGGAGTCAAGTCCACTTCGATCAGGGTATCACGGAGTCCTAAAGCTTCACTCAAGGGAAGGCCGGTTGCGAGTTGCTCATTGAGATCAAGAATACCACTGTGGTCGTTGGTTAATCCCAGCTCCCTGGCGGAACAAAGCATACCCAACGATACCTCCCCGCGCACCTTGGCTTTTTTAATTTTGGTACCATCGGGCAACTTGACTCCCGGTTTGGCAAGGGCAGTCAACATGCCGACTCGGACATTGGGTGCGCCGCATACTACAGGCACAATTTCTTCGCCGGTATCGACATCGCAAATAGTTAATTTATCGGCGTCTGGATGCTTACGAACTTCCTTGATTCGTACCGTGGTTATCGATTCCAGATCGACAAATAATTCTTCAATGCTATCCACTTCCAGTCCCAGCATGGTCAGTTTATCTGCTAGCTGGGCAGAGGTGAAACCCTCAGTGGAGATAAATTGATTGAGCCAACTCAGTGTGAATTTCATGGGAATCCTACCTGCAACAACTTTGCGGTGATTAATTATTTCCAACCGTTACCAATCAAGGCAACGGTTAGAAGCACTACCTAGAAAATACTGGAAATACGTTGCCGGCTTCAGGAGAAAAAAGCGTACTTATCTGTGCCGTCCGAGGTTTCTGAAGGGACGTTTTTCCCTATTTCTGCTGCACATTTCAATAGAGCCGATGAAATCGACTAAGGAACGGATAGAAGCAGATGAGTCAGAACTGAGAGAGAAATCGGAGATCGTTCTCGTAGTACAAACGGATATCATCAATGCCGTATTTCAGCATTGCGATCCTCTCGACACCGAGTCCAAAAGCGAAACCGGAATACACATCAGGGTCGTATCCAACCATCTTCAGAACTTCGGGATCGATGAGTCCAGAACCGAGAATTTCGAGCCAGCCAGTTCGTTTGCATACCCGACAACCGCTACCGCCACAGATAACACAGGCAATATCAACCTCTGCGCTGGGTTCGGTAAAGGGAAAGAAACTTGGACGGAATCGCAAAGGCAATTCCCGTTCAAACATTTTATGCGTGAAACTGGTCAGCACCCCTTTCAGGTCTGCAAAAGATACCTCTTTGTCAACAAGGAATCCTTCCACCTGATGAAACATCGGAGTGTGGGTGATATCCGAATCACACCGATAGACTTTTCCCGGTGCAATATACCGCAGGGGCGGATCCTGTTGTTCCATGATCCTGGCCTGCATAGGAGATGTATGAGTTCGCAGGAGTATAGAGTCCGTAACATAGAAAGTGTCATGCATGTCACGGGCAGGATGGTGCAGGGGGATATTAAGGGCTTCAAAATTATAATAATCGGTTTCAACGTCCGGACCTTCAGCAACGGCGAAACCCAATCCCTCAAAAACCGAGCAAATCTCTTCCATTACCTGGGTAATGGGATGCAGTTTACCAAACGGCAGATAACGGCCGGGAAGGCTGAAATCCGTGTCACCGGATGCGGGACCGGTTACCGAAGTGGCAAGAAGAGTTTTCTTATTTTCAAACTGACTTTCAATGAGCTGTTTCACATCGTTAGCCAGTTGACCGAGCCGCGGGCGGTCCTCCGGGGCAACGGTGCCCAATTGTCGCATGACACCGGTCAGCAGTCCGCCCTTTCTTCCGAGATACTTTACTCTAAAAGCCTCCAGTTGGGCGGTTTCGGTAATCTGCTGTAGTGCAGCTTCCGCCTCCTGCTGGAGTTTTTGCAGCTCTTGTTCCATAACGAAAACCTAAATCAGGATGCCTGTTGACTAGAGGCTCTGACAACTGCGGTGAATGCGTTAGGATCAACAATGGCCAGATTGGACAACACCTTACGATCCAGTTCAATCGCATTTTTGCTGAGACCGTTGATCAATCGGCTATAGCTGACACCGTTTTGCTTGGCAGCGGCATTGATCCGAGCTATCCACAGCTGTCGGAATTCACGTTTTTTAGTGCGTCGGTCTCTGTATGCGTAACACAGGGCGCGATCAACGGCTTCTGTTGCTGTTTTGAAAAGACGGTGTTTACCGCCACGAAAACCTTTTGCAAGACTCAACACTTTATTTCTTCTGCGGCGTGCTTTAAAACCGCGGGTTACACGAGGCATTATATTCTCCGTTGATGCTAAAAAATTAGGAGTCGACCTGGAAAAACCTCAAAGATTTTTCTTGATGGCTACATCCAATTCCGGTCATCTTCATAACCGGCATAAAATGTTACAGATAAGGAATTAATTGACGCACGGCACGTACATCGACGTCTGCGATGAGTGCACCTTGGCGTAAGTTACGTTTCCGTTTGGTTGATTTTTTGGTCAATATGTGAGAGGTAAACGCCTTGCTGCGGCGGATTTTCCCGCTTCCGGTTATTTTGAACCGTTTCGCGGCACCTCTGTGAGTTTTCATTTTTGGCATGGTTGAGCTCCTTACATCTCACCGAAATGGCATTAACCAACCAATACAACGGTTGGTTAACAGTTATATCTTGTGTAATATCAGGCTTTCGGACCAACAAACATTACGAGTTGTCGACCTTCCATTTTGGGTTCCTGAATGATCACGCAGTCTTCTCTCAGCGTATCGGCGATTTTGGTCAATGCGTCAAGACCGATGGTCTGGGCGTAAATAATTTCACGACCGCGAAATCGCATGGTCACTTTAACCTTGTTTTTTTCTTCAAGAAATTCTTTTATTTTTCGAATTTTGAAGTTGAGATCATGTTCCTCGGTTTTTGGCCGAAATTTGATCTCACGGGTTTCAATGACGGTCTGTTTTTTCTTGGCTTCCTGTTGCTTTTTCTTCAACTCGTAGCGGAATTTATCATAATTCATAATTCGGCATACGGGTGGATCGGCTTTATCGGAAACCTCGACCAGATCGAGTCCCTGCTCCATGGCTATTTCAATAGCCTCTTTAGTGCTGACGACTCCTCGCTGCGTACCATCGGAATCAACGAGTCGAACCTCACGGTAATCGATATCTTCGTTGATTTTTATTTTCAGTTCCTGTTGTGGGGAAAGTTTTCTGCCGCCTCGTTTTTTAATGTTCGTTCCTCCAGTTGGTATTGTAGTGTTCAGGCAACACGGTTATTGCACTCTTCAATAACGAGATCAAAGAACGCTTCAGGCGTCATTGCCGGCAAATTTTTACCGTCTCTTTTTCGCACCGTGATGGTTCCGTCTTCTTTTTCACGTTCGCCGACGATCAGCATATACGGAACTTTCATCAATTGGGCTTCGCGGATTTTATAATTGAGTTTTTCGTTGCGAACATCTTTTTCAATGCGGATTCCAAGGCCACGCAGTTTTGCATAGACCTGTTCGCAGTATTCGCCCTGATCATCGGTAATATTCATGATCCGAACTTGCTCAGGAGCAAGCCAAAGGGGAAAAGCTCCGGCATAATGTTCTATCAGGACGCCTATGAATCGCTCAAGCGACCCCATGAGTGCCCTGTGGATCATAATCGGCTGATGTTCATTTCCATCATCGCCGGTATAGGTCATCTGAAACCGTTCCGGCAGGTTAAAATCAACCTGGATAGTGGAACACTGCCATGAACGTCCCAGCTGATCTTTAATCTTGATATCGATCTTAGGGCCGTAAAAGACTCCTTCCCCAGGATCGACCTGATATTGCAACCCTTTCTTTTCCAGAGCCCGTTTCAGGGCTTGGGTCGACAGATCCCAGTGTTCATCGGAACCGACATATTTTTCCGGCCGCGTGGAAAGATATACATCATATTGATCAAACCCAAAGGTCTTGAGAATGTGGAGGTTCAGGTCAATAATGTTGAAAATTTCTTCTTCCAGCTGGTCGGGACGACAAAAGATATGCGCATCGTCCTGGGTAAATCCTCTTACTCGCATCAGACCGTGCAAAGCACCGGTCCGTTCATAGCGGTATACCGTACCAAGCTCACACCAACGAATGGGGAATTCACGGTAACTGTGTTTATCAGCATTGAATACGCCAATATGAAACGGGCAATTCATCGGTTTCAACTGATACATCACCTCATCGATCTCCATGGCGGAATACATATTCTCACCATAAAAATCGAGATGCCCCGAGGTCTTCCACAGATCCTGACGCGCTATGTGCGGGGTATAAAGCAACTGATAGTCGTTGCGATAATGCTCATCTTTCCAATAGTCTTCAATCAGTTTGCGCAACAACGCGCCACGAGGCTGCCAAAGAATAAGCCCGGGGCCAACCTGATCCTGAATGGTAAACAGGCTAAGCTGCTTGCCAAGTTTACGATGGTCCCTCTTGCGGGCCTCTTCGAGACGGTTCAGATATTGCTGCAACTCTTTTTTATCGGCAAAAGCAGTACCGTAAATCCGAGTGAGCATCTGTCTTTTTTCGTCGCCGCGCCAATACGAACCGGCAACGCGCAACAGCTTGAAGACTTTAATCCAGGACGAATCGGGTACATGCGGACCGCGACATAAATCAACGAAAGAGCCATGCGTATAGAGACTGACCGTATCAGCCTCCATATCCTGGAGCAACTCAACTTTATAGATCTCGCCGAGTTGCTCGAAGAAACGGATTGCCTCCTCCTTGCTCATTTCCTGACGAAGGAATGGCAGGCGGGTACTGGCGATTTCCGCCATCTTCTTCTCGATCTGTTCAAAATCATCGGGTGAAAATGGCTTGTCGCGATCAAAATCGTAATAAAACCCATCTTCAATCGATGGACCAATGGCGACCTTCACCTGCTCGCCAAAAAGTTCCTTGACCGCCAGGGCCATGATATGTGCGGTTGAATGCCGCAATACCTCCTGGCCCTCCGCCGACTGAACAAATACTGGCTCTAAAACGGCATCTTCAGTGAGCGGTGTCGACAAATCAATCATCTTGCCGTTGCATTTAACAGCAAGAGTCTGCTTGCGCTGCTTACTGGAAACCAGCTCCTTGAGTATTTCCGCAGCACTGGTTGCCTGCGAAAATGACTTACTTTCACCGTTTTGTAAGGAAACTGATATCTCTGCCATCGTCCTGTAAAAAGGAAAGGCTAATGAGCAGAAATAAATCTGCATCCTAGCCTTTATGAATATTGGTAGGCACGGACGGGGTCGAACCGACGACATCTACCACGTCAAGGTAGCGCTCTCCCACTGAGCTACGCGCCTACATCTCTTTTGCATCTTTTAGATTGTTACTTATAAAACATCCTGCAAAAATCCGCAAGTCAAATACCAGCAAACATATAGAGTGTCAAGGAAAATTAGACGATAGAATGGGTATGAAAGGGAAATATGCATCTCTTCTGTCGACTTGGCGGCATTTCCCAAAAAGGTGTTCCCTTCAGGACCTGTATCGCTGCCGGCAGACGTAACGATTTGATTTATCGGGCACTCTCGCAGGCACGCAACGATGCCTTCCGCCGTTTCTTTTTAAATCCTCGCTTGCCAGCCAAAGAACCGTGCTCACGCATTCAAGAAACAGATGATTCCGATTGGCAATTATGCTAAGACTGTAAAAAAACGAGCAAATGATCCCGATAACTTCCCAGGATTCTACATTTATTTTGTATATCACTCAAAAATAAACATAATAGCAACGAGGATGTCATGACACAAAAGGATGCCCCTACCGCCGGCAAGAAACAAGACATGCTCACCCAAATTATCAATTGCAGCCCCATCGCAACTTTCGTCATCGACCCAGAACATACCATTATCCACTGGAACCATGCCTGCGAAATCATAACCGGAATTCCTGCTTCTGAAATGATCGGCAGCAAAAAAGCCTGGGTTGCCTTCTATGATCAGGAACGCCCGGTCATGGCGGATCTCATTATCGACGGACGTCTCAACGAAGTGGGCACTTACTATGCCGGCAAGTGTCACCCCTCCACTGTGCTCGCCAATGCCTGGGAGGCCGAGGACTTTTTTTCTCATTTTCCCGACGGCGGCAAGTGGCTTGCCTTTACGGCCACCGCTTTACTTGATGACCAGGGAATGATTATCGGCGCTATCGAAACGCTGCGTGACGTGACCGCGGAAAAGAATGCCGAGGCTGCGGTGCGTGACAGCCAGCATCTTCTCCACGAGATAATCGATGCGAGTCCGGTACCGATGTTTGTCCTCGACAAACAGCACAAGGTCAGCCATTGGAACCGGGCTTGCGAGGCGCTCAATGGGGTGCTGGCCAAAGACATGATCGCTACGCAAATGCAATGGAAAGCGTTTTATGCCGAGGAACGACCGGTATTAGCGGACCTGGTTCTTGATGGAAAATATAACGAGATCTCAGAACGTTATAAGGATATCTGCAACCCCTCGCCGCTCATTGACAACGCATGGGAAGCCACTGCTTATTTTCCTACTTTTCAATCCGGACCCAAATGGCTGTATTTTACCGCTGCTCCCCTGTATGCCTTGGACGGCAGCATTGCCGGAGCTGTTGAAACACTTCAGGATATCACTGCCCAAAAAATATATGAACAGCAATTGGAGCACCAAGCCAATCATGACTCCCTGACCGGCCTGGCCAACCGAAATCTCTTCAACAACCGATTGCGGCAGGCTATTGACCAAGCACACCGCAACAATCTCCTGCTGGCCATTGTCTTCCTTGATCTCGATAATTTCAAACATATCAACGATACGCTGGGTCACGATACCGGCGATGAAGTGATACGGGCACTCGGGCAGCGAATCGGCGCAACAGTCCGTGATATTGATACCGTAGCCAGAATTTCCGGGGACGAATATATTATTCTTCTGTATGCGCCGCAAGGAGTGGATTTCGTCACCACCATCGTGCATCGATTGCTCGACCAGGTCAGCTCCAAATTATTAATCAAAGAACGAGAACTGTATATTAATTGCAGTATCGGTGTCGCCCTTTATCCTCGTGACGGTATCGATCCAGTCACACTGATGAAAAATGCAGATGCAGCTATGTATCGCGCAAAAAAATTCGATAAGGGTGGTTTTCGATATTATACCGAAGACTTGAACAGGGAGGCCTCGTTATGGATGGAACTGAAGCAGGAACTCCATTACGCATTGACCGGGGGACAGTTCGAATTATTCTATCAGCCGCAGTACAATATACAAACCGGGCATATCGCCGGTGCCGAAGCGCTG
Organism: Desulfobulbus sp.; assembly: GCA_041622895.1. Lineage (GTDB taxonomy): Bacteria > Desulfobacterota > Desulfobulbia > Desulfobulbales > Desulfobulbaceae > Desulfobulbus. Next base: position 994 of record JBFJXW010000130.1, on the reverse strand, counting down.
CTCCGCTGGAATCACCCGAAAAAAGGACTGCTCCTGCCTGATCGTTTTATCCCCATCGCTGAAGAAACCGGACTCATTATCCCCATAGGTAACTGGGTGGTACGAACCGCGGTAACCGAGGCGCAGCAATGGAAAAATATCGCCGGATTTGATCTGAGGTTGTCGGTAAATATCTCGGCACGACAGTTCCGTTATCAAGAGTTACTGGAACTGCTCGACCGGGTCATTGTCCACACGGGTTTCCATCCCCTGAATCTGGAACTGGAACTCACTGAAAGCCTGGTAATGAACAATCCCAAAAAAGCCAACGAACTGCTGAACCAGTTGAAGAGTAAAGGGTTTTCATTGGCCATGGATGATTTTGGCAAGGGGTATTCCAGCCTGGCCTATTTACGACGTTTTCCCTTTGACATGATCAAGATCGATCAATCGTTCATCACCGATCTGGGACAGGAGGCCGAGGCTGAGGCGATCGTACGGGCCATGCTGCATCTGGGCAAGGCGCTGGGTTTACGCATGGTTGCCGAAGGAGTTGAAACCCAAAGACAATGGGACTTCCTTGTTGCTGAAGGGTGTGATGAAATACAGGGATTTTTGTACTCTGAGCCTCTCAGAGCCATGGATTTCATCCAATTGCTCAAGAATCAAACGCCCAGCAAACCGGACTGAATCGCTTTCACCAAAGCCGCCTCTTCTGCCAGATTTGAAGACCGACGCACTACCTGGGGAGCAAACGGCTTCTTAAAGAAATCGAACCGTTGTGGCCTTGAGATATTTTTCTTCCAAAAGGGAGACAATCCGCCGCACGATATTTCTCCGTAAATCCAATTCCTGAGGGGTGTTAGGATCCTGGTGGGCCTCGTTAATTCGTGTTCCCACAATAAAATGGATGATGTCGCTGGCCAGCATGAGGCGGACAATTTCACCCGCCGGATTACTCGGCAGCTGATCGGGAGTACAATCTGCGCCCAGCAATTGAGCTACACGGGCCAGG
>JBFJXW010000129.1:0-11008 GCA_041622895.1 Desulfobulbus sp. | reverse complement strand
GGTTTGGGCGTTGGATACGACCTATATCCGCATGGCCAAAGGGTTTGTGTACCTTGTCGCGGTTGTTGATTGGGCCAGTAGAAAAGTATTGGCCGCGAAGGTTGCGATTACCTTGGAGGCCTGCCATGCTGTTGATGTGCTGCAGGAGGCGTTCAATCGCCATGGCACTCCTGAGATTATTAATACTGACCAAGGCAGCCAATTCACTGCTGAAGAATTCGTTAAAGCGGTTACAGATCGCGGCTGCCTGTTCAGTATGGATGGACGTGGGGCTTGGCGGGATACTATTTTTGTTGAACGTTTATGGAAAACGGTGAAATACGAACGAGTATATTTGCACGCCTATGACTCGGTCAAAGAAGCCCGCAGGTCAATCATGGAGTATCTGGACTGGTACAACCGCTGCAGACCCCACTCCAGATTAGATAAAAAAACACCTGACGAAGCGTATGCCGTGATGCTGCCGACGGTTGAACAGGCAGCTTGAAACAAGCAGAATTCCCACTTTAAAAAGACAGCCCCCTGTTCAAACGAGTGGAGCCACCTCTAAGCCGATATCTTTTCCTGCAGATTTTGTTTGCCTGGAATGTCATGATGGAAATGAACTGATCCAGGCCACATCCCGCCCTGAAGATGAGAAGTGGCAGAATCCTCATAATAACATGCACTACGGCAAAGATGTGCCGTGTATGGAATGTCATGGAGAGCACCAGGAAAGCAAACCGCTTTGCGCCGGCTGCCACACCTTCGAGTACCCTAATTATAAAAAATAGATTGGAAAAGAGGTCCGGTGTACCCCGCCGGACCTCTGTAGCATCCCATCTTAAAGGTAATTTCCACTCCTTTTTCAGCGCACTTTACGTCGCCTGCCGTTCATTGGTTGGTGAAAATTTCCCACATGTAAGCCTTGTCACCAACCTCCTCTTACTGCTCATTTTTTATCCGACCGCCCCGCCTTGATGACGGATTTGCCAAGCTGTCTATAGTAGTTCAATGACAGGCAGCATCTTGACAAACCGTGTTGTACCGTCGTTTTTCATTACCGATACTACTCTCTACCGAGACGGAGGGTATTGTCGTAATGAGAAATGCTACCGGAAAATTGAACACGCCTTTATTTGAAAATCTGTCACATGAGCGTTCAAGAATAGGTCAACAAATGAGACGGGAAATGATTCAAAAATGATATTACAACCTGCACGATTTCCATTGCCAAGCTTCGGTATGGAACACACCTCTTGGATTAAGGTTATCCCTGAGTATACGTAATGCCTGAAGAGTAGGGCGCTCAATCTCTGAAATTGTATCTCAGCTCACACTTGCCCGTGAAAATTTCTTTTATGTCGAAATTTCCTGTTTGTATGCGATTTTTCTGACCTTACTTATCATAGAGTCCTCTTTTTCCTTGCTACCCGACCTGCGTCCAGGAACGGGATGCAGGTCGGGTAATTCGATACTTGATATCCTTGGATAGAAACGAATTAAGGCATCTTGGATTTTTCCAAGATGCCTTAATTCGTTATAATGTCTGTAAAAAGGCCTGAGCGTATTCAAACAGGTGTGGCGATTTTTACGGCACCCGCAAGATAGTTTTCAGCCGTTAACCCGCCGTTAACCATCCCCCTGCTACTATCCTCCCATTATAGCTGTATGTATGCCCAAGGGCTACAGCTTCAGGTCAAGAGAAATGGAAGAGTAAGGGGAGCAAAATACCAATGTGGTTGTCCAAGTTTAATCACCTGCTGCTGCCCATAGTGGCGGTATGCGGTGCAACACTGCTCAGTTCGTGCAGCATTGTTCCCAAAGCGAATTTAGCAACGCTCGCCGAACAGGAGCGGCAGCTTGCGCCGGAGTGGGCTGATCAAACCGATGCGCAGCAGGCAACCAGCCTTCAAGAGCTTATTTCCACAGCCGAGCTGAATACACTTATCGAAGAAGCCCTGCAGGCAAACCCCAGCCTTCAGCAGACTGTATTAACGTTGAAGATTTTGCGTGCCCAGCGCCGCCAGAAGACTGCCGACCGTTTGCCCCGTGCTGATTTTGCTGTCAGTACAGAAAAGCAAGAGGGGGACGATGAACGTATCAGCAGTTCGTTGACCATCAGCTGGGAAGTCGATCTCTGGCAGAAACTGACAGACAGTGAAAACGCAGCACGCATGGATGTGGCAGAGCAACAGGCTCTTTTGCAGGCGGCGCGAGCCTCCCTTGTCGCGGAAGTCATGCAGGAATGGTTGGGGCTCATCAGCGATCAGCGTACTATCGATATAGAACAGCAGCGCCTGCAAAATCTTGAAAAGAATGAACGCTTCATCCTGCAACGATATCGAAACGGCATAGGCAGTCTGGAAGATCTCGACACTGCCCGTTCATCGACTGCGGTTTCCAAAGCCTCCCTTGAAGAATACCAGGAAAGCCTGGCCCAGAGGCAACGAACCTTGAAGACCATCCTCGGTAGAATCGGCACTCCGGATATCGCGGTTGCTGCTTCCTATCCCTCGGTGATTACCCCGCTTGCCGATCTGCCGGAACAGACCCTCAGTCGGCGGCCTGATCTTCAGGCAGCGTATTTTGCCATCCAGGCGGCTGAGTTACGAACCGCTGTCGCTTATAAGGATCTGCTGCCGTCTATCAATCTTGAAGCGGCCCTTGAGGATATAGGTGATTCTCCGCAATCGATGCTGCTCAGTGACCCCGTATGGACACTTCTCGGCCAGCTTACCGCCCCAATTTTCCAGGGTGGAAAACTGAAGTCGGCAGCGGAAGTTGCAGAACTGCAAGCCGCACAGAGCTATCAAAAATATCGCGAAACCTTGCTCGAAGCTATCAGTGAGGTGGAAAACGCGATCAGTCTTGAAAAGTCCATTTCCCGCCGACAGGAACATATTGCCACGGCCCTGGCAAGCGCGCGCAACTCCCTTGAGCAGTATGAAGCGAGCTACAGGGCGGGGCTGGTCGATATACTCGATTTGCTTTCCGTTCAGGAAAACAGTTTTGATCTCACATCACAACTAGACAATCTCATCTATGAACGCCTGGCAAACCGGATACAACTTGGTTTGGCCCTGGGCCTTGGAGTAGAAAAATGAAGAGACGAATAATCCATTGGTCCACCCTTCTCGCGGCGATATGCATTCTTACTGGGGCCGTGCTGTATACCCGGCAGCTTATAGCTGAGCAGGCAGATACCCATCGTCCGCCTCGGGCCATGCAACCCCAGCGTCCGGAGGTACAGGTTATCACCGTCACCGGAGGCGACCATACGGCAAAGATACACGGCTATGGCGAAACCCAGACCCATTATACCTTGACCCTCACGGCCCAGACCAACGGGCAGGTTACCGAACTGTCTGCGCAACTTGAACCGGGATGCAGGGTAAAAAAAGGAGATGTGCTGATTCAGCTGGAGGACAGCGATTACCGGTCTGCGGTCGCTACCGCAAAGAGTGATCTGGCAAGCGCAAAGCTTGCTTTGCTTGAAGCACAGCGCGAGGCCAGTCAGGCACAGTCGGAATGGAAGGCTTCCGGTCTCACCGGTACCCCTGCCTCGGAACTTGTTTTGCACGGTCCGCAGCTGAATGCTGCAAAAGCCGCTGTTGCCAAGGTTGAAGCTGCACTTCTGAGCGCCGAAAAAGATTTGAGCCAAACCAGGATCACCGCTCCCTTTGATGCCATAGTCAAAGAGCGCTTGACCGCACCGGGCAGCTACCTGCAGACCGGAACAGCAGTGGCGACCCTGTACAGTACCGATATGATAGAGGTTCCCGTGCCGTTGTCGACCAGAGACTGGCAGAACCTGCCGGAACCTTCAACCCTTGGCGAAGCCGAGTGGCCGGTTCAACTTACCGGTGTTGAAGATAAACGAACTTGGTCGGGCAGGGTGCTGCGTGCCGAACAGCATGTTGATAGCACCAGTCGGCAACGAACCCTGCTTGTTGTCGTTGATAGGCCGATGGACCAGACGCCTCCGCTCCTCCCGGGCATTTTCGTGGAGGTTGGGATGAGTGGCCGCATGGCAGAAAATGTATGGAAACTTCCAGGTTCTGCACTGAGTCAGCAGGGTGAAATCTGGTATGTGACGAAAGACGATACCCTGGCGAAATTGCAGGCGGAGCCGGTTTTCAGCAATGACAAGGCAATTTATGTCCAAGTGCCGGTGCAGATGGCCCGGGTTCCAACCAGGATAGTTGTCCACCCGCTCAGCAGTTACCTTCCCGGCATGGCCATTCAGCCGGTTGTGGAGAATGATAATGTCTAGTGCAACACGAGGGATCATCCCCTGGTTTATTGCCAACCCTGTAGCGGCTAACCTCCTGTTGATGCTGGTCATCGTCCTTGGTGCTTTTCAACTGACGAGCCTGCGTAAAGAAGCGTTTCCAAGTATGGAGCCAAACAAGATAACTGTATCTGTGTCCTATAGCAGTGGTTCTGCCCAACAGGCCGAAGAGGGGCTAGCAATCAAGATCGAAGACCAGCTGGAAGATGTGAGTGGAATTGATACGATCACCAGCCAGTCGACCAGCAGCGGCACTACAGTTACCATTGAGAAACAGGACGATTATGATCTCGACCAGCTGCTCGATGATGTGACCACCAAAATCGATGCCATTTCCACCTTCCCGGCCGATGCGAAGAATCCGGTTATTGAAAAGGATGAGCGGAAGGAACATTCACTCTGGCTGCAGCTCTACGGGACTGCGGACAGGCACACCTTGCAGCAGCTCGCAGACGATCTGAAATCTGACCTGCTGGCGGAAGACAACATCAACAGGGTTTCCATATCCGGTCGCAAGGACCCGATGATGGTTGTGGAAATCAAGGAGGCACGTCTGCGTGCATACGGTCTGTCGCTTTCGGACGTTGAAGAGGCTATCAACCAGGGATCTACCAGTACCGCGACCGCTGTAATGCGAAATGAAGCTCTCAATCTGCAGCTCAAGTCTTCAAAACAGGCATACCTGAAAGAAGAGTTTGCCGCCATCCCCCTTCTTACCACCCGCAGCGGTCATAGAGTACTGCTGGGCGAAGTGGCAACAATAAGTGATACCTTCGATGACGAGACAGCGGTGTTGTCCCGTTACAATGGTCAGAACACCATTTCCCTGCAGGTTATCACCACCGGCATGGACGACATCTCAGACTCTGCGGCAAGTGCACGAAGGGTTGCTGAAGAGTGGAAAGCCGGTTCCAAGCTGGTGCAGGGGGTGGAGCTGGCCACCTGGTACGACAGGTCTACCTCCATCAACGAGCGGCTCGATCTGCTTATTAAAAATGCCGTAACCGGTATTGCTCTGGTCTTTGTTTTGCTGGCGGTCTTTTTAAACCTTACCGTCGCCTTCTGGGTGGCAATGGGGCTGCCGTTTATCTTCTTTGGCACCCTCTATGTCATGGGAACCAGTTTTATTAACCTGACGCTCAATGAATTCACGACGTTTGGTTTTATTATGGCACTCGGTATCGTGGTGGATGACGCTGTGGTGGTTGGCGAAAGTATTTTTACCACCCGTGCGAAGTACGGTGACACTAGGGAAAATACCTTCAAGGGAACGATGCGGGTTGCCTTGCCGACAATCTTTGGTGTTTTTACAACCGTGGCGGCATTTTTCGCCCTGTCGCAGATAGACGGCCATTTGGGTGAACTCTACTCCCAGTTTGCATTAGTTGTTGGTATTTGCCTGATCCTCTCCGTTATTGAATCGAAACTGATTTTGCCATCTCATCTGGCACATCTAAATACTCGAAAGCAAACGTCAACCAACCGACTGCTGCGTCTCTGGCAGTGTATCCAGACCGGTGCCGACCGGCTCCTGAATCTGTTTGCAGAACGGTGCTACCGACCGGTTATTGAATACGCGCTTCATTATCGCTATGCGGTGACATTGGTGTTTGTGGCACTTTTTATTCTTGTTGTTTCCATGCCTTTTACCGGTAGGTTGCGCGTCAGTTTTTTCCCGGATGTCCCAGGGGATACCGTTGTCGCATCACTCATCATGCAAAACGATACCAGTTTCGGTCAGACCCACGATGCCCTGGGTATTCTTGAACAGCGTGCATATCAGACAGATCATGAACTGAGCGGCGAGTCGGCCACATCTTATATTACAAGTTTACAGGTACTGTCCGAGGCCAATCAATCGGGTACCATAACGTTGAAACTGAGCAGTGATGCACCGTATGATATCAACAGTTTTACCCGTCACTGGCAGAAGCTGGCGGGTATGCCGGAGGGTACACGGACCCTCAGTGTCCAGAATACCCGCCGAATGGTCGATGCCTTGCGTATAGAACTTCGCGCCGCAGACGATGCTCTTCTTTCCGCCGCTGGAAACGCGTTGAAGAAAGAGTTGCAGGCGATACCTTCGGTGAGCGGTATCGAAGATAATCTGGAGCCGGGGCAACCGCAAATACAGCTGGAATTGACGGAACAGGGACGCTCGCTCGGCATGACGACGGAAATGCTCGCAACCCAGATCCTGCAGGGGTTCAGTGGTCAGGTTGTTCAGCGATACCAACGAAATAATGACGAAATTGAAGTGAAGGTCCGGTATCCTGAAAACGAGCGTCGCAATAGTGCCGATCTCTTACGTTCATCGGTGCGAACCAGTGATGGCACGGCCCTGCCGCTTTCCAGTGTGGCTACTGTCAGCTACGGCTATTCCAGGGATACTATTACCCGTATCGACGGAAAACGCGCTGTGTATATTTCCGCGGATATCGACAAGGATGCGATGTCCGCAACCGAACTGGTCAGTACCTTGAAGACAACGGTAACACCTGGCCTATTAGCGAACTACCCGGGGCTTGCCATTCATTTTGCGGGTGAAGCCGAGCAGCAGGCTGAAACCCAAAGCTCCATGGTCCAGGTGTTTTTTATCGCCATGCTGATGATTTATATGCTGCTGGCAATTCCGTTGAAATCGTATGTCCAGCCGCTGCTGATCATGACCGCGATCCCTTTTGGCATAGTGGGTGCCATTCTCGGTCACTGGTTCAATGATCTTTCTTTGGGGATCTTGTCACTCAACGGCATTATCGCGCTCAGTGGTGTGGTGGTCAATGACAGCCTGTTACTGGTATCTCGGTTCAATACTTTACGAGATGAAGGGCTTGATCTGCGTGAGGCGATCAGCCAGGCATGTCGCAGTCGGCTCCGGGCGATATTGCTCACCTCATTCACAACGTTTGCCGGGCTGATGCCCCTGCTCGGCGAGACCTCGCTTCAGGCCCAGTTTCTTATCCCTGCTGCAGTTTCACTGGCCTATGGTATACTGTTTGCGACTGTAATTACACTGATTCTGATACCTTCCCTGCTACTCATCCAGGCTGATGCCGCACGGATGCTGACCGCAGTGAAACACTGGTATTTTCCTCAAAAAGAACAGGCGCGGATATGCTGAACGTACTCCTGGTTGAAGATGATCTGGACCTCGCCGACACCGTCGTCGAATATCTGGAGCTTGAAGGCATACGCTGCGATCATGGAGCAAACGGCATGGCCGGTTTGCAGCTGGCCCAAGAGGGGGGGTATCAGGTTTTGTTGCTTGATCTCAATCTGCCGCGCCTGGACGGGCTCAGTCTCTGTGAGCAGCTGAGAAGGGGTGGTGATGACACGCCCATCCTGATGCTGACCGCACGGGATAGCCTGGATGATAAAATAGCGGGATTTGAATCCGGAACCGATGATTACCTGGTCAAACCCTTTGCTCTGCAGGAACTGGTGGTGAGGCTGAAGGCGCTTGCTCGTCGACGTAGCGGTCAGGTAAAAAAGCTGTCCTGCGCTGATCTGGAAATGAACCTGACAGATAAAACCGTCAGCCGAGGTGGCACGGCAATAAAATTATCCCCAACCGGATGGCGTCTGCTGGAGGTGTTACTTCGGGCTTCCCCCGAAGTCGTCTCCCGGAACGATCTGGAAGAAGCTGTCTGGAACGGCGACATTCCCGATAGCAACAGTTTGAAAGTACATATCTTTCACTTGCGCAAAGCTATCGATGCTCCATTTTTCAGCCCCTTGTTGCAGACAGTAGCCGGACACGGCTTTGCAATACGAGAGAAGGTAATATGAAGCAGCAAATCAGCCTCAAGCTCTTTGTTACGCTCGCCTTTTTAGTACTCGGCGCGACGCTCGTCATCGGCTATTCCCTGCTGAGTACCCATTATTATCGTCTGGGGATGGACAGTGTTACAGCGAGCAATATGGAAGGGGCCGCACGTAATTATCTCGAATTGGTGCCACAAACCAGACGCAAACCGTTGGAAAATTTCAGGGGCTATCAGGTTGCAGAAAAATGGGAAAACCTGCCCCAGGAATTACGTCTTGTATTTAGTAATCAACCAACTGCGCTCGGTTTGACTATAAAAGAAGCCAAATCCCAATGGTACCGGCCGCCGGAGGCCATGTATTTTGTTTACAGGTACCAGAAACGTGACGAGAACCTCTATATCGTCCGTCATGGTACCAAGGCGACGGCGCCTCCACTTATTGGTAAAAATGCAGCACAAAGCAGACATATGTTGCTTGCCATAAGTGGTGCAATCGCAGCAATAATGGGAGGCGTCATCATGTTGCTGCTGCGCCGTGTATCACGACCCGTTGCTGCACTTGGACAATGGGCCCGTTCACTGAACCCGGGAAACCTGAGTGAACCGCCGCCGGATTTTTCGTACCCGGAACTTAATGAACTCGCCGAACTGATGAGAAACAGCCTCTCTTCGGTGCAGGAAAGTCTTGACCGGGAACATAATTTTTTGCGGCATGCCAGCCATGAACTCCGTACTCCCATTGCTGTAATCCGGAACAATATAGAATTACTGCACAAGATAAAAGAGAACCGGCATGTAGAAAAAAATAACCGGCTGGAAAAAGTAGTCGACCGCATTGACAGGGCTGGAATGAACATGCAGTACCTGACAGAAACGCTTTTATGGCTCAGTAGAACCGAGATGGAAGCACTGCCGGGTACAGAGTTTGAGCTGGACCGTGTGCTGGCGGAACTGGTGGAGGAAATGCAGTATTTGCTCGATAGAAAAGACGTCGACCTTACTATCGAAACGAGCACCTGTTCGGTCTGCCTGCCTGAATTCCCTGTCAGGATTGTGCTGGGCAATTTAATCCGCAATGCTTTTCAGCATACCTGGGAAGGTACCATAACCATTCGCCAGCAGGGCAACTCTGTCGCTATTCTCAATCCCCAGACGCCTGCCGATAACGATCAACAGAATTTAGGGTTTGGCCTCGGTTTGCAACTGACCGATCAATTAACCCGAAAACTGGGTTGGCATTATGAAGATACATCCACGCCGAATCTTCACCGGATTTCGATCGTCTTTGGCGGCTAACCAGCTGTTTACAAAGGAGCAACTCCTGCAAACATTTTCCGCATATGAAGAGGGTACCGTGCACATTCGTGCGGAAGCAGGCACTCAGGGTATAAAGGATATTTGAACAGAAAAGTTGGGTTTGGAAATGTTTACCGCAGTCGAAACCGTACCTTTTCATGCGAGTCCTAAGTCCGTAAGCGTGTAAGAACGGCGCTCCTTAACGAACCGCCTCTCCTGAAGATGATCGAGTGAAGTGCGGGTCCGTAACGGTCTGGATTATCACCCTTTTACTGCCCACACCAGTCTAGCTGCGACTCTGGTTGCTCTGATTGCTTTTTTTTTACCTGGCCAGTTTTAATTGTTTCGAAAAACAGCCCTGGTCCTGCTGCTTGTACTTTCACCAATTGATACCTCCCGTGTCTTGGCCATCATCATCAATGGCCAGGTATCTCGTCGACTCTTTTTTCCACATTTGCACGCATCGCTCACACTCGGAAGTATATGTGTGGGGAACCATCTCATGGTACCGCCTTTTCTGTCTGTCGGATGGCTTGGTGTACCAACTAACGGAAGGTAACTCGTTAAGGATACCTTCAATCACCTCTGCCGGCACATAACCATCCGGCGAGATGCCACCGGGAATTAATTGTTTCCTTTCAGCAAGATATAAAAAAAGAATGAGACGATAAAAAAAACACTTGCGCTATATCCGGATATCCGGATATGAAAACAATAATCATATATCCGAATATCAGGATATACACGCTGGAGTCATTTTGACGACAGAAGAGACTCCTTTTCGAACAGGAAAGACCCTATGCAAAATGAGATTCAGCTATTCAAAGCACTCTCCGACAGCACCAGGCTTCGGTTGCTTCTGTTACTCCTGAACAACGGTGAGTTATGCGTCTGCGACCTGATGGAATCCCTGCAGATTCCCCAGTCAACCGCATCGCGTCATCTGGCTCTGCTTCGTAACGCCGGACTCGTCGACGGGGAACGGCGGGGGACCTGGATGTATTACCGGGTGGTAGAAGACCAAACACTTGGTTCGGCGATACTGGCCGGTGTCAAGCAGCACTGCTCCGGATTGGAGATCGCCGTAGAGGACCAAAAAAGATGCCTGAAATTTGTATCAACTAAAAATGGCATGCCATGCCGCACAACGAATACCTGAATCCGAGAGCGTCCGGGAACGATACAAAACGCAGGCTCTGAGCCGTTACGGATTCAACGAATGATCAATAAGAGTGTTTCACAATGGAAAGGATGAACAGTAAGAGGCTATCGTTTCTGGACCGCTACCTTACCCTCTGGATTTTCCTGGTAATGTTTCTCGGCGTCATAACCGGCTATCTCTACCCGGCAATGAATACAGTGATCATCAGTTTCCAGGTCGGCACAACAAATATTCCCATCGCCATCGGCCTTATCATGATGATGTACCCGCCATTGGCAAAGGTGAAATACGAAGAGCTGGGCCAGGTATTCAAAAACACCAGGGTCCTCATCCTTTCGCTGGTCCAGAACTGGATCATCGGCCCTGTATTGATGTTCTTTCTGGCAATTACCGTCACCGGTGTCTGCCACGTACGAAAATCCGCATAGTCGAATCTCATTATGCATACGAAAAAAACAACCATACTCTTTCTCTGCACCGGCAACTCCTGCAGGAGCCAGATGGCGGAAG
>JBFJXW010000128.1:0-11054 GCA_041622895.1 Desulfobulbus sp. | reverse complement strand
TCTTCGCTGCAGGTTCGACTCGATATCGGCCCAGGCTTTGAAAACAGCTTCTTCCTTCATCTGCAAGGCGTTATAGCCGCAGCCGGACATGAGTATCAGGGTTACGAAGGCCGTCAACACCTTGGAAAATAGATTGTTCATTGCATCCTCCAGCAGTTGATGAATGTGTACAAAGAAACAAGAGCGACCAGCATTGCTGCCGAACCGTTTTATGTCTACCGAACGATTATGGGGCAACTTTTCTTTGTGCGATAATCCAGCGGGTCGCAGCCTGCAGATCTTCGGCTACGTAATTGGGCTGTACCGCCTGCCCTGGGCCTATATAGCTGGCATCACCACGACCGTAACCGGTGAGCACCAGGATGGTGGTGGCCCCTACCGCAGCACCGCACCGCAAATCAGACCAGCGATCGCCAACCACGTAGGAACGCTGCAAATCAAGGCCGAGTTCGGCCGCAGCCTGCTGCAAAAGCCCGGTTTTGGGTTTGCGGCAATTACAGTTGCGTCGGAACCGCTCTTCCTTTGCTTCAGGGTGGTGCGGACAGATATAGAGTCCATCGACATGCGCACCTTTTTCTGCCAGGAGACGATGCATCTTCGCATGGACCGCATCAAGCAGTGATTCCGGAAAATAACCACGGGCCAAACCGGACTGGTTGGTCACCACAATTACCGGCAATCCGTATTCGTTGAGGCTGCGGATGGCCTGTTCCACACCGGGCAGCAGGTGGAACCGGGAGAGGTGGTTAATGTACCCCATCTGTTCATTGATGGTGCCGTCTCGATCAAGAAACACTGCCGGTTGCAAGGGGTTGTTGTCGGAAGGATCGAATGGTGTACCAGTCATTAGCGTTCCTTCATAATTCGGGCGACAGCTGCATAGACCTCATCACTGGTGATCAGTTTCATGCACTGAAAATGTTTTTCCGGACAAATGCTTTTTTTGCAGGGACTGCAGGGCAGCGGTTTACGAATAACCACAGCATTATCCGAATACGGACCAGTGGCGATGTGATCGGTGGAACCAAAAATTGCCACCATGGGGGTGTGCAGGGCTGCGGCCACATGCATCAGACCAGAATCATTGGTAACAAAGACATCGCATTCACCGATCAGCGCCATAGCTTCAATCAGGCTGGTGGTGCCGGTGAGATCGATCATCCGGTTGCCGGTAGCCGGGGCGGCTCGGCCAATAATGGCTTTGGCGGTCTCCTGGTCGGCAGCACTGCCGAAAAGGATGATTCGAGCCTCGGTCTGTCGGCAGAGGGCATCTGCCAAGGCGGCGAATTTCTCCGCAGGCCAGCGTTTAGCAGGACCAAAGGCGGCACCGGGATTAAACCCGATCAACGGTGCGCTCCCCGTACCTAATCCGGTGAGTTCCTCAACCCGCCGTTTGGCTGCGTCGATCTGGTCGCCGGGGATGAACAGTTCCAATTGCGTGGGTGCCAGTCTCAGGCCAAGACCGAGAACCATTCGCTGGTAATAATGCACCTGATGTTTACTTATTAAATCCAACTCTTTGTGCACGCCGTGGGTGAGCAGCATACCGCGAGCGTCGGTGGTATACCCGCCGCGAACCGGAATGCCGGCGACTTTGGTGATCAATGCTGCTTCGAAGGCATTTTGCAGAAGAATGGTGCAATCGTAATGCTGCTCCCGCAGCTCATCGGCGAGAAGCAGCATACCCTTCAGCCCGCTGTGTCGCCCCTTTTTTTCATAAAGAAACAACTGATCGACCCGGGGGCTGTAGCGGAAAACATCGCTCACCCAGGGGTGAACCAGCATGGTTATTTCACTTTCGGGAAAATTTTCACGGATGGACCGCACCGCCGGCGTGGTCATGACTGCATCGCCGATCCAGTTGGTGGATCGAATCAGTATTTTTTCCGGGTGTTGCGGAAAGGGTTTCATGAAATATTCCTTTCGGCACCGGTAGCTGACATTAGTCCGACAAGACGTTCCACGGCAAAAGTAATGGAGGGATCCTGCGCCAGAGCGATTTCATAATTGGCCATGGCTTGATCGTATTCTCCCAACTGTTCAAGATTCAGTGCCAGATTGGCATAGTCGATGGCCGATGCCGGATTGAGGGCCACGGCACGGCTGAAATGCTCGACGGCCTCATCATAACGGCCGGTTTTGTAACAGCAGACACCGAGAGTGTTATAGATATCCGGTCGTTCTTCATCGTGGAGCAGGCCCTGTTTCAAAGCAGCAATAGCCTCCTCGAACCTGCCGAGATCGCGAAGACAGCAGCCCTTGTAGGAATAGAGATACGGTAGATCCTCCTGATTCGGATCACGTCGCAGAGCATGGTTAAAACAGGCCAGAGCTGGCTCGGTCTCGCCCTGCTCGTACAGATTGCGGCCGCGGTAGAAATGAAGATAATACGCATCCGGCAGGTGTTGTTGCATCGCTGCCAGCTTTTGGTCGAGATCGCCACCCGAGAGCAAACCAGCGGCCAGTTTGGCCGCGAACAAGGCGCCATTTCCCCCCATGGCTCGCTCGCGGAAATGGGCACCGGGAATGATAGTATACACCGCGGGTATTTGCAGTTGAGGATGCGTGGTGTCGATCACCAGCACCTCCATGCCGTTGCATTGCAGTGCTCCCACACAGTTGCGTACCTCCTGATAGATATCCGTATCTTTGAGATCGGCCATCTCGGCCAGGGTGGTGGTACGGCCGCTGTCAATGATATGGGTGACCTCTTCCAGACTCAACGGTTTGGGCAGGCCGCTGGCCACGTAATTGGAACCGCTGTTGAAATCTCCGGCCAGTTGGGCCACCTCGGTCAAAGCACGGATCAGCGCTTTATTGGCATCCGGCGTGGTACCTGCAGTATAGACAATCTCGCTCTGGTTGGGAAACGTGGCCGGGTCCCAAGCCAGGGCGCCGATGGTGGGGATACCGGTACCCAGAGAAAAATCGCTGAGATACAACTGAATACCGTTCTTTTTGAACTTAGCCAATAGCTCAAGGGCCACCGGATCGGTAACCGCATCCTGATCAATGAGTGGCGGCCGCAGACGGTCACGGGTGATAAGAGCGCAGACATGGCGCTCGACCACTTCGCTTATCCCCTGGATCACCGCTTCTTCATACGTGTTACCTGCGGACGGGCCATTAAATTCATTGATCGCATAAAACCAGGAAAACGGTACCAGCAACGGCGTATGATCGGAGAGCCGCAATGCCCAGGTCCACTGCATGGGCAGATCGGCCAGCAGAGTTCGCAGCATTTGCACAGGAAGCGAATCGTCATGCACGGACTGCAAAAGCGTTTCCATTGGCAAGACCGGATACCCCAGCGCTTCCATGGCCGCATAGTCGCCGGTCAGAAAATTACTTTCCTCTTTCAAAAAACTGAAGAAGCTGAACCGCTCTCCCAATTCCATACAGGCACTGGCTCGCGACTGTTCCGGTGTCGACCCCTTGCCCATCTGTTTCTTGTTGCCGATCATTGCATGGGCATCGGTACCGCACACACTGAAATAGACAGGGATGTCGAGGCGGCCGTTATCGATGCGGCGAATCTCTTTGAGAATATCAAGCTTGGTAGCCCGCAGACGCTCCTGAAAACGAGCAACGGTTTCCTCCGGAGTACAGGCTTTGTCCTGGTCGTAGGTGTATTTCTTCTGGCAAGGTTGCAGCGTAATAATTTTTTGTTTCATGAAATAGAGTAAGAAAAAATAATGAGTTCGGCCCGAAACGTTCACCTGCTGTAGGCAGCAAAGAGTTTGGACCTGTTATAATTGCTACCGGTTCTCGAGTGCGGCAAGTCGCTGTGCAACACAGCAGAGCTTCTGACGCCAGGTGTCACCTCTAGGCTCCAGTGTCAGCAGCCGTGCACTGTCCGGTAGAATGTCAATGTGGACGACAAGCCGCTCCTCTGGCGCCTGCGAGTCGAGCCGGTCTGGCCATTCGACAAGAGCCACGCCCTGCGACTCAAGAAAATCGAGTAAACCGGCGGCTTCTACATCCTCTTCGTCACCAAGTCGATACAGGTCCATGTGATACACCGGTAAACGACCGCTGTATTCATGCAACAGGGCAAAGGACGGACTGGATACATATTGATCCGAGCCGACGCCAAGAGCATGGGCCAAATACTGCGTCAGGGTTGTCTTGCCAGCCCCTAGTTCTCCCTGAAGAAATAAAACATCCCCGGGTTCAAGAACAGGGGCAAGCGCGTTGGCCAGTTCGACCATTTTATCCGGGACGGGACAGAAAAATTGCATGGTGCCGGATGGCTCAGATTTCGTTGCCTGCTGTTGTGTACTCGTCATTTCATGTCGTATCGCTATGTTAGTCACCGCCTGATTACTGCAACCATACTGTTGGCCTAACGGACGAAAGAGCTATTGTACGGTGGAATTACCCGCCAGGCAAGCGACAATCTCTACTGAACGGAAAAGGCAGAAAATACACGGAATCAAGGGTTCGCGAGAACCAGGCATTCCAGGGAAAAAATGGTTATTTGTGGTATTTATGGCCGGCCTTGATGGTGCAGGCGCGGTACAACTGTTCCAGTAGAATCATGCGAGTCATTTCATGGGTAAAGGTCAATCGGGACAGCGAGAACAGCATATCGGCCTGTTGCAGCACCGAGCTATGTAAACCCAAATGCCCCCCAATCAAAAAACAGGCCGTGCCGATCCCTTGGTTTTCCCAATTGGTCATCAACGCTGCCAGTTCTTCGGAGTCTGGAGATTTTCCTTTGGGATCCAGCGCAACAAGCAAATTGGCACAGCTTGCCTGCTCCAGCAACAACTCCGCATCATGCTGTTTCACCACCTCATCCGGGTCTTTTCGGCTGTGCCGCTCTTTCAGCACAGGCAGTTCAACTGCGGCAAAACGGCTCAGCCGGGCCGCATAATCACGAATACCAGCTTCCAGGTAGGATTCCCTGGTTTTGCCGAGCAGGGGTATAAGAAATTTCATCCCGATGTTTACCGGCAATCCTGTTGATCCAGCAGATCCTTGAGGATACGGCAAAATTGCTCATAACTGATCCCTTTTTTAAAACCGGGACAGGATTCGGTAATGGTCCGGTAATTATTTTCGTCAGCCAGCATGCTCGGATGAAGCGGCCATTGCCGGCATCGCCACGGGCGCCCTTCGTGGATTGTGCATCCGATCTCCTGATCAAAAAAGATGCAGTGACCGTCCCGGACTTGCATCTGCACCACGGAACCGGTAACCCGCCAGTAATGCAGCAGGGTCTCTTCGCGACTCAGACCGAGGGCTGCTATCATTCGTTCCTGATCTTTTTCATCGAGAGAGACTGTGGTTTCTCCGTGGCAGCAGAAACCGCAGCGGGCGCATTCAAAGATATCGGAAGCTACATGTTTGGTTGTATCATTCATGGCAAGAAAAAACGTCGGGACCGGAGGGAGCCGACGTCAGAATTGAGTAAGGTAAGATTGAAGAAATAAACAATCAGGCGTAGCCGATGACATCACCAAAAATCGAAATATCGATGCCGAATTTCTGGGCTGCCTTTCGCCATTTCTGTTCGTCCGGGGTGTGAAAGAGGACATCCAGGTCAGCCGGCACGGTTAGCCAGCCGTTTTCGACCAGTTCGCCTTCCAGTTGACCTGCACCCCAACCAGCGTACCCCAGCATGAACAAAAAATGTTCAGGCCCCTTGCCTGAAGAAATATCCTCAAGCAACCGGGAATCGCGGCTCAAGAAAATACCGGGTTTCACTTCCACGGCATGACGGTCATGGATCTTGCCGGAATAGAGAATAAAGCCGGCATCCAGTTCAACAGGACCGCCCATATATACCGGAGGCAGGGGGCCTTCAGGAATAATGAGACTGGAGCCATGCAGAACGTCCAATAGGGTGATTTCGGGATTAGGATTATTAATGACAAGCCCCATGGCACCCTCTTCATTATGCGCACAAAGGTAGATCACCTGTTCCTGAAATCTTGGATCAGGCATCTGCGGTGTGGAGATGAGAAAATGTCCTGCCAGACTGTCCATTATATATCCCGTCTGTTTATTCTTTTGACTGCTGATAGCATCGAACGATTATCGTGTCCTGGTCAAGGCGGCCTTAATACAATATAAGCGTACCGTTAGCAGTCGATCATGGTTGCCGCTTTGCTGTCTCTGCTGTACATTCTAAACACATCCCCTGGAACAAGCAACAGCTATCAAGGAAAAACAAAAGCCCTATGAGTGAACAATCCCCGCTGCGCTGCAAATCGGCAAATCTCAAAAAAGCACTGGTATGGATAGCCGAATCCTTGGAAAAACATCCGGAAAAAAAACGGCACAGCGTTTTCTTGGAGGCTGAGTTGCGTTTTGATCTCACGCCCCTGGAATGCGAGTTTCTCAATAAGCATTTCAGTACGAATTGTACCAGCGATACCAAGCAGCCATAACGAGCCTTTTCAGGCCTGAGCAGAACGGTACACAGGCAGCAGTATGATCACCGTGGTTCCCTTTCCGGGCTCGCTTTCCAGATCGATAGAGCCGCCGTGATCAACAACAATTTTCTGGGAAATGGCAAGCCCGATGCCGGTCCCTCCCTGTTTGGTGGTGAAGTACGGATAAAATGCCTGGGATAGAAGGTCCGGGGCAATGCCTTCCCCTGTATCATGTATCCGTAGCTCGACATCGTTCAGGTCTTCTTTATTAGCAAGAGTAACCGTCAGCTTACCGCCTTTTTCCATGGCCTGCATGGCGTTCAGCAAAACATTCATTATCACCTGCTGCAGCCGGTCAACATCGCCCAACACGGGCAACAATCCCTCCTGAACCTCCAGCCTTGTATCAATGGAAGCCTCAATGACCTCCGCCCTGATCAACTCCAGACTTCGTTGAACCAAAGCAGCAAGGTCAACCGGGTTGAGATGCAATGCTGTGGGCCGTGTAAAACTCAGCATTTCCGTGATGGTTCGGTTCATCCGTTCGGTTTCCTGAATGAGCAATTCGGCCGTATCCTGTTCTTTGCTGCCTGCCGGAAATTTGTTTTTCAAAAGTAGCGCCAACCCTTTAATCGAACTGAGAGGATTGCGTACTTCATGAGCAACACCACCGGCCATTCGACCGATCGCTGCCAATCGCTCATTTTCGCGCATCCGCTGTTCGAGTGATTTGATTTCCGTAACATCTGATATCAGCAACACCTTGCCCATATACTGCTGTTGACTGTCGGTGATCAACAGAGGATGACAGAGCAGTTCACAACGACGGGCACCAAAGGAAATGCGGACACTGGACGCCTTTTCCCGTTGGTTTTGCCCACCCTTCTCATCCATACCTTTTTGAAAAAAGACAGCCAGGGATTCAGGCAAAATACTCTCCGGTTTTTTTCCCGTCACCATTTTTTTAGCAATACCGGTCAGTTGAGCAACGGCTTGGTTCCAGGTGGTTATTCGACCTGATGCATCGGTGGCGATGACACCGACCGGCAGCTTAGCGATAAGTAGCGAAGTATATGCCTGGATATCTTCAAGTGTTTTCTGGGAGACCCGATAGCTCTGAACCACGGACAGAGAAAACCAGCCTCCGAATCCGACCAGCAGCATCGCCACGGACAACATAACGATTTGTAGACGCAACCGTCCCATGGTGCGATCAAAACCCTGCATATCAAGGCCAACGAGAACAAAAAAATGTGTTCTCGTCGGGCCACCTTCCGGAAAAAATCGCATCATTGGTCGATTTTCTTCACGTTTATGCAAAAAAAAGTCTTTATGCCCGCCTCGTGAAGGTCGCAGGGGCAGCGGCGCCATGGCCGGAAAGACAGGCGAAAACTCTCGAGCCG
The DNA here is from genome assembly GCA_041622895.1 of Desulfobulbus sp. Classification (GTDB taxonomy): domain Bacteria; phylum Desulfobacterota; class Desulfobulbia; order Desulfobulbales; family Desulfobulbaceae; genus Desulfobulbus. Next base: position 3,268 of record JBFJXW010000128.1, on the reverse strand, counting down.
CTTCGAAAACGCGGCCATATTCCTTTGTGGCATGCACCGAAAAAACCATCTGCGGTTCATTCTCACCGATCGTTCTTTCATCCGGTATCTCAGGCAGGGGTTGCATACTGCCGACGCGGCTATGGTCACTATGGGCGATAATTTTTCCCTTCGCATCCACCAACGCCAAAAATTGCAGGTCCGGATCTTCAGCAAGATGATCGACAACCCGTTGCACGTGAACATTCCAGGGGTCGTTATTCCAGTAATCCTTGCGTAACCCGTTGATGTAGGAGGCACGTGATCCGGAATGAAGCACCCGCATCAGCATTGCGGCCTTCTGTGCCATGGCACTGGTCATCAATCGTTGCTCCAGCCTGAAGTTGTGAAAGGCAAAGGTAACGACGATGATGATCAACAAGCCCGCTGCTGCTGCCAGAAGCCATGGAGAAGTAAAGATATATGCCGGTCGGGCAAAATTCTGCAGTCGCATTTTCATACCTTTCAGTTATGCAAGGATCAATCCAGGACAGATCCGTTCGCAGGATCACAACCATCCCCGGATTCGACAACCTCCCCGCAGCGCATCGACAAACCGTCTGAGTACTTTTTACCCGCCCGCGGGTTTTGACCTGGGTAGGAAAGGAACAGTTATCTGGAGCACTCTATATATTCTTTCTGCACAACTATCTTTTTCAGATATATTTCCAATTATATTAATATAATAGATCACAATTTCAATTCTGGCACGGTTATCGCTAGATTGGAATCAACAACAGGTAACCATCTCCCGTCAATCAATGCACAATGAGGAGCAAAACACTATGGAATCGACAACCAGCAAGAAAAAAATCATATTGGCGACAATACTGACCAGCGGCATCGCATTGGCTATCACCCAGTCTGCCCTTTCCCAACCTGCCAACCCAAGTCACCATGGAAATAAAGGCATGGCGCCTTGTCAATACCAGACGGATACTGTAGCGCAAAAGGCCAGGGATAAATTCCTTGCAGAAACCGTTGATCTCAGGAAGCAGCTAGCGGAAAAGAAAGCAGTCATGCGCGCCGTGTTGAACGCAGGAACACCGGATACCGTCAAGGCTTCACAGGTCGCCGGCGAACTCTTTGACCTCCGAGAAAAACTTCGCATCAAGGCCCAGGAAACCGGACTCCCCCTGCAGATGCTGATGATGGGCCACGGTTGTTCCATGACAGGCATGGGCGGCCGTCATCATAAAATGTAACGACGTCTTCGTTCTCTCTCTCGCAAGAACCAGGTACCCAACCCTCCTGCGCCCCGGCAGTTCCCTCCCTCCTTTCTGTCGGGGCGTTTTCTTTTCCTTTCCGTTGCGCAGCATCGATTGATAATCGATCACATCATATTCTCAGGATCCACATCAAAACTCATGGTCACGGCCTGCGGACACAAGCTTTTTTTTTCGACAAGAAGTGCATCACACAGTTGATGGAGCACAGTCGGGTACCGGCTTTTCAACAGTAACTGCCAGCGGGTCCGGTCTTTCAGTTTCACCAGCGGCGCCGGCGAAGGTCCGAGAATATCCACTTTTGCGGGCCATTGGTGGCGATGAAAAAAATCGGCCACTCCGGCTGCTGTCGCCTGCACCTGCTGCTCATTGCCCCCACTGAACCTGATATTGATTAGACGGGAAAAGGGGGGATAGGCCAGGGGCTGGCGCACAGCGATTTCACGTTCATAGAAGGCGGTGTAATCATGATGCTGCGACAGAGCGACCGCATAATGATGGGGCTGATATGTCTGCAGAATCACCCGACCCGGATCCTCGCCACGCCCTGCCCGGCCCGTCACCTGGGAAAGCAATGAGAAGGTACGTTCCGCGGCCTTGTAATCAGGCATGCCGAGCCCTGAATCGGCCCAGACCACGCCCACTAGCGTAATATGGGGAAAATGCAGCCCCTTGGCAATCATCTGCGTACCGATAAGGATATCGACCTGCCGTGATCGCACCGCCTTGAGGGTCGCCAGATAGTGCTTACGATTGGCGGTAGTGTCACTGTCCAGGCGAGCCACCCTGGCCTCGGGGAAGAGTTGCTGCACCTCTTCTTCGATCCGTTCCGAACCGATGCCTAAACCGGCCACCCGAGTGGAACCACAGGCCGGGCACAGGATCGCCGGGTGTTGCGTGTAGCCGCAGTAGTGGCAGAGCAGTTTTTTTTTGCTGCGGTGCAGGGTCAAGGAAACCTGACAGTGTTTGCATTGCAGGATATGTCCGCAATCGCGACAGAGCATAAAGGAAGAAAAACCGCGGCGGTTGACAAACAACAGGCTCTGCTTGCCGCGCTCCAGTGTTTCCCCAAGGGCACTGATCAACCGGTCGGAAAAAACCAGATCAGGACGGGACCGCTTGACCGAGGCTAAATCGACAATCTCCACCACAGGCAGCGGTTGGTCCGCTACCCGCTTGCGCATGGTCAAAAGGGTATATTTTTTCTCCATGCAATGATGATAGCTGACGACGGAAGGAGTTGCCGAGCCCAGCAGAACGGGGCACATCGCCAATTTTGCCCGCAGTACGGCCAGATCCCGGCCGTTATAGCGCAAACCATCTTCCTGTTTGTAGGCAGGTTCATGCTCTTCGTCAACAATAATGATTCCTACATGTTCAAGTGGCGCAAACACGGCAGAGCGGGCGCCCAGCACCACCTTTGCCGCGGAGTGTAGTACACTCTGCCACTGATCCAAGCGTTCGCCGTCGCTCAACCCGCTATGGAGTACTGCCAGTTGCGAGCCGAATCGGGAATAAAAATGGGCTTCGAGTTGTGAGGCGAGGGCAATCTCAGGCACCAGCACCAGGGCGGTCCGCCCCAGGGATAAAGCATGCTGTACGGCGCGCAGATACACTTCGGTCTTGCCGCAGCCGGTGACACCGAAAAGGAGAAAAGGTGCAAAGTCTGTGGCGGTAATCGCCGACAAGAGACGAGCCAGGACCTGATCCTGCTCAGCGGTCAACTGTTCCGGAGCAGGATAAAAGGGAGGCGATTCGCCAAAGGGATCACGATAGACCCGTTCGTTCTCCAACCTGAAAATTCCCTGATCAAGCAATCGGTTTAACGGCGTGCCGATGCCGGGATACTGCTGGCTGAGGAGTGTCCGGGCCACCGGTTGCCGATTGCCTTTGAAAAACAGGTGCAAAAACAAGGTTAAGGCCTTGCTGTCAGCTTTTTTCAACACAACCCCGCCCTGTTCTTGCAACATGGCAAGCAATTCCTCCGTAGTCGCACCATCATTCTGCTGTATCAGCGACCGCAG
>JBFJXW010000127.1:0-11147 GCA_041622895.1 Desulfobulbus sp. | reverse complement strand
ATTAATTCGATAGGCTGCAGTGTGCCTGCCGGCGTAACCGCAATGGTGACCCGGCCGCCGCCCGCGGGGAAGAATCCGGGCCGGTCAAGGCGCGCACTGACCTGAGCCCCCATGTGATGAATTAACGGCAGGAACGTCTGTTCAAGAAAATCAAAAGGGGGTGCCATCGGATTATGGGTGCCGCCTTCGACGATGAGCGAGGATGGACCGTCTGCCATGAGCAGGGCTGGGAGCAAGGTCTGGAGGACGAGAGTGCAGCTTCCGGCGGATCCTATGGAAAAATGGTAGGCACCCGGAGTGATGTTGCCAGGGGTGAAAACCAGGTTGCCGGATCCGATCGTCGCTCCATCAGTTTGCGCATTGCCGATCTCTGCCGCTGCCAGGACAGCGGTGAGATGCTGCCGCATCAGGCCCGGTTTTTTACGGTTGGCGCGAATGTTTGCAATGTGAAACGGGCGGCCGGTTACAAGGGATAAACCAAGGGCGCTCCGCAGTACCTGCCCGCCGCCTTCGCCGGCTGATCCGTCTATGGTAAGCATAGGTGCTCCTCAACGCTTTTTTTCATACAAGATCAGGACGTTTGGAAAGATGGGTGCAGCGGGCGAAAGAGCGGATGGGCTCGGGTGCGGGTATGGTCTTACGGACCGTTGTCAACAGCGCCCTGTACACCGTTGCTGCTATTTTTTTCACGTCGTTGTTCCACCGGGATTGTTGTCGTGGTCTGCTGCCGTCCCCTCTGCCTGGCTATGGCATGCTTTCCGGAACGCTCAACGGCGTTTTTTCTTCTGCGTGGCCAGGTAGAGTCTCTCGACTTTTTCCCTGGCCCAAGGTGTTTTCCGAAGGAATTTCAAGCTGGATTGCACTGAAGGATCGCTATTGAAACACTTGATGTTGATGCGCGTACCTAACTTTTTCCAGCCATAATGGTCAACGAGGCTGGTGACGATCTGTTCCAGGGTAATACCGTGCAATGGGTTGTTCGCTTGCTGTTCACTCATAAGCTACATCTTTTCCTTCTTGTCGGGGAATGGGGAAATGTGTGCACACCGTTAGGGTTTTTCTATCGGCAACGGAAGTTCCATGCGGTATGCCTTGCCCTCTTGGGCGTAATCGACGACCAGTACCTTGACCTTGGCAATATGGGGCAAAAACGCACTGCGTTCCACCTTGCCGGCAGGCGCAAGTTCAACATCCTTCAGTACGCGCAACAGAAAGGCACGTTTCGCTTTCGCCTTTGCCCGTGCAGATGTGCCGGAAGCGGCGTTTGAAAATATGCTGACGATTTGACCGCCAAAGGGAATGACCTGCCCAACGGCAATGCTGGCTGCAGTTTCGGCAATATCGCCGGTCAGTTCGGCCTGGACATCCGGTGGTGCCATGATTTGTTCATAGGTCGAGGCAGAATTCACATAACTTCCGTCTTGGCGCAACAATTTGACGTTGTGGACGGTGAGGGGCTTCCTGCTGATATTTTCTATCTCCAGGACATATTCACGCCAACCGTACTCCTCCACCAAGGTCTTTTTGTCCACCTGCCCGTATATTCCAAGTATCGTTACGGCCAAGTCGGCCGATGCAACCCGGACAGGGATTGCCAATAAGTTGTCGGTCTGCACTTTCTGCGGCCCAGCGCAACCAAAAATTGTTCCGATCAAAACGAAAAGGAGCAGGGAAGGAAAGCAGTGCCGTCGCATAAAGGATCCTGTTGTTGGAGTCAGCTGATGAATGGGGTAGAGAACGATTTTCCCACTGTTCGGTCAGGGGGGCGTCTGTCGCACTCCTCTCGTAACGGGCCAGCACCGAGAAGACGCAATGGTTTCTCCGTACCGGTTATTCGGCCACCAGGCCAGGGATAACTGCCGCCAGTGCCTCTTTGATACTGTTGACAAATACAAACGCCACCCCTGTCATTACATACTCAGGCAGCCCATGAAGATCTTTTTTATTTTCTGCAGGCAAAACGATCCGGTGTATTCCAGATCGTCTGGCGGCAAGCACTTTCTCCTTGATACCGCCCACCGGCAACACCAGGCCGCTGAGGGTGATTTCCCCGGTCATGGCGGTGTCGCTGCGGGTCGGCAGGCCGCTGTAGAGGGACGCCACGGCAGCAGCCATGGTCAGTCCGGCAGAGGGACCATCTTTTGGCGTTGCCCCGGCGGGGACATGGATATGAACCGCCCCAGCCGGGATCTCGAGATGCAGCTGGCTGCTTTGAGCATGGAGGTAACTGGTCGCCGCCATTGCCGATTCTTTCATCACTTCACCAAGATGGCCGGTTAGGGTGATAGCCTTTTCGTGGGGCAGGCTGATGGCCTCAACATAGAGCACATCCCCGCCCGCTTCCGTCCAGGCTAGTCCGGTGGCCACACCCGGAGGCAGGGTTTGACGGAGTTTTTCGATGAAAAACCGCTCAGGTCCCAGCATTTCCGCCAAATCTTCGCTGGCTATCGTCACCGGATCGGTGATCTGTTCGGCAAAACGTATCGCCACCTTGCGGGCCAGTTTACCGATCATTCTCTCCAGTTCCCGGACACCAGCTTCCCTGGTGTAACGATGGATAATTGTAAAGAGGGTTTCTTCAGGGACGAACATTTGTTCAGCGGTCAGTCCCGCCTCCGTCCGCTGCCTGGGGAGCAGATAGTGGACCGCGATCTCTTTTTTTTCCTCATCCCCATAGCCGGAGAGATGCAGGGTTTCCATGCGGTCAAGCAGGGGTTTGGGAATGGTGTCCACAGTGTTGGCAGTGACAATGAAAAAGACACGGGACAGGTCAAACGGCAGGTCGAGGTAATTATCGCGGAAGGTCCAATTCTGAGCAGGATCGAGGATTTCCATCAGCGCCGCTGCCGGATCACCGCGGAAATCCCTGCCGAGCTTGTCAATTTCATCAAGCATCACCAGGGGGTTGCGCACGCCGGTTCGCCGCAGCGCCTGAATGATCCGTCCCGGCATGGCCCCGATATAGGTGCGCCGGTGCCCCCGTAATTCCGCTTCATCCGACATGCCTCCGAGGCTGAATCGCTCAAATTTTCTGCCCAGCGACCTGGCTATGGACTGCCCCAGGGAGGTCTTGCCCACGCCGGGAGGGCCGACAAAGCAGAGAATCGGTGATTTCGCCTCGGGATTCAGCTTCATCACCGCCAACTGTTCAATGATCCGCTCTTTGATATCCTGCAATCCATAATGGTCCTCATCCAGAACCTTACGGGCATTGCGCAAATCCAGATTGTCTTCCGTGGCTGAATCCCAGGGAAGATCGAGTACGAGTTCCATATGCGAGCGGGCAACCTGATATTCGGGAGACATGGTTGAAATCTGCTGGAGACGGTGGAGTTCCTTTTTTACATCCTCATAAAGGGCATCGGGCAGTTTGATTGCGTCGAATTTTTTCTGCAGTTGGGCAAATTCCGCCTCAGCCGGGTTTGATTCCCCCAGCTCCTTCTGGATGGCCTGTAACTGTTCACGCAGGATGTATTCGCGCTGCGTCCTGGAAATTTTTGATTGCGCCTCGTCGGAAATTTTTTTCCGCACCTCCAGGATCTGGATCTCGTGATGCAGATGCTCCTCAAGAAGCTGCATGACCACGGTCATGCTTGATGCCTCAAGCAATGCCTGGCTGCGCTCCACGGGAAGTCCCAGCATCTGAATCAGGGGATAGATGAATTGACTGAACTCTTCTCCGGCTGGAGCTATTTGCGGGATATTGACCTCCAGCTTGGGGTGGGCAAGGGCAAAATACCTCTTGGTCAGGTCAAGGACCTCCCTTTCCATGGCCTCTGTTTCAATGGTTTGATCACGAAGCATCGGCAGGGAACGGACCCGCGCCATGAGAAAGGCATTCCTGGAGATGATCTCGGATATCTCAATTCGTTCAACCCCCTGGAGGAAAACCTGAACGGTGTTATCCGAGCGGGCAAACAGGCGGACAACTCCGGAGGTGCCGATGGAATAGAGATCCTGCAGGCCGGGAGAGTTGGTTTGCGGATCCCGTTGGGCAAAAATGGCCAGGGTGGTATCCTCCCGGCCGAGGGCATAATCAATGGCAGCCACGGACCGGGGCAGATCGGTGACGTACGGAATGATCACATACGGAAAAACAACAGCGTTTTTCACCGGCAACACGGGCAGTTCATAGGTGCGATTCGAATCAGCCATATTTTCTCGGGATAAGCGGCAACGGTCTTTCTGAGGTGCGAGGAGCTGTTTGATGGACGCTGCGGCTCAGGCGCCGTCCTGCCGTCGCTGCAAAGAGGGAAGGCGGCGCCTGGAGCCAATTGGCGAAAACCGCTATTCAGCGGTGGTTGGGTCAATCATCGTGGTAATTTCGGCAATGCTATCCGCGGGAAAACCACCTTTCTGCGCATGCTCCAAAATCATTTGTTCATTGGGTGCGATGTAGACGCAATAGACCTTGTCGCCGGTCACGTAACTCTGAACCCATTGAATTTGCGGCCCCATGGCATTGAGCACGTCGCGTGATGCCTGCGAAATGGCTTTGAGTTCTTGCGCTGACAACTTTCCGGCACCCGGTATGTTACGTTCGATAATGTACTTGGGCATACTATGCTCCTTCACAATAATTTCAGAGCGAGCTCCATGCTCGCCGACACAATGTGTCGCGCCTCTGCGGCGGTTCAACGCCTGCCTGCGGGGTTGGGAATTGCAGCAGGAGTGCTGTCCCTCGTACCGCTCATGTTGACCTTCCGCCAGCGGCGTGACCCTCTAGTCTAAAATAGGACCATACTTACCCTCCGAAGGCAAGGAGCAAACCGTGCGTGAGCGTCATGGGGAAGCTGCCGAAGGGCAAAGCGAGGGGAAGGCGGGGAGTACTCTTCGATGTCGGCAGGTTGGTGCCCCGTTGGAGTGTCTGATACAACACTGTGGACACGAGCATGCCACCCCATGCCGCCGCAATGGACAGCGCGGCCGTGCGCGGGTTGCTGAGTTTGCCCAGGACAAGCGCCCGCTTGAGTTCCAGGGCGACAAGGAAAATAAACAGCGTCATCAGGCCGTCGTTGACCCATTGCCGCAGCGAACGGGTAAAATCCAATGATCCAATCTGAAGCCCGGCTGAAATCTCCCGGGCGTGTTCAAAAAGGACGGCCCACTGGGAGTTGGAAATGACGATGGCGGCGATGGTGCACAACAGAAGGACGGCGCCGGCAAAGGCTTCGATGCGCAAGAATCGGGCAAACGATTTCGTCAGCCGGTCGGCAAACACAGGCGGCAGTCGGGGGGGCGTTGCCGTTGTTTATATATCTTCAGTCATTGCAAGCGGTTCAAAGGTGTGTCCAAGGGGTGCCCTGGGGGTGACAGGTGATGTCAGAGGGAAATTTTTATCCGCTGACGCTCCTTACCAGTTTCGGTGCAACGCGTTCCAGCAAAGCGATGTGATTTTCTCCTATTCCCGAAGAAGCCATCACGACGATATCACCTTCAGCGATCAACTGCTTCTCAAGTGCCTCAAGAAAATTCATAGCCGCACTGCAGCAGCCTATGTTTCCATATCTTTCGAACGATTCATAAAATTTCTCGGGAGGCACGTTGAGCGCCTCTCTCCAGGCATGGGCCGTCCATGCAACGGGCTGATGCGTCACCAGGAAATCAATATTCGTCAGAGAGCAATGCGCCTTGGCAAGCGTTCTGCTTACCACCTCCACCAGGTCGCGTTGCGCATTTACAGCGATTTCTTTGCATAGATCCTGGTCGTTAAACGTTACAAACACCTGTTCATAGGTGGGGCCATGGCTTGTAGGTGTAAGCAATTCAGGGCGTCGTAGCTGGAAAGTAATGGCAGCATGTCGGTTCCCATGGCTGGTAGAATGGGAAGCCTGGTAACCATAGCCCTCTTCAACCTGGGAAACGACTCCAGCAACAGCGGCATCTCCAGTGTCGACACTGTAATATGTGGATTTGTCATTGATGTGGGAGTCTAATGCGCTGGCGACGACAAGTACCTTCTTGTGAATGCCCGAACGTACAAGCCCTGCAGCTATTTCCAGCATGGTGATGAAGGAGGCGCAACAGGTGTCGACACTGTATGCGCCAGCATTTTTAAGTCCTAACTTGTGCTGGACAAGGGAGGCATTCAAAGGCGCATTGCAATCCGGTACTAAAGAATTGCAGAGGACGAGATCGATATCGTTTGGAGTAATGCCCCCGTTGAACAGGGCGAGCGCTCCCGCCAGCGTTTCTGCATCAGAAGACAACATCGGATGCGGAGTGACGGACTCTCGTGTTGACACAGGATCGAATGGCACTCTTCGTCTTTCTTTTGTTCCCTGAAAGGGGTCGTGCTGTTTGTGCGGCGGGAGGTTCTTTAACCAGTTGGAAAACCAGGGCTGGCTTTCCCAGCCGTCATAATTGGTCTCTACAGTACCCGGCAAGTGACCGTACTCTTCTATCTCATTGATGTATGCAGAATGGAGGAGCGTTTCACTTTGTAAAAAATTGACTAATTGCTTCTGTTTCTTGTTCGGAACCGCTTTGGCCGGTATATATCCACCCATACTGATCAATCCTACAGGTTTCATTGTTCCTCCTTAGCTGGTATTGAACAATCCTCTTTTCAAGGTAGAGGTGATGTCGCTCTGGAAAAAAGGGTTTCTCTGCTATCTATCCCCTTGGTCCTTGATCCTTTTGTTGCAACTGAAACCGGGTGACCTGTTGTATTGTTTCCCTTTCCCGGGAAAATATCCCTGGTGGCTGCTTCAGGGAGAGGTGTTGCGCCTGTCTGCCCCGATTGAATGAGTCCGACGTTCTTGTAATGACGGTTACAGCACTCGGGCTGAAAATCGTCATCGCGGCGCATGGAGCGGGAAGTCTTGCCGTCAATGGTATGGTATCCAGCAAAGGATCTGTATACGCTCTGCGCAACGTTTTGTTTGCAATGCAAGCACAATAAACATTATTTCCTGTAAAAGCCAATCGCAGGCAGACCCGGCTCTTCAGTTTTTCGATTGGGAAGAGGAAGAGCTATCCCTCAGTCGAGGGGGATGCGAGCCAGGGGCACACTGCATGCGTCCCCGGAAGGGATGTGGTCGGACAGGTAGCGGTAATGGATACGGTCTGTCGCGCGTCGTGATCAGAGGTCGGATGGAGAAAGGCTTGTTGCGCGTATAGATACTCTTGCTGAGGCAAGGGGTTTTAGCGGTGTTCGATCTGCACTCGGAGTTTTCTTCTGCCCCATTGCAGGGCGTCCTGATGGGATTTGAAATAGAGATCTATCCGGTCCTTGCCTTTAATGGCACCGCCCCGGTCTTCCACTCTGCCCCAGCCGTATCCGGGCACGTACATGCGGGTGCCGAACGGGTAATATCGGGTATCGGCGGCAATGGTGCCATCCTCGGGCAGGAGGGACCATGGAAAAAGGCGAAATGGAATCATCCAGGGTTGTTCCAGTGAATCCATGGAAAACAGCCCGGGTGCAGGTTCACGGAGACTGGTACCGCTGGCGGTGCGCCCGCTGTATGGCTGGCCTTCCTGGGAACCGGCGCTGACATAGCGATTCCAGAAATCCAGCTTGAGATACATCCAGCTGCCCCGTTCCCAGCTGCAGCAATACGAACAGCCGCAATAGGCCGTTGTTTCCATTACCCTACCGACAGGTCTTCCGGCGCAGCCACCCAGCATCAGCAAGGACATTGCCACGAGTGCCAAGGCGAGGCGTGTGAATGGGGAGGATATCGTTATTCTTTCGACGTTACATAAAACCATGGTTCTTCATTCCATTCTGGCTGAATTGTTGCTCGTCGTGACCGGCATGGGGCAAGCACAAAAAGCTTCGCCCTGGGTTCCTGTTCCTTGATGCGTCCGTTTTATCGGTATTCTAAGGAGCAATGCAGGGCGTTGACGATGAGTATCGCGCGGGGTGCTCTGATGCGGGGAGCCTGGGGGGTACCACGAACTCTTCTGACCATGTAGATATGGTAGCGGCGAGGACTGAAATGTCAAAGATAAATGCCCCCGCCGAGTGGGGGACTGGTTTGCTGTACGCCGGCAACATTCAACTTCATGATGCGGGTGCAACGGTCTGCCACCGCATCATGAAGCGCGTATTTCTTGTAAACAGACTCTACGTTGCGCTCGTTGGTTTCAGGAGTGACCAGAATTCCGGGACCCGGTGTTTCAATACAGTCCACGTCAACCGTGATCCCTTGTTCGACGCTCAAGGCTTTTTCGGGAAATACGGTTTCGTTTTGAGGCAAAATTTCACCAGCATCAACATAACCGGCACTTCAATGAGCACGCCAACAACAGTTGCCAAAGCAGCACCAGACGAGAGGCCAAAGAGCATAGTGGCGGTGGCGATAGCCACTTCAAAGTGATTCGAGGCGCCAATCATGGCCGCTGGTGCGGCATCTTCATACGACAGATGCATGATTTTGGCGGCGGCATATCCCAGGCCAAAGATAAGAATCGTTTGCAGGAAAAGTGGAATGGCGATCCAGAGAATGGTGAACGGGTTGTTTAAAATTACCGCACCCTTAAAGCTGAATAGAAGCACCAGGGTGGTCAAGAGGGCAATAATGGTCACCGGGGTCAGCACGTGCAAAAATTGTTCTTCAAACCATTGCTGCCCTTTCAATCCGATGATCCATATTCGTGAAAAATATCCGGCAACAAGCGGTAGCGCAACATAGATGGAAATAGAGAGCAGGAGCGCCTGCCAGGGCACCGGCAGTCTGCCCACCCCCAGCAGAAAACCACCCAGAATGCCATACAGCACCAGCATGGTTAAGGAATTGATGGCCACCATTACCAGGGTCAGGCTATCGTTGCCGCGGGACAGGTATCCCCAAACCAATACCATGGCCGTGCAGGGGGCAATTCCCAGGAGAATGCAGCCTGCTAAATAACTGCGCCATAATGGTATCTCAAGCAGCTTGACCCCATCGGAAAGAACGACCGTTCCCGCTCCGTGGACCGCGCCAACCGGCAGGTCGAGACCGAACGGCATCTTTATCAGATCAGTGGCTTCAGGGCCGATAAGCGTATTGAAAATACCTCCGAGAAACAACAGCGCAATGCCATACATTGTAAACGGTTTGATGGCCCAATTGATAAAAAGCGTTAAAAAAACAGGCTTTCCGCTCTTGCCGGCCTTGATGACTTTGCTGAAATCAATTTTTACCATAATCGGGTACATCATCAAAAAGAGGCACACGGCTATGGGGATTGAAACCACGGGGGCACCGTTGACGGTGATCGACATGGCATCCAGAGTTTTTGCCAAGTCTGGCAGCAGTCTGCCTAATAGAATGCCCCCGATGATGCATATTACGACCCAGACAGTGAGGTATCGCTCAAAGATACTGCTCATCTTCCGCTCTTCAACTGAAGGAATGTTGCTTGTCATGTATGTCACCTGTAAATGGTTGTTGCCGATAACCGTTTGATATATTTACCGGAAAAGCAGTCTCACCGCTTTGGTGCCCCTTTTTTTTGATTTTTTTCCCAAAGCTTCTGGACAACGGCAACCAGTTCGGAAGCGGCTTCGGTGAGCTGCATACTTTGAAAATCCTGTAAGCATTTTGCGCTCGTGTCCCCATACAGCTTTGCATAATGTATGAGAGTGTGTCGATAATAGCGGTTATCGGAACCGCCATAAAACCTTTTGCCGATGAAGCAGCCCATTGGCGTGTATCCTGCCTGCTCTGCCGCCATTTGGGAATATTTGTGCGTAGTTACCACCGAAACCGATCCTACTTGAGCCCCACTCATCGCAACAAGCAGATCATTGTACCTGCCGAGATTCCGCCACGCTCCCTTGCCCCGATGCACAGGATCAACGCATCCCCAGACCCATTCCATGATCCGATCGCCCCGGATAATATGCATCGACTCAGCGGCAATCAATTCGTCATCCAGATAGCACCCATAGAAATTCCAGTCACCCTCCTTTACCTTTTTGACGATATCGTCCGGATGATGGTGCCATTCAATCTCTCTGTTGCCAACCATTTCGTCAGCACCGTTTTTAAATATTTCAGCAATGCGTTCCGCATGTTCTTCAATATCTGCCAACATTCTGTACGTAAAAATGTTACCTTGTATTTCGTACTTTTGAACGAGATCGGGCCACACGATTTCGCTAACCGTATCAATGCTATTGAGTGCATTTTCGCTGATAGTACCGAACCTTTTTTTGATCCATTTGTTTCTTTTTTCAAGCATGATTCTTCCTCTCATTTGTTTGGGTGCAAATGATATCAATGGATAAAAAAACATAACAGGAATGGGGCGTATTTTTTACGTTCCGATACCAATTGGTATCAGTAGCAGGGCCATGGTCGACAGAGCAGAAACGTTTGCTGGGATATTTGACAGGGCAATTGCTATGTTTTTTGGTGCATCGAGACGGATATGCGAATGTCAGCAGGTTGAGAAAACTTTCCCCTCATTGCCACTCGATCTTCCCTTCGGTATACTTCCCGTTTTTGGGAAATCCTATGTTTGAATACACCCTGATACCTTTTTCATTTTTCCAGCTGTAAATTGCTCCAGGAAATTTTGTCGGTTGTGCAGGATGTATTTCTTTCGTATTGTTTTTTTGCGGTATAATTTTTTTATTGATTGCATCTATGGGTATGATTTTTGAGGAATAAGTATTTTGATGCAGGTTGAGTCCGCTAGTATTTAATAAAATGTAAATAGAGAGAGTTGATAAAAATAGAATTACTAGTTTTAAAAAAACACGATTTTTCAAGATTAGTTCATAGAATAATTCATATACAGAGAGATTTTTTTTGTAATTTTTATTTTCTCTATTTCTTACATTGACAATGTGTTGAAGAGATTTTTTTAAAGTGGTTTGGGATTTATAGTACAATATTTTTTTTGTAACTCTCTCCTTTTCATCGTCTTTTAGCAGAACCGTATCCCTGCATTTAATATATGGTATCAATTTTTTTATATCGACAACTTTTGCGGGCAGTTCTCCCTTGAAATGATAGCTACCGGTAAGTGTAACTATCGAATACAGAGTTGCTTCACTTATTTCCAATACGTTCTCTAGCGTTTTTATATGTTTATAGTTTTGGCGTAAAGGATTCTGGAATTGTGTTTTTTTTTCTGAAAATTACTTGTGTCCAAAATGGACTCTTTTCATCTCCAAATATCCATCTATTTAATAAATATTGTCGTTT
>JBFJXW010000126.1:0-11199 GCA_041622895.1 Desulfobulbus sp. | reverse complement strand
CAGCGCGATGGTGGTCGGCATGACGCCGCACATCGAGATCCCTTGACCGAGTACCGTTGCATACAGTCCCTGCGGATCCATGGCGAGAATACGCTCAATGGCCATTTGGTCCTTTCGTGCTGCCTGTTGACGCGATTCGTAATGGCTCATATCACTGGAAGCCACTATCAACACCGGCTGGTCATAGCTCGTAATGGCAACAGCCAGTTCATGGGCCACTGTCTGACACAACGCAAACGGGATCTGCGAGACAACAAGGGGAACAATGTGCAATTTTTTCTGGACCTGCTGGAGAAATGGTACCTGCACCTCGAGAGAATGCTCCAGCAGGTGGGCCTGCTGATCCTCGACGATATCGGTGGATTGTTCGAGAATGGCGGCCGCCAGCTGCCGGTTTACCGGCACTGTTCCCATGGGCATGGACCAGTCCTCCGTCCCCAGGGCAAGGTCGGCACCACGGCCATGGTGATTGGGCCCCAAAATGACTACCGTTTCCGGCACCTGCACCCGGCTGATAGTAGCGCCTGCGGTGGCACCGGAATAGACATAGCCGGCATGCGGCATAACAACAGCCAGAGCCTGTTGTTTATTTTCCGCAGCCACGGCAGTTACGAGCTTGTCCATGACGGAACGCAACTCTTCAAGATTTCCAGGATAAAAACGATCGGCTACTGACGGCATTCGTGTCATGATTCCCTCCCTTCTCAATATGCAGTGAATTCGGGTTACAGACGATCTGTTTCAGCTATTTTTTCACTTCCCAGGTGGTTCCCTCAGGGCTGTCCATCAATACAATACGATGACTGAGCAGATAATCGCGAACCTCGTCGGAAGCGGCCCAGTCCTTGGCTGCCCTGGCCTGATTGCGCTTGGCGATCAGTTGCTGGATTTCCTCTTCGTCCAGATCGATTTCGGCCATGACCTTTGCTTTGTTCTCGGCCACTACAGCCGCCGGATCCAATCGCAGCAGACCAAGCACTCCGGCCAGATCGCGGAAGGCTGTACCGGTTTCGCGCAACAGCTGCAAATCCTCGCTGATCGGGTGTTGGGGCAAGCCCCGCATGGCCTTGTTGATGAGCTTAACCGTATCGAAAAGATGACCAAGGGCCTGGGCTGTGTTGAAATCGTTATCCATGGCCTGGTGAAACCGGGAAACCAGCGATTGCAACCCGTTACGGTCTTTATCGCTGATACTGGAGGCACCGCCTGGCCCACTCTCGGCTAACGCTTCGAGCTGTGCCAAACACTCATACATCCGCTCCAGACCGGATTGGGCATCCTGCAACGCAGTCTCGGTGAAATCAAGAGGATTGCGATACTGCGTAGAAAAAATGAACAACCGCAGAACCTCCGGATCGTACTGGTTCAGTACATCACGGATTGTGAGAAAATTCCCCAGCGATTTCGACATCTTTTCGTCTTTAATGGTAACGAAACCGTGGTGCATCCACAGGTTGGCAAAAGTCTTCCCCGTGGCACCGCAACTCTGAGCGATCTCATTTTCATGATGGGGAAAAATCAGATCCTTACCGCCGCCATGAATATCAAAGGTCTCACCCAGATATTTTTTGCTCATGGCCGAACATTCGATATGCCAGCCGGGACGTCCTTCGCCCCAGGGGCTGCTCCATTTAGGTTCGCCCGGTTTTGCCCCCTTCCAGAGGACAAAATCCATGGGATGCTCTTTCTTGTCGTTGACCTCCACCCGGGCTCCGGCCTGCATATCTTCCAGACTACGACCGGACAACTGTCCGTACCCGGCAAACTGCGCCACTCGAAAATACACATCACTGCCCGACTGGTAGGCAATGTCTTTGGCAATCAGCTCTTCGATCAGGCCGATCATTTCATTGATGTGCTCGGTGGCCTTGGGTTCGAGATCGGGCCGCAAGGTGCCGAGCGCGTCCATATCGGTGTAGAATTCATTGATAAACCGCAAAGCCAGGCTGGAGGCGTCAACGCCCTGTTCATTAGCCCGGTTGATGATTTTATCGTCGATGTCAGTAAAATTCCGAACAAAGGTTACCTTCAAACCACGATGGCGCAGATAGCGCACCACCATATCAAAGACCAAGGCAGACCGCGCATGGCCGATATGACAGTAATCGTAGGAGGTTATCCCGCAGACATAGAGTTTGACATGCCCCTCTTCGATGGGGCGAAGCAGTTCCTTCCTGCGGCTCAGGGTATTGTATATTTTAATCGACATCTGACATTCCGAAAGAGTTGAGCAAGGTGAATTAAGTTAACGAACAGTCTGTCTAATGTACTACAACTGTACACAAACTCAAAATGTTATTGCGAATCCCGACGGTATTGCTTGGCCACCATGGGCAGAAGCAACAGGCCGGGAATGGCAACCAACGTGCAAACGAGAAAGAAAACGGCCCATCCCATAGACACAGCCATCCAGCCGGTGGGAGCGGCAGCCAGCACGCGGGGAATCCCCATGCAGCTGGAGAGCAGGGCATACTGGGTGGCGGTGAATTTCTTGTTGGTCAGTGATGCCATATACGCCACATAGGCTGCGGTCCCCATGCCGCCGCTCAGGTTTTCAAAGGCGATCACCGTTGCCAGCCCGGTAAGTGAATTGCCCAGCAGGGCAAGCAGAGAAAACCCAAGAGTGGAGAGTGCCTGGAGGATGCCGAAGAACCAAAGACTGCGGATAATACCGATACGCAGCAGAATTACACCGCCCAAAAGACCGCCGGCTATGGTAGCCCAAAAACCGAACAGTTTGGCCACCGCCCCGATCTGGGTCTTACTGAACCCCAGTGACAGATAAAAAGGGGTGGTCATGGTCGTGGCCATCTGGTCACCAATCTTATACAGCAGGATAAACAACAGCAGCAGCAGGGCCCGATCACGAGTAAAATAATCGACAAAGGGGTGTACGACAGCTTCCTGGAAATTTTTCGGCGTCCCCCGTGTCAGGGCCGGTTCCCGGCAGAGCAGCGTGGTGCCGACACCAATGAGCAGTGAAGCCGCCATCAGCGTGTAGACTTGAGCAAAAGGAATATGGTCGGCAAGGATCAGGCCACCGCTGCCCGCCAACAACATACCGACCCTATACCCGTTAACATAGAAAGAGCTACCGAGACCAAGTTCGTTATCGCGCAGATCCTCTCTTCGATACGCATCGACCACGATATCCTGGGAGGCGGAGAAAAAAGTGACGAAAAAGGCGGCCAGGGCGACCAGCCAAGGGGTGCGCCCTGGATCGGTCAGGCCGAGACAGATCAGCACCACGAACAGCACCAGTTGCATTGCCAGCAACCAGCCCCGCCGCCGGCCGAACAGCGGCAAGGTGAAGCGGTCAAACACCGGTGCCCAGAGAAATTTAAGGGTATAGGGCAAGCCGACGAGCGAAAAGAGTCCGATCACCGAAAGATCAACCCCCTGCTCCGTCATCCAGGCTTGCAGCACCGAGGACGTCAGGAGCAGGGGCACCCCACAGGAAAAGCCCATGAGAAAGGCGACCAGCATTCGGGGCGAGCAGATTTGACGGAAGAGGAGAGTGTTCATGTTCGATCCGGCGAGAGGAAAAAATACAAGCAAAAACCCCCTTCTACCATAATAGCCTTGTTTGCAAAGCAAAAATCAGTGGCTCTGCGCTTTCGATCCGACAAAAGGAATAAGGGTGTGAGTGAAAAGACTGCTGTGTTTATTGTGGCGCAAACGGCATATAGAGAGGATCGCCAATCAGCAGCATCTGCCAGGAGAGATAAGGCAGACTGACCAGATAGGTTTCGCCAAGACTGAGGTAGCCCTCGGTCAGGGTAAGAAAAAACAGTGCCGGCAAAGGGAACGCCTGGACATAGGGTTCATACACCGGACCGATGGTTGCGGCAATGCCTTCCTCCAGCATGCGCTTGCACCAGACCTGCGAACCAGTCTGTTTCAGGGTTGCACATTCGGAACTGGCAATATGGTAGCCGATGGCGCCCCGCGCCCAGGTAAAGGCGTCGACATAATGCCCCAGACTGTACCAGCCGCTGTAGAGCACCGTATTGGGGCACTCGCCAGGTTGGAAAAGTTCGTCACGTGCATCTAGTTGCACCGCCATCCGTCCGGTTTTGCGTATGCCGTCCGCAGCGGCATGGAGAGATGCATCGTACAGCGCATAGCCGCTGAGCTTTTTGTTCTCGGGTTCAGCCCAGCGGGCGTCAAAATACGCTTGCCCGCGCAATCCTTTTCTTTCGGCAAAAAGGGCGTCGTCAACTAACCGCCGCACCGTTTGCGGGTCAGGACCGTCCAGACGGCTGACCATCAACACCGAATCCCGGTCAAGAAGGGTTTCCTGCTGACTGAAACCCAGGAAATAGGGATTGGGCAACCAGCCGTCCAAAGGGTACTCATCGACCAACACCAAGGCCAATTCAGAATCGACCGCTGCCCGGGAATCCATCCTTCTCCGCGCTTCCAGCGATTGTTCGACCTGCTCTTTTTCTTTGAGAATGGCAGCCTGCCGTTTTTCATGAGCCCCCTCCTGTTCACGGTTCAGTACTTCCAGCTTACGGGTCAGCTGCAGTACTTCCTCATCCTCTCCAGGATCAAGCGGCCGGATTGCCAGCGGTACCCCGTACATGGTAATCAGGCAGCGAATCCGGCTGTTCTTTCCAAGACGGGCTAAGGCATTCCGGACCGGTTTGCGGATCTCCTCATCATACTCCTTGCGGGAAATATGCTCGTTCCAGGAGGTAGCTATCTGTATCAGATGATCGGTGGGAATATGCCGTTGCTGCATATAATACCTGGCAAGGTTTAGACTGTCGCGTGCGCGGACATTGGCAACAACCATGACCTCATCCGGCGCAAGCGCCCGGCCGACAGTCGGATGCACCAGCAGCCAGAGAACGACGAACAATACTATATGGATCATTTTTTGACACTTCCGGGGTACCATGCTACCTTCCACGCGCAACGAAAAATGAAAACCTGACGGAAAAAAGAAGTATAGGAGGACACACCGGTGATTGACAAGGGAAATGAAGTGGCGATTGCCGACTTCAGGCAGCGGCTGCTCGACTGGTTCGCCATCCACCAGCGGCCTTTACCCTGGCGAAAAACCTATATCCCCTACCACGTGTGGATCTCGGAAATCATGGGTCAACAGACCCAGATGGAACGAGTCACCGTCTATTTTGAGCGATGGATAACACTCTTCCCTGATATAGCTGCGGTGGCTGCCGCACCAGAACAGACGGTCCTCAAGGCCTGGGAGGGATTGGGGTATTACAGCCGCGCCCGCAATATTCAACGTGCCGCCAGACAACTCGTTGCCACAACAAACGGTGAAATCCCGATCCAGTACCAGCAGCTGCTCGATCTACCCGGCATCGGCCCCTATACCGCCGCTGCCATTCTGTCCATAGCCTTTAACCAGCCGTATCCCCTGCTCGATGCCAATGTCGAACGACTGTTTGCCCGACTTGCCGATATCGATGCGCCACTCAAACTGAGCTCGACCAAAAAACGGCTGACAGCTATGGCCGCCTCCTTGCTCCATCGTGAGTATCCACGCAATTTCAATCAGGCTCTCATGGAGCTGGGTGCGCTTGTCTGCACACCGAAAAAACCCGATTGCACTAACTGCCCGGTTCAACCCCACTGTAGCGCCTTGCTGGCGGACACAGTGGACCTTCGCCCCTTGCCTGCCGCGCGACAGCAACGGATTGACATCACCATGGCCTGCGGCATTATCCGAAACGGCCCTCTTTATTTTATCCAGCAGCGACTGACTGATGACATATGGGGCGGATTGTGGGAATTCCCCGGCGGTCGCTTAAAGGAAGGAGAAACTCCCGTGCAGGCAGCGATCCGGGAAATCGAAGAGGAAACCGGCTGGCAGGTGTCCAATCCGAGTCCTTTCTCCACGGTGGTGCATCACTACACCCGCTATCGCGTCACCCTGCACAGTTTTTTGTACGATCTGCCCCTGCCCGTGATTGAGCCGAACCTGACCGCAGCCACCCAATATGCCTGGGTGAGCCTCTCACAATTATCAGACTTCCCGTTTCCATCAGGTCATCGCAAATTGGTGAACATGCTGCAAAAAACTTTTCCGGGAAATAGGTAAAATTACCCAGTGCACTATTTTTTCGTTATTTCAATTTGATTGCGCTGCCCAACAAAATAAAAATACGATTAAGCGGAAAAAAAATTGTACTTCTGACAAGGCATGGTATTATAAATGATACTCTTATCCATCCACTCAACCCATTCTCCTACTCATTTACGTGTCCTATAACGATCAAACATTAATGACCATGCAGGATGAGGTGCATCGCCTCAGTACCAACTGGCGGACGCTGCTTGATGCCATGCCGGAAATGGTTTTCCTGCTCAAGGATACCTGTGCTGTCGAATATATGAACCGCAGCGCCCAAGAATGCTTCGGCAACCCTTGCCCGCAACAAGTAATCGACTGTTTGCAGGAGGTGGGTCAGCACTGCCAGAAACATCTCTCGGAATCGACGGGAGCTGCCTGTGGTGCTAAAGTTTCCGAAGCCCTGATCGCTGCCACCCCGGTAGAATATTCCTCTGTACCCTTCGTCGGTTACACCGGTGAAAAATTGATTATGCTGGTGATGCGCGACATCGGCCAGCGTAAAAATTTTGAACGGGAGCTGCTGCAGTTCAACACCAGCATAGAAACTATTCTTCAGCAAAAAATCAGTGAATTACAGGCCAGTGAAGAGATGCGGTTGCGACTCTCCCGCCAGGTCAACAGCCTGAAGAGTCAGCTGGGGCACCATCACAAGGCCGACAAGATGGTGGGCCGAAGCCGCAAGATGCGGGAACTGCGGGAAATGATCCACCAGGTGGCCAGCTCCGATGCCACTATCCTCATCACCGGCGAATCAGGAACCGGTAAAGAACTCGTGGCCAACCTGGTCAAAGCGACCAGTAACCGGGACGACAAACCTTTTCTCAAGATCAACTGTAACGCCATCAACGACTCGATCCTCGAAGCCGATCTCTTCGGTTACGAAAAAGGAGCCTTTACCGGCGCCACAGCCCGTAAAGTCGGCAAATTCGAAGTAGTCGACGGTGGCACCATCTTTCTTGATGAAATCGGCGATATCAGCCCCAGGATGCAGGTCTCTCTCCTGCGGGTGTTGCAGAACGGCGAAATCCTCAGGGTCGGTGGTACGGAACCGGTCAAGATCGATGTCCGGATTATTGCCGCCACCAATGTTAACCTGACCCAGGCCGTCAAGGAAAAAAAATTCCGCCTCGATCTGTACTATCGTCTCAATATTATTAACATAGACATCCCCCCGTTACGGGATCGAAAAGAAGATATCGTTGAATTGGTTTCCTATTTTGTCAATCACTACCGCGAAGCTTTCAAGAAAGAGATCGATTTTGTTCCAAAATCGATTATCAATCGGCTGCTGGCACACGATTGGCCTGGTAATGTCCGTGAACTGGAAAATCTTATTCAGCGTGCTGTGCTTATGGCCAAAGGTAAGATGATAACGGAAGGTGATCTACTTTTCGATCAGGATCCCCGGACAGATCAGCAAAATACAGACTGTTTCAACATCAGCGAAAAGCTCGGCATGTTGCCGCTCAAGAGCATTGTCGCCGAGTTTGAGGCCTCTATCATCAATCAGGCCTTGCATAAATACAACGGTAACGTTTCCACCGCCGCTACGCAGCTCAAGGTTGGCAAGACCGCCCTGTACGACAAGATGAAGCAACACGGCATCTCGGCCAAACACATTAAACACAAAAAAATGAACTGAAACAGGCGATCATTTCCTTATCGTCACGCTCATTTCTCTCGAAACAGGGAGACCAACGTACCGAAAAATAGGACTTTGGCCTTCCTGCCCTCCCGGTATCGAACCCCATCCTCGCTACGACCTTTCATCCTGCCGAGTAGACGGCATCGCCATAACGGCATTCTGCTAAAAATACTTTCCAACGACAATGGATATCACTGCGGTAACGAATGCGCTATCCGGGCTTTGTATCCATACGCACAGCGCAGATACTGCGCAAAAAACGTTGGTATATCAGGCTCAACAGGTGGCTTTTCCTGTTGGGTTCATCTATTCAGCAAGCGAGCCGGAGGGAAAATAGTTGACCAAGAGGCTAAGAAACTGCCTACCTGAGGGGAAATTTACCCAGGAAGATGGATCAATGCGGAGAGATCCGGGGAACACCCCCGGATCTAACGAGAAACGAAAGAAACACGTTTAGAAAAGGAGAAATTCCTTGAATGAACCACGCATGCAGTGATTGGAGGCCATGGCTGAGGAATAGGCGCCGGCATTGACCAGGGCCAGGTGGCTCTGGTCGGTCAGATCGGGCAGCCATGCCTGCTCATACCACACATCCAGGGCTTCGTTAATATTGCCGACCACGCTCATCGCCGTACATGCCCCTTCATCATAACGAAGGGGTACCGGCTGGAAGGGCAAGCTGTAATAGGCCGGTTCCGGTGCGATGTTGAATCCGGCATCGACCCCGGCAAAAACCGTATTCTTCTTCTGCTCGACAAAGGTTTTCCCTAAAAGCAGCAAACCTGCGTCTTTTACAATGTAATCACCCGGCTCGATTTCCACATGAAGGCCTCGTGCGCCAAATTGGCGATATAACACAGCCGCCCATTGATTCAGATCCAAGGGGTGATCGTCCGCAATATGCGGAACCCCGAGGCCCCCACCGATATTCACCCGCTCTACCTCTCCGGCCCTGTCCACAAACCAGAAGCAATGAGCGATTATCTGTTCTAATTGTTGCAACTGCGGCGTCAAATAGCCGCAACCGGTATGAAAATGAATTTTGCTGACCTGCAGATCAAAAGACTTGGCCAGAGCCAGGGCCTCATCGAACTGTTCCTGATAAATACCAAACTTGGTGGTCACATCACCGGCATACTGGAGCTTATCATTAGCGGCCCGACCAATACCCATGGCCGGATTGACCCGAAGACCGATCTTGGTCCCCGGCTTGAGCAGTCCCCAGCAGCGGATCGCATGCAGGGAATCGCAATCCATAAACATGCCCTTATAGCGAGCCAAGACTGCCAGATCCTGCGCGGAAAGGCTTGAGGCAGTAAACGAGATTTCCGATGGTGCAAAACCGCAACTGACCGCGTGCTCAACCTCGCCCGGCGAGCAGGCATCGATACCGCAGAGTCCCGCCTGCTTGAGGAAAGTCATCAGCGGGGCAAAGCGATTGGCCTTCATGGCGTAATGAAGCGAATAGCGACCCGAAAAACCGGCGTCTTTCAAGGCGCTGTGCAGACGCTCGACATTTTCCTGTACCCGTGCAGTGGAATAGACAAAAGAAGGGGTGCCGAATTGATCTGCAAGATCCTGGACCCGGCGCCCGGCAAAAAACAAATGGTGCTGCTGGTAGCAGAGATCGCCTCTCTGCCACCAGCTATAGTAATCGTGCTGATTCAACGAAGGGCCTGATTTGAAGTCACCAATTGCGAATCAATAACTTCAGCGTTGAGCATTTCTTTGCGACCGGTAATCCAGCCTCGACAATTGGCAGCCCCACAGGAGCAGGGAAACTGTTTAAACAGTACATCCTCGGTCTCGGCGTAATCCATATACAGGTAGCTCTGCGCCGGGATATCTTCAATAGCGGTGACAGTCAGTTCATCCATATTCAACGAGATATTCGGCGAACAGGAATGGAGAAAAAAACCAGAGAAATACGGATCAAAGAGATGGGTTTCCGGAGTCAGCTGCAAGGTGTGCTGACGAATTTCATTGACAATATGACCTGCCATTCTGGCGATAACTTCGCCCTTTTTAAAGGCGCGGTAGGCAATTACGCCTCTACCGGCCAACTCATCCTTAAAAACAACGGCAAAATCAGAATGTTTTGGAAAAAGAGGATCTTTTCCAAACTGGTCCGGGTACAGCATGTGCGTGTTCTCCTAGAACGGATTAAGAAACAAACCCCGTCGCCATTGGTGTGTTGACAGGAAGTAAATTATCAAAAATAAGGAGCGCTCTATACAGCTAATACGAACTGCTGACAAGCATTATCAACAACGATTTTCCAAAAAAAACAACAAAGAACAAGTACCCGATTTTTGGTTATATTTTTACCCTATCGCCAGCCCTCCTCCACTCAAAAACTTCATCGGCGATACCGGCCTTCAGCGCCACAAAAAATAAACTGATGCTGATGGCCGTATCTTTTCACGCAACCGCACTTCCCTGATACACGTTTACTTGCGCATGAACGTTACTTCTCTTTCTATACGACCGAATGTACGAGAAAAATTATTTCCACTTCAAAAGACTGCTCAGCCGTCGACTTGGGCATTCGATGACTTGCCTTCAATCGAAGCACCCCCGCATACACATCCTGTAACCAAGGGAGCGTTATTTGTATCCTGGAGGTTTATATATCTTCTGCAAGTAAATGCAATCCCAATTCAAACACGCCCTGAAAAATATCGTAACTCGCTAAAAAATTGGACTTAAAAGAAAAAACTGAAAGAAAAAAACAACGGAATAAAGTGAAATAATCTTTTTATTATCGGGGAGGGAACGTATCCTATACCAACATAGAAAATCCACAGCTATTTGCAGCGGTCATTTTCATTATTTTTAAGCAAACTTGAGGTCTCCCATGTCAAACTGGTTTATCGCCATTGATGGCAACCCCCTTGGCCCTTTTACCATCGAGCAGATCCGCAACGGGCTCGCTTCAGGTCAATATAGCGCATCCACCATGGTCTGGCGGGATGGTTTTGCCGATTGGCAGCCCGCAGGCAGGGTGCAGGAATTAACGACAAACACTGCAACACAAGCACCACCCCCTTATTCCGGAAAGCAGGCGCATGAAATTGACTACACGATCTTCGGTAACGAAATGCAGTTTATCGAAATCGAGCTTGATCATCAGGAGAGTGTCATTTCCGAGGCTGGTGCCATGATGTACATGCACGACCAGATAGTTATGGAAACAGTTTTCGGAGATGGATCGCAGAGCTCGAACGCAGGATCCTTTTTTGATAAAATGCTTGGTGCGGGTAAACGGTTGATCACCGGCGAAGGGTTGTTCATCACCATGTTCACCCACACCGGTGCCGGGAAAGGGAAAGTCGCCTTTGCCGCTCCGTATCCCGGCAAGATCATCCCTCTTGACCTGACCAAATACGACGGCCGGATCATTTGCCAAAAAGATGCCTTTCTC
The DNA here is from genome assembly GCA_041622895.1 of Desulfobulbus sp. GTDB lineage: Bacteria > Desulfobacterota > Desulfobulbia > Desulfobulbales > Desulfobulbaceae > Desulfobulbus. The sequence continues at coordinate 18 of JBFJXW010000126.1, read as the reverse complement.
TGTGCAGCCAAAGGGGTG
>JBFJXW010000125.1:0-11246 GCA_041622895.1 Desulfobulbus sp. | reverse complement strand
TCGATTTCCGTCTGCGGCACGGCGCCCACCAACTGATCAATCACCTTACCGTCTTTAAAGAAAAGAAGGGTTGGTACACCTTTTATCTGAAAGCGGGCAGCACTCCTCTGCTGGCTGGTAGTATCGAGTTTAAAAACAAGCAATCGATCACCGTATTTATGGGCAATAGTATCGATAACGGGGGCGAGCATCCGGCAAGGACCGCAGGTAGGAGAAAAAAAATCTACCAGCACCGGCAAGGGTGATTGTTCGACCTGTTGTTGAAAGGCAGCGTCGGTCAGAGAATTGACCTTTCCGGAAACCGGGGCTCCGCTCAACGAGGTACCACAGCGGCCACATTTTGGAGCGAGATGCTGTTTGTCTGAAGGAATCCGATTTTTGGCCCGGCATCCGGGGCAGATGATCAGGGTATGCATCGTTATAACCTCAATTTGGATAACACGTGAAACAGGAAGGCATGCACTGACGTACAAGCAAAACTGCAGTCATTCGATAATTATAAGTGTCGATCAGGATAATTCCAGCAAAAACAGGAGGTATTCCGCATGGTTTGGAGGGGGGGAATGTACTGCTTGCGTGTATGAAAAAGAAGAGGGGAATAAAGAAAGAGGGAAAAACAGAGGAGAAAAGATTGGTCGGGAAGAGAGGATTTGAACCTCCGACCCCAGCGTCCCGAACGCTGTGCTCTACCAGGCTGAGCCACTTCCCGAACCGTGTATGATATGCTTCTTGATGCTTCAGATCGACATCAATGAAATGCGGCTACTCCTTTAGCATGGTTTTGTCATCGTGTCCAGCCATTTTCGAAAGAGTTTGCACTCCTTTGCTTCCACCATGTGCGCAGCAGCCTGCTGTTGGGCATCACTATCCGTTACAAGCCTACCTCACCAAATAAAACAGCTGGCCTCAGCCAGCTGTTTTATGCACAATCGATATAAAATCGTTGTTAATTGACAGCGTCAGATAATTTGCTGCCCGGTTTGAACTTGGCAATGGTTTTGGCAGGAATTTCGATAATAGCACCAGTGCGCGGATTTTTCGCCTTACGTTCGGTGCGCTTGACAGTGGAAAATGTTCCGAATCCTACCAGGGTGACTTTGTCACCTTTAGACAGTGCATCAGATACCGCCATAAGCATTCCATTCAGCGCCTTTTCAGCTGCGGCTTTGCTGATATCTGCCGCCTCCGCCATGGACTCAACCAGTTCCTTTTTGTTCATTCTTCCCTCCCAATGGTTTTTGCATTGCCAGGACAGTCAGGTCCAAAGTCCTGACGCGGCATCTGTTGACAACGTCGAAACTAAAATAAAAAAAAAATCTTTGTCAAAGAAAAAAACGTTTTTTCAGCTCTAACGCCCGGTTATACAAGGACTTTGCCCTTAAAATAGTACCGTTTTGGCCGTTATCGCCCCTCTAGGTCCAAGAACACCTTTTTGATGCCGTTGGTTAGAAAAAAACGCTGTAAAGCTATACGGATACCCGGCTTAAGCAAAGTGTCAAAATCCGTGTTCCCTATTTCCACATATACTGCTTCAGCACGGTCCTTTGCCAGACGAACCCGACAACCGGAAAAACCGAGGCGTTCCATCCCCTCTTCCCAACGTTCCACTTGCTGAAGCAACGCGCTGGTAATGTGCACTCCTGCAGGAATTCTCGTCGCCAGACAGGAGGATGCCGGATGATCCCACACTGCCAGTCCCAATTGCCGGCTCAAGCTACGAACATCCGCTTTATCTAAGCCGGCCTCGACCAATGGCATCTTCACATCCAGTTCATGGATGGCGCGAAGTCCTGCACGGCTGCTTTTGAGGTCGTCAATATTAGTCCCGTCGACTAGAACGGAAAAACCCCGTTTTTCCATTCGTTCACGGAACAGCGAATAGATACGAAACTTACAATAATAGCAACGATCTTCGACGTTATTAACGAATTCTTTCCAATCGAGGGGCTGCAGAGAAACGATCTCAAAATCAACACCCTTTGAGTAGCCGTTATTTGATAGCCAGTTTTCCGCTCTTTCGATCTCGTTAGGCTTGAGCAGTTCGGATTTGCCGAATAGAACAAGAACATTGCCGGCACCGAGTGAATCAAGAGCACATTTGAGCAGAAGCGAGCTATCAGCTCCCCCGGAAAAAGCTATTGCTACTCGGCCGTGAGCCTGCAGTATGTCCTTCAGACGATCAGCCTTGTTTTCGAGGTGCAAGCCAGGACTTCCTTCTGTATTCATTCAGTTACACATGCGATCCCGTGACAATCTCACGAAACGGATTCCCTCTTATACACCGGACCTAGCTGCATCCGCAAGCAGCACGATCAAACAAAGGTAAAACAATCACTCTTGTGGAGACACACACCGATACGATACAGCTAGCCGAAATCGATAACAATACCCTATCCTCCTGGATAAACATATTTTTTGGAATCGACTTCTTGATCGCTCCGTGGTGCACTACCAGGATTATTTTTTAATTCCTGGTGGAAAATCCACAATTTTACACCCTAACACACATCGCCAACATATTACATCTGGCTTTTTGGAGGTCATCGTACAGGTAATACAATGTTCCAGTTTGCTGTCAGGACGTCGCTCCCCGCGCAACGATCAGGCGATTATCTTACTTCAGAGACAACCACCGGGCATGCCGGCACCTTTAAGTAGAGGAAAGTGTTAAAAAAGCACCTGGTCCATGATGTAATCTACGATTAACCGTAAAATTCACCTCACAAAAGGCCATTGAGTCATTGACCTGAAGAAAACGAACCAGGCCGTGATGTGCTATCACGGCCTGTAGTGTCAAGGTTTACGAAACAATACCCCTTACACCGCACCTTCGGCTTCCTGTTTCTGGGTAAAATCGATCAGCGTATCGCAGTAGGCCTCCAGGGCTTTTTTAATTGCTTCTTGGTCTTCCTCCGTTGGAGCGCCCTGCCATTCATAATAACCCAAAATATCCCATCCGGATTTTTCTGTTTTCACTTCAAAATCCTTCTGCGCGCCACCGACCCATCCGTAGGAACCGAAACGGAATACCTTTTTATTAGTCACTCTTTTCACCAGTAATTCTTCAATGGTGTGGGCCATGGGAGGAAACATTTTATATTCATAGGTCGGCATGCCAAAGATCAAACCGGCCGATTTCCATGCGCTGGCCAGAATGTAGCCGATTTCGTCTCCGGGAACCTGGAAGATATGCACCGGTATGTTTCTGTTTCGCAATACCTCAATCACCATGTTTAAGACCTGTTTGGTGTTGCCGTACATGCTGCTCCAGACAATGGTCACTTCCCGTTCCGCCGGACCTTTGCTGTATGCAGCGTAACGTTTGTAGTGCTCGATGATAACAGCAGGGTCATCCCGCCAGATAATGCCATGGGAAGGACAAATAATTTTGACATCCAGCCCTTGCAGTTTGTCCAGCCCCTTGAGAACAAAAGCGGAAAAGGTGGCCACGATGTTGGCATAATACCGAAGAGCTTCGTTTTCGAAAAATTGATGTTTTTCATGGGAGATCTGGTCGTCAAAAATTGCATCTTCATCAACACTCCCATACGACCCGAACGCATCACAGGAAAACAAAATTCCCCTCTTTTTTTCAAAAGTCATCATGGTTTCGGGCCAATGGATGTTGGGGGTATCGAAGAATTGCAGTTCATAATCACCAACTTCCAGCACCATGCCGTCCGTAATGGCAATGGCCCGTTCCGGTGGCACATCAGCAAACGCCTTCAGCAGAGGGATCGCCTTTTTCGTGCAATAGATGACCGCCTTGCTGTTTTTGGCACAAAACTCACGGAGCCAACCGGAATGATCCGGTTCCATATGATTCATGACTATGATATCGATGTCTTCAATACCCAGCGTTACCCCTTCCATCTGGCGGGTTATTTCCTGCGGGAAATCAAATATATCCTGGGTCAGGTCAATGATGACATTTTTCTCCCCCTTGATCAGATACCCGTTGATCGAGATACCATGGGGAATGGGCCAAATACCTTCAAAAAGATAGCTCGAATCTTCAATATTCGTGGAAAGCCGATAAATATCATCAACAACTCTTTGAATCTTCATTACGTTACTGCTCCGTTCTCAAACGTTGACACATAGTGACGTGCCCTGCGATACACTCACGAGCGTGTCTGGAGGTATCTCAGAATGCGTCACTCAATACAAAATTTCCAGGCGCAAAACCATTTATCCGGATGTTCATCCGGCGGACAACCGATGCATTCGGTCGTGATTCGGGGATCTATGGTTTGCGCAAAGGTGGGATATTCCACCATGCCTGCCGATTTGCAAGGATAATCAGCCAGCCCTTTTCGTTTTCTGGCCGACTGGACACGGCAGTTGTTCATGTAGAAGATAATGCAATTTTCACCAACTTCTTCAATGGATTGTTCGTTGATAAAGGCGTACATGCGAAGAGAAAGGGCCTTTTTTAAAGCCGGAATACCGCCGTTATCAGGCAGATCGAGTAATTTTTTGACTCGTTCCGCCTCAAACGGGGAATACCGTGTCCAGCAGGTATCATTGCACCGTTTGGCATCGCCCATACCAAAACGCTTTTCCACCGCCTGAAACCAAATACCGTCATTGGCCAACCAGTTAATGCTCAACTTCTCGATCAGATCGATCAAGTCCTCACGGGGCAGGGTTTTCAGCACACTGGGAATACCATTTTCAGAGGGAAAATCGAGGGTTTTCCCCAGGCGATCCATCTGATTGGCCAGGCTTACCTTCCAGACATCGTCCTCCACGGCCATGGCTTTTTCCATTCCAACCTGATGTGCCACCTCGGCAAACCAGGCACCATAATGGACAATGATTCTGCGAAAGGCGTCCATCGCTACCTGAACCAGCATCTCATTGTCAGCCTGATTGATACCCTCTTTTGTCGTACTCATTTTCCCCTCCATACTGTTGTAGGTAACCAGAGAGCAATCCTGATCAAGAATCAGCGCCTTGTATCGGATCTCCCGGCATTGGGTCATTCTGTCAAACGCTAAAGGATCAAGTTTCGGCCAGTATAAGCCGTTGAGATTACGAAGGGAACCGATTTTATAGGGTAATCGTTTCCACTGGGGGAAAATCCATTGAAACTGGAACGGGGCAGCGTTTACTGTTCAGGTTGAACTCTCTGTCAGGACAAGGCTTGGCGACGAGATTTCCAGACCGTTTTTCGAGAAAAGGTATTCCATGCCTGCTCTCCCTGGAATACAGGCATCGGCAAACGTTTTTTTGAGTTCGGCCACCGCACCATCGCCGGTGCAATGACACGGTATCACCTGATCAGGCGCCAGGAGCCGCAATGCGGCAACCGTTTGTGCCAGACGCTGCTCACTGGCATTGATGAGATGAAACCCCCCGATAATCGCGCGTATCCGCATCCCTTGATTGAGTCGCTGCACCTGGTTCAGGGTGTTCACCAGGCCGGCATGGGCACAACCGACGCAAACAATCAATCCTGAATCCGTTCGGATCCACACGGCCTGATCGTCATCCATGGGGTCAGGGCGCAACCCCTTGGTATCGAGAAAAAACGGCCCACCGGTGTCTTCAAAGTCGGTTGCACGAGGAATGGGTCCGGTCAAACCGATGGTGTCGGTCAACAACAGGGAATGCTGCACCCAGTGCATATGCTCAGAGGGTACGCTATCGATAGCCTGCATGGTTGTACGCGGCATTTGAATGGATGTAGCCTTGCCGTCTCGGACGCTGTGCCGGGGATGTACGGCTCCGGGATGACAATACACATCAGCCGTTCGAGCCATCCGAAGACATTGAGGAACCCCGCCTGTGTGATCGTAATGACCATGACTGAGCGTGAGAATATCCGTTTCGGCCAAATCAATCCCCAGGGCTTCTGCATTTTTTTCACACGCACTCCCCTGCCCTGTGTCAAAAAGAATGTGTCTGTTTGCAGTTTCTATCCACAATGAAAAACCATGCTCGGCAACCAATCCCGCACCGGCATGATTATCAACTACAATTGTTATTTTTGTTGTGTCAGCTTTCATAGGGTTATTCACGGCGCATGAATTTGGCCTCGGCCTTGGCCATTACCACGCCCTCAAAAGTTATTTCCGCCTTGAGATGGTACAGTGGTGGACAGGAAAAATGCAGCCAGGCAAGGAGTTCGACGGTGGTATCGCAGGCGATGGGAGAAAAAAAACGAACGCGCAAATCTCCGGTTACGGCTTGAATGCCAAGATGAAACAGACAATGGGTCATGGCGGCGTCCATCAGGGAGGCAATGACGCCGCCGTGGAGTTGGCCGTCGTAGCCCTGCAATGCAGAGTGGGCCACAAATGATGCTCTGACCGCGCCCTCTCCGGACTCCTCAAATGCTACCTGCAACGAACTCGGATTCAGGCTGCCGCAGAGCACGCATTGACTGTGACCATTGCGAACGCTGAGAGAATCGGTGACCTCACGGGGTGCAGACATGATCGGCAGGTTAGACTGATTCAGAGCTCTTGTTGCCCTGATATTCCCGGCGGCCGCGATGCTGCGCCGTTGCCTCGTCGACCTCATCCTGCCAGCCATTGCAGGTTGTTTCCAACCGGTCAAATTTTGCGGTATAGGGTTTGATGTCGAGCAGCGGTGTGCCGTCGAGGATGTCCACATTGTCAATATAAAGCACCGTCCCTTCGCGACGGACAAGTTCTACGATACTCAGGCCTATACCATTGGGGCGACACGGGGCACGGGTTGAAAAAACGCCCCGTTCAACATCCTGGAGAAACGGCTTGACCGTCAACTGCACCGACCCTGCCTGGTTAAGATGAAAAAGCAGGTAGATATGGGAAAAACCTTCCAGGTCACGTAACCCTTCCGCGAACTCCGGAAATATCTCCACTCGTCCCTTACAGCCTTTGGCATACACAGGCTGTATAGGTGTTTCTCGGGCGACCACATGTTCACTGCGAATCACACCAATGGGGGTAAAAATAATATTTTCTCTGTTCATGCACTCTGTCCTTTTTTTTAAACGGCCGAGGTCTAATACTGGCGGCTCGCGCCATTGACAGCCAACGTTTTCGCAGTGGTAACCGTATTGGAATTGAAAATTTTCATGTCCGCTTTTTTTGATTTGCATACGCCAGACGTCGAGGGCCACGTTGGCCGATTGCAAACCGGTGCAAGGCGATGCTGCCACTATAGGCCTAATTGATTGTACTGCGGGGAAAAAGAGCGTTTTCGTTCAAACAACCAAACAGCAAGCTTAATGCCATATTAACATAGCCGACAAAATGCTCTGTAATTATTTAATATTACGAAACAGTATCAGCTGCACCCAAGTGACACATTGTTACTGGAGTAGCAACAATGCACCGATAACACAACAATGACAGGTGCAACAATGCGACGCTGCGACTGTGTTATCTGTAGCGGCGATGCCCCATCTGGGGCATGCCGAAGCTCTGGCACGCCGACGATCGTTTCGGCGGTACGGTTGACGATGTGATTCCCGCTCCCGTGGAAGGGAAACGATCATCACGCACCGCTCACCGCTGCCGTTCCCATTAAATTTAATGACGACAGCATATTATGGCTTGCTCTGCGGCATATCATCTTTACTGTAATAGACAAGCCGGGCGTACCTGGTTTTCGGGTATGACAGCGATACAAGTAGACCCTGTGCCGCACAATCGCTTCAGAATCAGAAACACGGAGGGGCAGACATGAGCTTTACCGTCAAAAACAACATTCAATGGGTAGGAAAGATTGACTGGGAATTACGAAAATTCCATGGGGATGAATATTCCACACACAAAGGATCTTCCTACAACTCGTATCTGCTCAAGGAAGAAAAAATTGCTCTTATTGATACGGTGTGGGGACCTTTTGCCAAAGAGTTTGTCGCGAACCTGAAAAATGAGATTGATCTCAGCACAATCGATTATGTCATCGCCAACCATGCCGAAAATGATCACAGCGGCGGATTGCCTGAACTGATGCAGCATATTCCGGAGGTTCCCCTCTATTGCACCAAGAATGGAGCAAAAGCGCTTCAAGGGCTGTACCATCAGGATTGGAATTATCAGATTGTAAAAACCGGCGACAAACTCAGCCTCGGTTCCAAGGAACTGATTTTTATCGAAGCCCCCATGCTCCACTGGCCGGACAGCATGTTTACCTATCTCACCGAAGATGCCGTTTTGTTCAGCAACGATGCTTTTGGCCAGCACTACGCCTCTGAGTTTATGTTCAATGATCTCGTCGACCAGGCTGAACTGTTCCAGGAATGCATTAAATATTACGCAAACATCCTGACGCCGTTCAGTCCGCTGGTAATCAAAAAAATTACAGAGGTGCTGGGATTTAATCTGCCCCTGGACATGATCTGTACCAGCCACGGTATCATCTGGCGCGACAATCCGGGGCAGATCGTCGAGAAATACCTCCAATGGGCCGATAAATATAAAGAAAACCAAATCACCATCCTCTACGACACCATGTGGAACAGCACCCGGATTATGGCCGAGCAGATTGCCGCCGGCATACGTGAGGCTGATCAGCACGTGACAGTGAAACTGTTCAATCTGGCAAAGACCGATAAAAATGATGCCATTACGGAGATTTTCAAATCTAAAGCCATTTTGATGGGTTCACCGACCATCAACAACGGCATTCTGGTTTCCATGGCTGGCCTGCTTGAGGAGATCAAAGGATTAAAATTCAAGAGTAAAAAGGCAGGTGCGTTCGGCAGTTATGGCTGGAGTGGCGAATCCGTCAAACTGCTGTCGGAGAAACTGTCAAATTCCGGTTTTGATGTGGTCGACCAGGGGTTACGTCTCACCTGGTCTCCCGATCTGGAGCAGATGAACCAGTGCCGGGAATACGGACGAGCATTTGTTACCAGTCTGTAGCATTGCGTCGGAACGTCTCGTTTTCACAGCGGTAATAATATCAATTCAACACGGAGCGTAGCTATGAAAATACTCAAACTCAGCGACACCACGGAATTCACGCCTGGGGCAATGAAACGTTATTTCCTCGTGGAAGATTCCGAATATTTCAAAATTATTAATTTTAACCTGGAGGCCGGGGTTACGTTTCCAGTCCACTCGCATGATCTCGATGGCGAGTTGTCGATCCAGGTTCTCGAAGGAGAAGGTTTTTTCCTTGGTGAAGGCGATGCGGAAATACCAGCAAAGGCAGGTGATATCCTGATCTCGCAAATACGAGAACCGCATGGGGTCCGTGCGGGATCGAACATGCGGATTCTGGTGACCATCGCGCCCCCGATTTGATGGGAGAAAGAACTGCTTAAGGTCAATACACAACATCTTTTCATGTGAAACCAATGGATTGCCAATAAATCCGTTAGTTCATACAGACAGGAAGGGTGCTGGATTTTAGAAATAAATATCGCCGGATCAGGGCACGATGCAGTGGCCTGATCCGGCGTTCGTGTATGTTACTCTTCTTCGTTGGTGATGCAGTTAACAGGACACGCGGCAATTGACTCTTCGATACAATTCTGATCGCCGCCCTCAGGCGTGGTGACGTAGGCCAGATTCTTTTCGGCATCAAAAGCGAAAACATCCGGGCACAATTCGACACACGTCTCACAACCTATACATTCATCCTGATCGATCTTTACCTGTTTCATCGCTGTCCTCATAGGAGCTATAGATTTATTGTCGGGGGCTTCTGGTACCCCCGCCGATTCGCCCTCTCCTCTAGAATGGAATCGATTCGAAGAGGAGGAGCGGCGTTACAACCAACGAAAACGATTATCCCAAAATAGCTTGCAGGTCTTCTTCGGGCGTATCGGCTACGGGTTTGATGGCAAAGGTGTCCACCAGGAACTGCAGCACCGTGGGGGTGATGAAGGCCGGCAAGGACGGTCCGAGGCGGATATCCTTGATCCCCAGGCTCAGCAGGGTCAGGAGGATGGCCACCGCCTTCTGCTCGTACCAGGACAGCACCATGGACAGCGGCAGATCGTTAACGCTGCAGTCGAAGGCCTTGGACAGGGCCACCGCAATCTGGATGGCCGAGTAGGCATCGTTGCACTGGCCGACATCGAGCAGGCGCGGAATGCCGCCGATATCACCCAGGTTTTTGTCAAAGAAACGGAACTTGCCGCAGGCCAGGGTCAGGACCATGCAGTCGCTGGGCACCTGCTCGACAAATTTGGTGAAGTAGTCGCGGCCGGGCTTGGCGCCGTCGCAACCGCCGACCAGGAAGAAATGGCGGATCGCTTTGGATTTGACCGCCTCGATCACCTTGTCGGCCACCCCGAGTACGGCATTGCGGGCAAAACCGACCATTACCGAACCGTTGTCGACCTCATCGGTGAAGCCGTCCATGGCCAGGGCCATATCCACCACTGCCGAGTAGTCCTTGTCGGTGATGTGCTTCACGCCCGGCCAGCCCACCAGACCGTTGGTGAAAATCCGGTCTTTATACTCATCCTTGGGCTTCTGGATGCAGTTGGTGGTAAAGAGGATCGGTCCCGGAAAGTTGGGGAATTCCTTGTGCTGGTTTTGCCAGGCGGTGCCGAAATGTCCGTAGAAATGGGGATATTTCTTCAGTTCCGGATAGCCGTGACAGGGCAGCATCTCGCCGTGGGTGTAGACATCGATGCCCTTGCCCTCGGTCTGCTTGAGCAGCAGCTCCAGGTCGTGGAGGTCATGGCCGGTAATGAGCACACACTTGTTCTTGCGATGGCCCAGCGGCACCGAGGTCGGCACCGGATGGCCGTAGGTGCCGGTGTTGGCGGCATCGAGCAGTTCCATGGCCCTGAGATTGACCGTACCAGCCTGCATGGCCACCGGAACGCATTGCTCCACGGTCAACCCCTGCACCAGCATAACAGCGAGTGCCTCATAGCAGAAGGCGGCGATGCTCGGATCGGTCTGACCGAGGATGGCGGCATGATCGGCATAGGCGGCAATACCTTTCAATCCGTACAGCAGGGTCTGCTTGAGCGAGCGGATATTGACGTCGCTGTCCAGGTTTTCGATGAGGTGCAGCGCCTTGCCCTGTTCTGCCATCTCTGCGGCCGAACCGGTGGGGATAACCGTGGCCGCGGCCTCGGTGAAATCGGTCTTGCCGCCGGCAGCCGCGACTTTGGCCTTCATGGCCTCGCGCAGTTCTACGGCTTTGTTGATCAGGATGACAAAGCGGTCCGGATCGAAATCAACATTGGTCAGGGTGGAGAAGATGGCCTCCATGGTGAAACGATCGGTGGCCTCATCGATGATGCCCACCTTGCGTCCTTCCTGGGCAAAGAG
>JBFJXW010000124.1:0-11281 GCA_041622895.1 Desulfobulbus sp. | reverse complement strand
TGCCAGGGCAGAGGGCATCGAGAAAAAGCCCTCGTTCCGTGGCCCGTTCAAGCACCGACGCTGTATTATTCCTGCAAGTGGTTTCTACGAGTGGAAGATGATTGCGGGACACAAACAGCCGTATTTTATCCGTCCTGTCGATGGCGGCTATTTTTTCATGGCCGGTATTTGGGATCACTGGCAGGGCGAAGATGGCACAATGATCAACTCCTGCGCTATCATAACCACAGAGGCGAATGCCCTGATGCGGGAAATTCACGATCGGATGCCGGTTCTTTTGAAAAGAGAGACCGTTATGCCGTGGCTTGAACCGGAGGCTGGTCAGAAAGCATTGCTTGCGCTGCTTGAACCGTACCCTGATGGACTCCTGGAGGCGTACCCGGTGAGCAGCAAGGTCAACAATCCCCGGAATAATGGCCCGGAGTGTGTGGCACAGATTTCCCTGCGATGAAAAGAGAGGGACGGGGGCGTGGCCCAGAAGGAAAACCCTTCCCTGCAAGAGCTTCGTTCACAGCAAACAGGTTGGTCTTCTCTGTCCTGATGCAGGCACCTCCCGGCCGGAACCTGCTCGCCAGCCACGTTGTCAGGGCGTGGTTCGATGCCAACGTGGTGTTATAACCACTTCTTCTTTCTGAACCAGATCAAGAGAACCGCCGGAATCAAAAAGAACAACCCCCAGAGAATCGGATAGGACCATTTCCAGTGCAACTCTGGCATGTGGTCGAAATTCATCCCGTAAATTCCGGCAAGAAAGGTCAAGGGAATGAAAATGGTGGCGAAAACTGTCAGCACCTTCATGACCTCGTTCATCCGGTTGCTGATGCTGGAGAGATAAATGTCCAGCATGCCGTTGATGAGATCGCGGTAGGAATCCATGGTGTCGATAACACGGATGGCATGATCAAAGACATCCCGGAAGTAGGGAAGGGTCTTTTCCTGGATCAGTGGGGTTTCGCTGCGCTGCATGGCCATCAGCACCTCCCGCACAGGGCTCACCGCCTTGCGGATGAACACCAGCTCCCGCTTCAGGAGCTGGATAGTCGCGAATATCTGTCGGCCGGGACTGACGAGCAGTTTGTTTTCAACCTCCTCAATAGCTTCTTCCATGGTGTCGGAAAGGGAAAAATAGTTATCCACCACCGTATCCATGACCACATAGGTCAGGTAGTCCGTTCCCATGGAACGGATGCGCCCCTTGGCGTTGTTGAGCCGCTGCCGCAGGCCGTCGAAAAACCCATCGGCCTTTTCCCTGAAGGTAAATATAAAGCCGGGGAACAGGAGTATGCTGATCTGTTCATGATGGACCACCAGTTGTTCGCTGATGGTCAGGGTTTTGAGGACGATAAAGAGGTGGCCGTCGTATTCTTCGAATTTTGGTCGCTGGTGGGTGTTGAGGATATCTTCAAGGACCAGCGGGTGCACACCGAAATGATGGCCGATGGCTTCGATCATCTCCACCATGTCGAGACCTTCGCAATCCACCCAGACGATGGCATCGGTGTCTTTGTGGCGGAGAATGTCGTCAATGGAGCGGACCAGATGCTCCTCGCAATGATCAGCGCTGTAGCTTACCAGGTTGATATGGCTGGCACGTGCCGGATGTCTGCCGACATGGATCAGAGTTCCCGGCGGGAGTCCTGCTTTTTCGGAAGGATAATTGAGCGATTCGGCCATGTTCTCCTCCTGTTGTGTCTGTTTGGGGTGGATTGCTGATCAGCGCCTCTTCTCCGATGACTGGTGGCAACGAATCTGGAGTTCCAGACCTTTTTCGTGTAACGCCGGTTGTACGGGTTCGAGCAGGGCGAGCACGGCTGTGCGCAACTGGCTGCGGATCGATGCTGAAAGAGGAATGGCGGCACCATCGATGATCAGTTCGACCTTTGCTGCAGCTGTTTGCGGGGGCTTGAGGTATCGTGCTTCGATGAAGTCGGCGATGGCCTGGCTCTGGTCGAGCGTGAAAACGATATCGCCGGCCAGCGGCAGATCGGTGGCCACGGCGACAACTCCTGCCACTTGGTCGCGCAGCAGGGGGGACTCACCGTCGCGCCTGACCTCGATCTTCGGCACATGGGCCGCATGTTTGAATCCTTCGGCGATGACGATATCCATCTCGCTGAAATAGCGTTGAGCTAAGGTGAGCAGATCGCTCTGCCACGGTTTGGCGCGGAAGAGCAGCTGATCCGGTGCCACCAGAGCCACACTGTCGGCCCCTGCTTTCCGATAGATGTCGGTGTCGGTCTGTGGCTGGTCGGTTTCGATACCCTTTTCCTTGGTCGATTTGATCACCGCCACCAGGTAGCCCCTGTCTTTGAGGTGCGCCACCACCTGACTGGACAGGGTGGTTTTTCCGGAATTGTGCCATCCTATGAAACTGATGATTGGGGGCATGGTCTTTTCCTTGCTGACAATGGATGCTGTTCCGTTCTGTCTGCTGTTTATTTACCGGTGAGCACCACCAGGTGCATGGCTCGCGGTCCATGGGCGCCATGCACCATGCAGGCCTCGATATCCGCGGTTTTCGAGGGGCCGGAAATCAGCACCATGGAATCCAGGTTCTGTTCCTGACGAATCAGGGCGTACGCCTCGGTCAGATTGGCCACCAGCTTTTCCAGGGGCAGCAGGGCAATATGAATGGAGGGGACCAGCGATGTGGAGCGGGGGCGGCCGGGCCGGGTCAGTTGGACGATGGTGGCTGAGTCGGCAATGGCCCAGTCGGCAACGGTGATGCCGATATAGGAGTTTTGAGTATGCCGGCGAACCGCGGCATCACCATTGCGCGTCCAATGGGAGGTGATTGCTGTTCCGCTCAGCCGCTCTTCGAGCTGCAGGTCCTGCAACAGCGGGTGATCATGGAGGACGATTTCCCTGGTGGTGCCGAATTCGGGCTCGTTGTCAGCGGCAAGGGCCGTGATGCAGTCGGCTGCCTCGCGCAACGAACCGCAGGTATGGACCTGCAGGTTGAGGGGAACGGCATTGCTCTGCAATTGCGTCAACAGAGTCTGCTGCTCTGCACGGCTGCGGCTGGCCAGCGTGTGCAAGGTCGGGCGGTCGTCTGTGGGCGGAAAAAGTTCCGTCCAGGGGGGCTGCTGTTGACCGGCGATGTCGAGGGCCGCCCGAATACGATCAAGAAAACTGCGCTGCTCAGTCATGGTGCTGCTCCTCCGTTTCCGCGCACGCCGGCTGCGGCCTTCCTGCTCTGTTCATCTCGCGCCAGCGTTCTCTGAAGGTCGATGCTGCCAGTGGCGGCAGATCGCGGCCCTCGGTCCAGCCTTTGCCCAGTCCGGGCAGGGGGCCGATCATGCCGTCGGGCTTGATGAAAGGGCGTTGCAGTGTCCGAAATAGTGCGAGCACCCGGTCGTAGAGGCGGCGGCTGCCGATAATCCGTTGCCAGAACTTGAAGCCGAAGGCCTCCAGTCGGTTGTGCGGCCGTACCTGCCAGGCGGCATCGCCGTAGGCCAATTTGTGGCGCAGGGCGCTGAGCATCCGCGGCAGGTCGTTTTCCACCGGGCAGACATCCCGGCAGGCTCCGCACAGGCTCTCTCCTTTGCAGAGGTCGGCGTGCTGGTTGATCCCTTGCAACAGGGGGGTGACCACGGCGCCGATGGGGCCGCTGTAGGGAGAGTGGTAGGCATGGCCGCCGATGCGGCCGTAAACCGGGCAGATGTTGAGGCAGGCACCGCAGCGGATGCAGCTGAGCACTTCGCGAAACTCGGGATCAGCCAGAATGCGCGAACGGCCGTTGTCGATAATGACCAGGTGGAATTCTTCCGGGCCGTCGGGGTCTCCTTCCCGGCGCGGTCCGCCAACAAAACTGACATACGTGGAAAGTTTCTGCAGGGCCGCGCCGCGGGTGAGCAACTGCAACAGGTCGCCTTGTTCCTCCAGGGTGGCGGCAATCCGTTCCATACCCATGAGAGCGACGTGCAGCTTGGGCATAGTCGTGGCCATGCGGATATTGCCCTCATTGGAAACCAGGCTGATCTGACCGGTCTCGGCGCAGGCGATGTTACAGCCGGTGAGTCCCATGTCGGCGGTGAGCAGCTTTTCCCGCAGGGCGGTGCGGGCGGCCTGCGTCAGGGTGGGGGGATCGTCGGTATAAGGGATGTTCAGTTTATCGGCAAAAAGACGGCCGATCTGGTAGCGATCCATGTGGATGCAGGGAGCAATGATATGCGAAGCCGTGCTGCCGGCGATCTGGACAATGAACTCACCGAGATCGGTTTCCACCACCTCGATGCCGTTGTTCTCAAGAGCCGCATCGATACCGATTTCAGCCGACAGCATCGACTTGCCCTTGACCACTCGTTGCACCGATTTTTCTTGGGCCAGCGCAAGGATATACCGGTTGGCCTCCTCGGCGGTTGCGGCAAAAAAGACCTGGCCGCCCCGAGCTCGGATGTTTTCGGTCAACTGTTCCAGTACCCGGTCGAGATGGGCAAGGGTGCGCATCCGCCGGGCCTTGACCCGGCTGCGCAGTTCCGGATCGGGCAACTCCCGCCAGAGAGTGAGCGCCCCTTTGCCGAAACGCTCCTGCATGGAGCGCAGGCTCTGCTGCAGGCAGGCATTGTGCATGCCTTCCCGGGCGGCTTCGCGGTACGAAGAAGTGTCGGCAGGCTTCATCCTTCTCCTCCCGCAGCAAGAATTTGCGCAATATGCAGCACCCGGATTTTTTCTTTTTTTCGAGACAGGCGTCCGCGGATATTCATCAGGCAGCTGGTGTCGCAACCCACCACGGTGTCGGCACCGCTGTTGAGGATGTTGGCTATTTTATCGTCGACCATGGCCAGGGAAATATCGGGATAGTTGACACTGAAGGTGCCGCCGAACCCGCAGCAGGTATCGGCGTTTGCCATCTCCACCAGCTGGAGTCCCCGGACGTGGCGGAGCAGTTGCCGGGGCTGTTCGCGGATCCCTAGGGTGCGCGCCAGGTGGCAGGAGTCGTGATAGGTTGCCTGAGCCGGAAATACAGCGCCCAGATCGGTACTGCCCAGGACATCGACCAGATACTGGGTGAACTCGAAGGTCCTGCTCCCTATCTCCTCGGCGCGGCGGCGCATAACCGGGTCGTTAGCAAAGAGTTCCGGGTAGTGATGGCGGACCATGGCAACACAGGAACCGGACGGACAGACGATAGCCTCGGCATCTGCGAAGACCTCGATAAACCTGCGAGCTGCTGCTGCGGCCTCGTTCCGGTAGCCGCTGTTAAAGGCCGGCTGGCCGCAGCAGGTCTGGTTTTCAGGGTAGGCGAGGGGAATGCAAAGCCGGTCAAAGACCCGGACCATGGCTTCACCCACCTCGGGGAACATACTGTCCACCAGGCACTGGATGAACAGGGTGACGGTGGTTGGGGGGGTAGGGGACAAAATGTACAACTCCGGTCTGTTGATAGGCGCGGCGTGCAAGAAAAGAGGCGGCATGTCAGCGCGTGTGCCGCTTGAAAAAAGGGCGATGGATCACTGGCAGCGGATTCTGATGCAATGGCTGGTAAAACCGTGAGCAAAATGCTTGCTTCCGACACAATAAGTTTCTACAAAGGTTGCTGCTAAGGTTGTCTTTTATACCACTCATTTCTTACCAGCAAAGAGGAAAAACCATGAGAAGTACGATTATCGCCTTTTTCGCCCTTGTTCTTCTGGGGTTCGTTCCCCAGGTACAGGCTGCCGAACCGATCCGAATCGACATCAGTCAGTTTGTCGAACATGTTGCCCTGGATGCAATCAATAAGGGGTTCAAGGATGACCTCAAAGAACATGGCATCGATGCGCAATTCAAGGATTATAATGCCCACGGCAACATGGGGGCCACAACCCAGATTGCCACTCAGATCATCAGCGACAAACCGGATATGGTACTCGCCATTGCCACACCATCGGCCCAGGCCTGTGCCGCCGCCAACAAAAAAGCACCCCAGATGGCCTCGGTACCCCTAATTTTTTCTGGTATCACCGATCCCATGAGCGCCGGTCTGGTGAGCGATTATCAGCGTCCCGGGGGCATGATCACCGGTGTCTCCAATCGCATGCCCATGGATCGGCACATGCAGATGATCCGTACGTTCCTGCCCAAGATCACCAGGCTCGGGGTGATGTACAATGCCGGCGAGGTTAATTCGGTATCCAATGTCAAACGGGTAAAGGAGGCAGCGAAGGTACTCGGCATTACCATTAAAGATGCCCCGGTAACCTCCACGGCGGATGTTCATCAGGCGGCGCAAAGCCTGGTCGGCAAGGTTGAGGCCATCTACGTTCCCACAGACAATACCGTGGTGTCTGCCATGGAGAGCGTGGTCAAGGTCTGCGAGGATTCCAAGCTGCCCTTGTTTGTCGCCGACACCGATTCGGTCAAACGCGGGGCAATCGCCGCCATGGGCTTCGATTACTACCTTCATGGCAAGCAGACCGGAGCGCTGGCCCGCCGTATCCTGGCTGGAGCCAAACCCGCAGAAACACCGGTGGAGTTCCAGGAGCAGTTATCGTTTCATATCAATCCCGGTGCTGCCAAGCGCATGGGCCTGGCCATCGACCAGAAGATTCTCGATTCGGCTGACACACTTTACTGATCAGAAATCTGCACATTGGTATCAAGAAGCCCGGAGCGTTCCGGGCTTTTTTTTTACCCGCAGCGGTTCTCCGGTGTTGCATCGCCGGTCTGCCATGGCCGGTTGCTGCGGGCTTCAAACAGGGAGAACGGCAGCCGCCTACTGGAGGCTGAGCAGGTAGGTGCGCAGGTTGATCCCGTTTTTGCTGATGCCCAGTTTACGGCGCAGTTTCTTGCGGTGAAAACTGACTGTAGCCAGGGAGACCATCAGCACGTCGGCGATTTCCTGGCTGCTTTTCCCCTGACGCACCATGACCGCGATCTCACGCTCATGCGGGGTTAAGAGCAGGTTGACGGTTGAAAGCCGGGACAGGAAGGGGGTGAGAACATCCTCGAGGTGATTGATGGCAATCTCTACCATGGTGCGCTGGCGATCATCCAGGTTGGTGTTCTGCAGTCTTTCCAGGTACGGCTGCACCAGTTCCCGGGCGTTGGCCACAAAACGTTCCTCGAGCTGTTCGCGGTCGCGCTGCCGATGCTCCAGCAGTACCTTGAGAGCGATGTTGGTTTCCTCGAGCTTTTCCGTCTTGCTCTGTAATTCCTGTTCCTGGGCGCGCAGTTTTTCCTGGGCGCGCATGATCGGGGTGATGTTATCATGGGTGACGATCACCCGGCGCATTTGACTGTCGCGGTAGGGAACCACCCGCAGGCTGTACCATCGTTGTTTGGTGGGACTGTGGCAGGGGTACTGGGTAAGGAATTCCTCGATGTCGCCGCTGATCACCTTGCGGATGGCCTGAGCGATCAGCCTGCTGTCGCTCCCCTCCGACGCATCGGTTTCGCATACCGCCAGATAGTTCAGACCGATACTGTCAACCGGTCCCTGCATCCCATTTTGCCGGCCGAACTGTTGCCAGGCGCGGTTGGTTTCAACAATAACGCCGTTTTCATCGAGCACCGCCACATGGGTGGACAATGAATCGACGATCACCCGGTACATTTCTGCTCCTGCCATAGGGTCCATCCTCCACGATAGCGTTGTTGATGTATTGCAGGTACCATTCTCTCTTTGTCGCTGTCTACAAGGAACACGTCTCTTCCTGCATTTTGGTCTTGCATAACAACTGCAATTGATGCCATAGTGGTCACACTATGCACATCTCGCACAAAAAAAATAATGATGCCATCCCGCCGTCGGTGGCTGTTTTTGGGTGCGGTAACATATTGCTGGGTGATGACGGTTTTGGCCCGGCAGTGATCGAGGTCCTGCAGGCCTGCGATCTGCCGGAAAGGGTCCGCCTTATCGACGCCGGCACCGGAATTCGCGAATATCTCCTTGATTATCTGATGCTGCCCTCGCTCCGTCCGGAACTGATCATTGTGGTCGATGCCGGTTGCGCGGACAACGGGGTGCCTGGTCAGCTGCGTGAGTGTGCGCCGGCCGACATTCCTGCCCGAAAAGTGCATGATTTTTCGCTGCATCAGTTTCCCACCGTCAATCTGTTGCAGGAACTGCAGGAAGAGACCGGAATTGCCGTGCGGCTGCTGATTGCCCCTGCCGCACTCCTTCCGGACCGCATTGCCCCGGGGCTGTCACCGGAGATGCGGGGTGCAGTGGATGAGGCCTGTCGACGGATACTGCGCATCGTCAGTCAATATACCGGCGTGGAGGCAACCGTGTCATGATTTATGAAGTGAAAGTCAACGACCTGGCCGATGAGTTCGGGGTGCATCGCAACACCATCCGCAACTGGATCAATTCCGGCGCCTTGCCTGCCCAGGAAGGACCGGGGCGCCGCTATTTGATTCAGTGGGAGGATTACAAACGGCTGTGTGACAAATACGGCCGGGAGCCCCGAGTCAGCCCCGATCCGGCCCTCGCAGCAGAAGCTGTTCCGTCCCGGATTATGGGGAACGCGGTAACGCCGGTGCGTCTTGAGGCGAAAAGCAATCCCCTCTACACGGCACCGGCCCTGGCCGACGTCTGCCTGACCTGCGGTTCCTGCGCCGGGGCCTGCCCGATTTGCGGAGTGGACGATCTCGACCCGCGCAAGATTATCCGCATGGCCTTTCTCGGCATGGACGAAGAGCTGCTGGCCAGCGACTGGCCATGGAAATGCACCATGTGCGGCAAATGCGAAATCGTCTGCCCGATGAATGTCGAGATTTTGCAATTGATCCGGCGCATTCGTTCCCGCCGGGACCGTTCCAAGGTGCCGTTTCCGATTCAGAAAGGCGTGGTTACCTGCCTGGAGAAAGGCAACAATCTCGGTATTCCCAAAGACGATTTTATTGCCCTGCTCAAGGAGCTGGGCGAGGAACTGGCGGAACATTCCTGCCCCGGTTTCGTCACCCCCATAGACGTGCGCGGCGCCCGCATGCTGGTAACCGTTAACTCCAAGGAACCCTTTGCCGAACCCGAGAGCTTGACCTGGTGGTGGAAGATTTTTCATGCCGCCGGCGAATCATGGACCATCTCGTCGGAAAATTGGGAAGGGGTCAACTGGGGGCTCCACTCCGGCGATCACCACGCGATGCGTACCATTGTCAAGCGGATCATCGATAATATCGAACGGCTCAACTGCAAGGCCCTGCTGCTGCCCGAATGCGGACATGCCTACTATGCCACCCGCTATGCCCTGGAACGTTGGTTTCCCGAATCATTGCAGCAGTTTAAAATCTATACCGTGTTTGACCTCCTGCTTGAATATCTGGCGGAGAAGCGGATTGCCGTCGACCCTTCGCTGTTCACCGAACTGGCTACGTTTCACGATTCCTGCAATTATGGCCGCAAATCGCTGAAAACCTTTGGCCACGGCTATTTTGCAGAGGCCCGATCGCTGACCCGTGCCTGCTGCCGCAACTATGTGGATCTGGCGCCGAATCGCGAAGAAAACTACTGCTGCGGTGCCGGCGGCGGTGCCTGGGCCAGCCCTTTTGCCGCCGAGCGGGTCTATCACGGCCGGATCAAGGCCCGGCAGATCAGGGAGTCCGGGGCAAAGCTGGTGGTTACTTCCTGTCATAACTGCAAGGATCAGTTGTCAAAATCGCTCAATCGGGAATTCAACCTCGATATCGAGGTTCAGTTTATCTGGGAACTGGTGGCCAATGCCCTGATCACTGCCAGGGAGTCGCAACCATGAAGGCTGATACCAATACCAATATGCAGGGACGCATCTGTTTTGCCGCGGGAGCGCTCTGCTGCGTAGTGAAGGCGGGGTGGGCACATGTCTGAGGAACGAATGATCGGTGCAGCCATGGTGGTGGGAGGCGGCATCTCCGGGATGCAGGCTGCCCTGGATCTGGCCGATTCCGGCTATTTTGTGTATCTGGTGGAGAAAACCGGTGCCATCGGCGGGGCCATGCCCCAGTACAATAAGGTGTTTCCCACCAACGACTGCGCCATGTGCATCATTGCCCCCAAACTGGTTGAATGCGGCCGCCATCCCAATATCCGCATCATGACACTGTCGAGTGTGATCGATGTCAAGGGCAAGGCCGGAAATTTTACCGTGCGGGTGCGGGAGAATCCCCGTTATGTCGACCCCACCAAGTGTATTGCCTGCGGTCAGTGCGGTGAGCTCTGCCCGCAAAGTGTCGACGATTCCTTTAACAGTAATATTATCAAGCGCAAGGCCATCTTTATTAAATATCCCCAGGCCGTGCCGCTCAAATACCAGATCGATGCCCAGGCCTGCCTGCGGCTCAACCAGCCCGGGAAATGCGGTGTCTGCGCCGAAATCTGCCCGCCCGGAGCCATCAACTTCGATGATGCGGAGCGGGAATATGAGCTGCAGGTGGGGGCGGTGGTGATGGCGCTCGGGTTTCAGACCTTCGACCCGACCAAGGCCAAGGCCTGGGGCTACGGGGTCTATCCCAATGTGATTACCTCGCTGCAGTTCGAGCGGTATCTTGCCCCCAACGGCCCCACCGACGGTATTCTCAATCGTCCCTCGGACGGCAAACCGATAAAGAAAATAGCCTTTCTTCAGTGTGTCGGCAGCCGCGATAAAAATCGATGCAATAACGAGTACTGTTCCTCGGTCTGCTGTATGTATGCGATCAAGGAAGCGATCATGGTGAAAGAAGCCAATCCGGACCTGGATGTTTCCATTTATTACATGGATATGCGAACCCCGGGCAAGGAGTTCGACCGCTACTTTGAACGCGCGCGCAACCAGTATGGCGTCAAATTCATCCGTTCCCGCATTCACGGGGTGGAGCCCAAAGGGCAGAAAGGCGACTTGCTGCTCCATTACAGCAGTATGCAGGGGAAACAGGTTGAGGAGGTGGTTGATTTGGTGGTGCTGTCTGTGGGGCTGGAAACCCCGGATTCCATGGTCAGGCTGGCCGAGAAGATCGGCATCCATATGACGCCCGACCGTTTTGCCTCCATCTCGGCCTTCATGCCGGTCCATACCTCAAAGAAAGGGGTCTTTACCTGCGGGGCGTTTAACGGCCCCCGGGATATCCCCCAATCGGTGATAGGCGGTTCGGCAGCGGCCGCCAGCGTGTCGGTTTCGCTCGATCCTGTCCGGCACACCATGACCCGGACCCTGCCGCCGCCGGTGCAGCAGGATGTGGGGCTTCAGGAGCCGCGCATCGGTGTGTTTATCTGCCACTGCGGCACCAATATTGCCGGGGTGGTTGATGTCAAGGAGGTGGCCGCATTTGCCGCCACTCTGCCGCAGGTGGTTCATGTGGCACGCAATCTGTTCACCTGTGCCCAGGATACGCAGGATAT
>JBFJXW010000123.1:0-11301 GCA_041622895.1 Desulfobulbus sp. | reverse complement strand
TTTGGCATACAGTCTGTGCTCGGTTGCAGCATCCTTTCCGGCGGGAAAAATTGGGGGGCTATCTGTTTTGAATATGTGCAGCGGCACCATACCTGGGAATATGAGGAGATCATGTTCGGTTGCCAATTAGCGGACCAAATCGGCATGGTAATTCTCAATAAAAACCGTTTGGAAATGGCCAAAGCTTTGCAACAAAGTGAAGCCTTTCTTAACCGTGCCCAAGCGGTATCCAAGACCGGGCATTGGTATCTGGATATCCGATCTAATCTATATAGCTTGTCCAACGAGGCCTGCCGTCTCTTTGATGTGTCTTCCGGTTCACAAGTATCATTGGATGTGTTTCGCAAACTAATGCCACAGGACGATTTCGTACAGGTGCAGCAGGCTTGGGATAAAGCCTTAACAGGGGTACCCTACGAGGTTAGTTATCGTATTGTTGTGCACGAGGAAACGCGGTGGGTTGCAGAGCGAGCAGAAATCGAATTTGACCATGCCGGACAGCCCGTTTTCGCGATGGGAATTTGCCAGGACATCACCGAACAGGTGGAAACTTCTCATATCCTGGAGCAATACCGTGAAAAACTTGATGAATTGGTCGCTTCTCGAACAATCGAACTGGAGAGGGCCAAAAGCGCAGCCGAGTCCGCCAACAAGGCCAAGAGTGTGTTCCTGTCCAATATGAGCCACGAAATCCGAACGCCCATCAATGCAGTCATCGGTTATGCATATCTGCTCAAAAATAGCCCACTGAATGCTCAACAGCTTGGCAATTTGGAAAAATTGTCCTGTTCGGCTCATCACCTTATGGGAATCATCAATGATGTTTTGGACTTTTCTAAAATCGAGGCCGGGCAAACGAAACTGGATATCACCAATTTTGATTTGGCCATGGTTTTTAAAAATGTTTTGAGTAACGTTTCCGAAAAGGTTGAGGCTAAGAAATTGAGCATGATGGTGGATACGGAACATTTACCACAGATGTTACGCGGCGATCACCTCCGGTTCACTCAGGTTTTGCTCAATCTCGTCAGTAATGCGGTCAAATTTACCGAAAAGGGGTACGTGAATATTGCAGGCAGCGTCCTGACACAGGAAAGTGATAGGGTAACCCTGCGCTTCGAGGTGCAGGATAGTGGTATCGGCATATCAGAGGACAAGAAAATACGCATTTTTGACCGATTCGAACAGGGAAATGAAACTGTAACTCATTTTTTCGGGGGCACGGGGCTAGGGTTGGCTATTTCAACAAGTCTTGTCCGTATGATGGGCGGACGCATCGGGGTGGAGAGTGAACTCGGAAGAGGGAGTGTGTTTTGGGTGGAGATTCCCTTTAAACTTTCTGATAAAAAAGAAAAAATAATCGAGAGTCTTGATCAGTTCAAGGGCCTGCGAGTACTCATTATTGAGGATAATGTACGAGTCGGTGAAATCCTGAGGAAAATGCTGGTGTCGATCAATATGCGGGCAGATAGAGTGGAGTCCGGCGAGACAGGGTTACTTGCCGTTGTCAAAGGCGAGCAAGTAGGCGATGCCTACGGGCTCGTTATAGTCGATTGGAAAATGCCCCATATGGACGGCATTGAAACAATCAGAAGGATGCAGGGCCTATCTTTGGAGAAACAACCTCGTTACCTTTTGGTCACTGGGTACAATACCGAAATTTCCAGTGAAGAATGGGGGCAAGCAAGCCCTACCTTCATTCTGAGTAAACCCGTGATGCTTCCCGAGTTGAAAAAGACTTTGCTTAGAGTGCTGACTCAATCATCTAATACTCAAACTGCAATCAAAAAGAATGCATTTGAAAAGGAACTAATAAAGCGCCAGGGATCGCACATTCTTTTAGTGGAGGACAACAGCATCAATCAAGATTTGGTGGCCCAGCTATTGCTATCGATTGGCATGCGAGTGAGTTTTGCCTCAAATGGCCAAATAGCCGTAGAGATGGTCCGATCGACCTCCTACGATCTTATTCTGATGGATGTTCAGATGCCGGTCATGGATGGCTTGCAGGCAACAGAGGCGATTCGACGATTGCCCGGCCGGGAAAATCTTCCCATACTGGCTCTTACTGCCAACGCTTTTAGTGAGGATCGTTTAAAAAGTCTAAAGGCGGGGATGAACGGTCACGTGGGGAAGCCTTTGGAACCGCAGAAACTTTTTTCGTGTCTGGTGAGATGGATCCCGCCGAGTACTGCGTTCGCAGACATGACGCCAAGGCCCGTTGTTTCCGCTGATGATACTCCTGATGAGGAAGAGGTACTGGTTGCACTTCGAGTTGTTCCAGGGCTGAATCCCGCCGTGGGCCTGCATTTCTTACAAAATAACGTGGCCAAATACATTCGTTTGCTGGGTCAATTTGTCGAAAAACATGGCGAAGACGCAACCATGATGTCCCTGCAAGCCGCTTCAAAGGATTTTGAGGCCGTGCGGCATACAGCCCACACCCTTAAAGGGGTGGCTGGATCTTTGGGAGCCATCAGTATTCAAGGACTGGCTTACGAACTGGAAAAGATCGCTAAACAAGCTACTAACACTGCTCAGTTTCAGAATTACTTAACACATCTAGTCAGGGAACTGGGAAAAATGGTAGCCGTTTTACGGCAAGCATTACCTCTGTATCAGGAAGGTGTTGCGTCCGTTGATATCGAAGTTGCGGACATATCGCAAGTGAATGAAATTCTCAATCGCCTCGAAACAAAACTTGCTAACGACGATACTTCGGCAAATGATTTATTCGATGAATCGAAAACTCTTTTGGTAAAAGTTCTCGGTGGTGTTGTTACTAAACTGGACCATCTGATTCACGATTATGAGTATGCAGAGGCCTTGGAAATTCTTCGCTCCGCGGTAAAAAACAATATTATGCAGAAAATGGAAGGCTGACTCTCGGCGAATGGAAAACTCCGGGGGGATGTGGAGTCTTTAGTGACTACTCTCTCAATAGAGTAAGTTTCTATTGAGAGATACACTCAATCCAAATAGATGATCCGGATACGGATGTAAGGTATACGGTTGGCAACGCTTTTCTTGTTGTTGTTGACAAATAAAGCAGCTTGTTTTGAATTCATCAGGCCCGGGATTGAAGGCTAATGTTGTCGACAATATATCACACTGGACGTGATCGATGTTCGGGAATTACTGCCGCTTGGAGAACAGGATGAAAGCTATGCTCAACGGATGTCATTTCCTTTTTCCTGTTAGACCATCAAAAGGGGGCCGACTCGATTCTTTCCCTGTTTTTTTGCATCATTAATACTGGAGTCGACACGGTAGAGGATATTGTTCAGTGACTCGCCATGCTTATATACAGCCACGCCCAGGCTGATGGTTGTTTTGATTTTTTTCCCTTTGTACAGTAAGGGGTTCAGTTCGATGATCAAACGAAGTTTTTCCGCAGTCAAGAAAATCCTTTCTTCATTGCTATCGGGTAGGATAATCATGAATTCATCGTCGCCCCAGCGGGCGCAAGTATCTTCTTGGCGCATGATGTCTTGTAGCATTCTGACGCCATGCTGCAGCATCTGGTTGCCTGCCTCATGCCCGTATGTGTCATTAATAGTCTTGAAGCTGTCAAAATCAAACAAGACAAGGGAGAGACTGCCACCGTCACTGGTGACCCGGGTGATCTCCGTCTCCAGGACCCGGAACATGTTTCGCCGATTAGCCAGGCCGGTGAGATGATCGATTCTTGCTTCACGCTCAAATTTTTCTTTTATCTCCGTGACCTCGAGTTGATAGTTATCGCTGATTTTGGCAATACGTCGCTGCCGCCTTTCGAGCAGAATGTATTTTTCCAGTAGCCTGAGGAGGTCACCCCGCAATGGTGTATCGTCAAAATGGTTGTTGTTGACGATTCCGATATAATGTGAAATTACAGGATTCTCCAAGTCAATATCCTGTAAATTGAGGCTGAGACATGGCGATATGACACCTGGGTCATCCGTAAATGAGGAGAGCTGCAGGTAGTTGGAGTTGCAGTCCGGACATAGCCCATGCGTGAGAGTGGCTTCTGAATTATCACTGAGATATAGTTCAAGATGCCGCCAGTACCCATCGTCGGTACGGACTTTCTTACAGGAGGAACAGATCGAAATAAACCCCTTGAGGATTTTTACACTGGTCAACGCTGTCTGCAGTTCATCCGTCGTAACCTTCAACTCATACTGATAGCCATCGCTAATCTTGACGACTCTATCAAACCTTTTTGCCAAAGCCTCGTAAGCGTCAAGTAGTGCGGCAACTTCCTCGCGCCTGTAGGCTGTCGGGCCATCCGGGTCTGCCAGCCTGCATTTTATTGAGGCGACCAAATCGGAATCGCGTTCGTTAGTTCTCGTGCTGTTCATTGCTGAGCAATCAGTGGTTGGATAACAAAGGGAAAGCTGACATCTTCCATGAATTCCTCTGCATTTTCAACAGCTCGCTCGTTTTCACTGTCGCAGTACCAGTTAACCTGGACTTGCAGACCTCTACGGAAACGGTCCTCGAATAGATCAAAGATGTCCATCATGCTTTTAGTACTGCCAGTGTTCAGGTAGCTGATGCGGCAATTGAAAACAATCTCGCCTGGAAAATGAGCACAGAACCGACTGACCCAGAGCAGTATCGGCTTGTAGAATTCATAGGAATTTTCAGGATAGGATTCCCCTGACATTTCAAGAATTCCACTGTTGCTGTTGAAGGCAATCGCCGGGGATGATTTCGTTTTCTCTAAAAATAAACTATCCATTGCGTAATCCTATACCGTTGCACAAAGACTAAAAAAACAGTAATTCTGGTCAAGTTCTCTGACTTCGTATTCAAGTGGCAGGACAGATTTTCTTGACATGTCAATGAGGCCCAGTCCGCCGCCCTCGCCGGGGTTTCGTTGCTCACGCAACTGCTGTTTGTAGAGCGTCTTCAACTCCTTGGGACCAAGACTGTGCAGCTGGTTGAGTCTCGCGGTCAAGGGTTCAACATCACATCTCATGAGGAAGTTACCGGAACAGACGACATGATGCGGTCCGCTTCGACCGATTGTGACGATACCGCTGTTGAAATCGAGTTCACTGTTGCTATCGTCTCCCCTCTTTGCCGCATAATTGCGGACATTCTGAGCCTGTTCAATAAACACTGAAAAAACATCCATCAGGGAGGCCTTGGTAAGTGCCTGAGCCTCAAGATATCTGGTCACCGCCTGACCAAGTTCTTCAATGATACCATGGGTAAAAGGGCCAGCGAAGCTGATGAGTACGCCCCGCTGGTTCACTGTCTGTTTCAGATCGTATAAATCAAATTTTTTCATGCTGTTACAAATTGTCATGAGAATGTTCCACCGCCCAGTTGAAAACCGATCACTGTAATGTCATCACGTTGGGTATAGTCCTGCTGGTAGGTAGCCAGCTGCAGCTGCATTTTCTCTTTCCGTGCCGCAGCCGGCAAAGCGGAAAGAGAGCCTATCAGGTCCATGAACCGACGTCTGCCAAATCCCCACCCACGGTCTCCACCGGCCTGGTCAAGAATACCATCGCTGGTCAGAAAAAAATGCATCTCTCCAGCGATTGGCACTGCATGATTAACAAACGGTAGTTGTCGACCTTTCCGGCGGTAGCCGATTGATTTGCGCTGGCTATCGACAGTTTGCACTTCTCCAGCCACAACATAATGCAAATCGATTCGGGCTCCCGAATAAATCAATACTTTTTCCCTATTTTCATAACGGCATAGGCCGATGTCGAGACCGTAATCAACAATATTCTTGCTGTTGTTGCGATGGAGGGTAGCGTGGAACTGGTCGTTAAGGGCTTCGATGATCGCCGCAGGGTCATCGATATTGCCTCCGTCGATTATACTCGACAGTACCGCATTTGCGGTCATGGTCATAAAAGCGCCGGGGACACCATGACCAGTGCAGTCAATAACCGCCAACAGCCAACCGCTTTCCAGCGGTCGGAAAAAATAAAAGTCACCCCCAACAATATCGCGCGGCAGGAAAAACGAGAAAAAGTCCGGGATATGACGACGGACCGTCTCCTCGGCCGGGAGAATGGTTGTCTGAATGAGTTCGGCATATCGGATGCTTGCCATTATCTGCCTGTTGGATTCGGCCAGTTGACTGTTGGCCTGTTCCAACTCTTCGGTGCGCTGGACAACTTTTTGCTCCAGGTTCTCATTATGGTCTTTGACCATCAGAGCCATTTCGTTGAAGGCTGATGTTAACACACCGATTTCATCCTTAGCCTCATCCCTTACCGCTATGTTAAAGTTCCCGGCAGCGATGCGATTTGAAGAAACTGCCAGGGCAGACAACCTGGTCAGTACCAGCCGGTTGAGAAGAACAACAATAATCACCACAATAATAAGCAGTGAAGCGATAGAAATCGCCACGATGGGTATAAAGTTTCGGTTCCCGATGACCTGCGCGGCGTCAATCAGTACCAGATTATACCATTGAATTTCAGGCATGTATGAAATTGCAGCAAGGTAGCTCCTGCCATGCAGGGCAAGGACCAGATTTTCCACTTCAGACTCGCTTCTGTCCAACCGGTCAATGGCTGCCTGGGCGATAGCTTTGTCACTGTCCAAATCAATCAGGTCAAAAATGGTGAATTTCTTCTCTTTGCCACGAACCTTGCTGTTGTGGATAACATAATGCCGGTCCCGATGGCCTTCGATGGTGCCGTCGCTGCTGAAGAGGATGGTTTCGATACCGGGTTCGTCAATATCGATTACCTGATTGATGAAACTGGTAATATCGACACCACTGCCACCAAGGCCAATTTTCTCATGATGTTGATTACGAATTGCGACATTATACCAGATCTTGTTGAGATCGAGGTGATTGTCGTAATCAATGTTTAATTCAAAATCCTCAACCTCTGACATTGCCCGGAAAAACCAGGCATCGTTTATGTTCTCAGCACTGAGGGTGTATCTCGGGATTGTGTGGTCAGCGTCACTGCCATCGGTAAAATAGTAATTGCCGGAGCCGGCGATGGCGATAAAAAGGCTTTTGCCTGCAAAGCTCTGACGATAGCTCTCCAGTTCCGCCATTGCCTGTTGCTTGAGATATTGATTTCCCTCATCGAGTACCCATTGATTGATCAACGGCGAACTGGCCATCTTCAGCGATAGTGATAGATCCTGTTGGACCTGCGCCATGAGCTTAGACTTTTCCAGTAGTGCCTGTTTGCGGGCAAACTGAGTCC
Source organism: Desulfobulbus sp. (assembly GCA_041622895.1). Classification (GTDB taxonomy): domain Bacteria; phylum Desulfobacterota; class Desulfobulbia; order Desulfobulbales; family Desulfobulbaceae; genus Desulfobulbus. The sequence continues at coordinate 4,117 of JBFJXW010000123.1, read as the reverse complement.
CCAGGGAATTGATAATATTCTCAGTGCTCAGGTGAATAGCAATAAAGGTAATGCCGCCGAGAACAACACAGATGGTTGCTATGGTAAGGGAGAAGCGGGTTTTCAGGCTCATTGCCAGCATGATGCGTTAAATTTTCTTGCGGCTGTTATTTTTATTTTCATTTGGAGTTGGTGTCAGCTTGATGTGACAAGGCTCGAGTTGTTTCCCGTTTTTCTGTGATTCTGGCAATGTGCTAGGCGCTATAGAAATATCAAGGTCGATACTGACCACGGCGGCTTCTACATTCTCCTGATAATAATTCAATGCATTGACCTTGCTACATGCTCTCCTGCTATACTTTCTCCAGCACCAGGATCATCTCAGCCCTTCAGAATCTCGGCGACCTTGACTGCTAGATTCTACACAAAAACCAGCTTTGGGATGAAGAGTCTACAATTCTTCAGAACGTTTTGGCGGATGATGGCGTTGTCCGTGTGCTCTGCGACATATAGAGGCTTTTGAGATCAGGCAAGATAGGTTTGATTTGTTCAGATAGAGTCTGCTTTCCAACGCTGGCTGTATCACATCGTTCAGAAGCAGGTTTGTCGTTCCGACGTGGTACTCTTTTGCTAACTGTAAGGTGACATATGGTGGTCCTGCAATCGAAACAAAATAGCCCACCTCGCCAAAATTTTTTAAAGAGATTCTACCACCGATATCTTGTCAGCAACAACTAAAAAAGGTTTCCCCACACCCGGAGGGAATGTTTATGATTTTATTCTTTTTTTAATCCTATCCCGAATTATTCAAAAGCAATCAAAAGCATAACCCATGGTCTTTATTTTAGGAGAAATCGTCTCGCTGGTTTCCTGAACCACTTTTTTGCTCACATGTTTTCCACTCTTCGTAGATTTTCTGGATACCGAAGCCGCCACCGGCACGGACACTGATCCTCTCTCTTGTTACTCTTGCGCCATCGGGCTTGTGGCCTGATAACGAAAATTTAGTTCCCACAGCAGTAGCCCAAACAGTCGGAACTGATCCTGCCGCCATTAAAGCCAATCTATCCCCTTCTTGCAGAAAAGACTTTTCAATTTGAATCGTTCATTGCGAACTGTTTTCATGGAAGATCTCCATGAATGATCATTTTTTCTAGTGATTGTTTGGTGTTGCAGTATATCATTATTCTATTTTGCAATTATTGATGATCAATTCCGATTAGCGGGATAGGTAAAAATACCCTGTAAAATTGGTACTTTTTATGTATTTCCTTTTCATAGCTGTTCGGCTAAGAAGAATTTTTTATGGCCAATCTCAGCGACCAGTCCGCCGAAATATTTATTGACCGTCTGTAATCGAAAACCTTGCAAGTCAACAGGTTGTTAGACGGTCTGGCCAGCGTGCATGACTTCCTCTTGAAAAAAAATGTTGGCTTTTCTTTATCTATTTAAAAAAATGCTTTTTTAGTTTGTTAAACTGTTTTTATGCACCGTTTCGTGCGGGGAACCCATTAAAATAATGTTTGGAGTACTAGTCCGTAATTGGTAGGGTATGACGCTTCCGACTTTGAAAAAAATGGCTTAGCCTCAACGATAAACCGAAAAAACACTAGGTGAAAAAAACAGATGGACGGGAAACAATCTTTTAATATCTCACTAGAGTTTAAAGATATTACACTGCCACCATTTCGAGACATTCTCATTCTTGCAAAAAAATGTCCTCATGGCATAAAGGGAATTACAAGGTGTTTTCATTTAATAGCTCAAGATGAATTTGAATTAATCGAAATAGATAATTCTACGATAGAAGCATTTCTGGTTAACAAGCGTATCCTTAAAAAAGTTCCAATTTCTGTTGTCATTGACATATTAACAAAAAAAGTTTTTCCTCATGTGAATATTGGTGATATGGTAAAAGTTGATCTGGATGTCACCGTAAAGGTAGATGATATTGAAATATCTGGATGACTTTTTACTGAATGATATAATTTTATTCCAATTCAACAGGGCGTATCAATAGGGAGAATTTCACCTGATGTATGTCAAAGATCTATGCAAATATGATTTTTGCAAAATCGATCCATATAAAAGTGTTCGCTCCGTTGAGGATCAGTTGGTACGGGATGGTTTCCTGGTCGTTGTTGGTGATGAAGGGTTCGCTGGGATTTTAACATCCCGTGATGTTGTGGAATACTCGCACAAATTGGTTGCGGATTGTCTTCGAGAGAAACCTAAAATTTCGGCAGATTATGACATTGAACCGGTTTTAGTTCAAATGAAGGACGGACACTTTTCGGTGTTACCTGTCTTCGAAAGAACTACTTTTATAGGTGTGATTACCCTAGAGGATATTACTGACTATTATTTATTTAGATATCGAAAGAAACTTGAGCATAAAGTTGAACAACGCACCTCTGAGCTAAAACTTACCATTAAAATACTTCAGCAGGAAATCAGCGAGCATAAACAAACTTGGCAAAAGCTATGCAAAACTCGCGATGAATTGGCGAAACGTATTGATATATTAGAAAAATTTCTTCCTTTGTGTTCGTTTTGCAAGAAATTACAGAACGAGGAAAAAGAATGGATACCAATTGAGTTGTATGTGAAAGAGCATTTCAAGGCAGAGTTCAGTCATAGCTTCTGCCCTGAATGTGGAAAAAAACACTATGGTGATTTTCTAGAGTAACACGGCAGTGCCATACTGGAGTCCTGTTTAGTTATTGTCGTCCTTTAATTTTGAGACCTTCTCAAATATCACGGTTGCTCTTTTTGTCTAAGTGATTGGCTTGGTAGAACTTTTGTTGTGCTGCCTGATAAAGTGGTGAATTTCATCCTTGAGATCTTTGACACTTGCGAATACATCCTCGATGTAAGGTTCTGCGTTCCAGTTGCCCAAACCGACTACTTTCAACGGCGTTCAGCCATGAATCTGCGTTTTCTCATCAGCGGAGAAGGCGGCCGCATTTTCAGGCGAATTCATGTACAGCCTAACGGTATCGATTACTTTCTCAGCAAAATGCGGATTATTGCTGATTTTGAAATTTTTGAGCCGATGCGGTTTTAAATCGGCTGCATTCCATATCTGTCGCACCTGCCAGGTTGTGTTTTGGGCGAACTTGATCATAAGGAGAATGCTCCAATGGGTAGCCCTTCCGAGGAATACATTCAACCGTCATCCGCAATACTTCTTTGACCTTTTCGTCAGTCGATTTTTGGGGCTGGCCATTGCGGGGACGGTCGTTGAGTCCTCGGATGTCTAGCTCGTTAAAACGTTTTCTCCACCGGTAGATTGTGCGAAGGGTTGTCCCTAACTCGACAACCAAATCATCAGCAGTTTTACCCAAAGCCACAAGGAGGACAATTTTGACCCGAAATGCCAAATTTTGTGCGGTTTTCGGTGAGCGCACCAGTGACTCAAACTTCTTGCGCCACCCATCAGTCATCGAAAAATTCTCGGTGGCATTCAGGATGGGGATGTCGTAAGTGGGGCTGGGATGCTTTTTCTATTGAGCAGGTCCATGACTGTAATCTCGTTTGAAATATAACAGTGCACTGTGACGATAAGGGAATGATTTTTTTAAGATGCCTTCCCAAGTTCAACTGAATCCAGCATATTTGGGTTGTCGATTGGCACGTCAGGAAATGAAATCAAGATATCTCTTGAATATCTGAAATTGTGGGGATTTATTATTTTCGCTCAATTCCCTTTCTTGGGCGCCCTCGTCTCGCAATCGGCTTGATCTTGGTTGATTGAAACCAATGATTGAGGCTTACTGCATCGAGGAGAGTTTCTTTACCAGGTCGATAGGCCTCGATGACGCCCGTGACGACAAGACGTTGTAATTTTGATCTACCAACACTGTATAATTGCTGAGCTTCTGCGTATGTGATAAACTTTTGGTTTAAAATACTCATAACGCTTTAATAAATCGTACGGAGATTTTTCCTGAGGCCAAGTGAAAATGTAATTGCAAACTATCAATTGCTTAAGCATTCATTGTTAATACAGTAAGTGAATGGTTGTTTGCTTTACTTTGCATTCTTGAGTGTACGAAAAATTTAAAGCTAAATCAAGCAAAATACGACTATTGCGGTTCGGTATTTCTCGGAAGAAGTTTTTGGGTAAAAAAAAGAA
>JBFJXW010000122.1:0-11348 GCA_041622895.1 Desulfobulbus sp. | reverse complement strand
CCATGCAGGACCCGGCCCTGATCGTTTCTGAAAAAGGGATCATTCTCGATGTCAACCCGGCCACGGCATCGGCAGCCCGCCGACCCCGTGAGGAAATCATCGGCAAGGGCGTCTGCGAGATTCTCCATGGCGGCCGCTCGCCCGGGGCCCTTTGCCCGCTGGAAATGCTGCTCAGCGAAAAGAAAAGCAGGATCTTTGAAAGCGAACTCCGAGGACTGCGAGGCAACTATCTGCTCACCGTCAGTCCGCTGCGTCAGTACGAAGGTAAATCCGGAGCCGCCCTGCTGCTCGCCCGCGACCTCACCGAGGAGCAACTGATGAAGGCCGAGGCCTTCCGAGCCGCCCAGTTGGCGGCGGTGGGAGAGTTGGCTGCCGGCGTTGCCCATGAAATCAACAACCCCATCAACGGCATCATCAACTACGCGCAGATTCTGATCGACTCGGCGCAGGCCGACACCAACACCCATTTTCTGCAATGCATCATCAAGGAAGGGCAGCGTATCGCCGGGATCACCAAAAACCTGCTCGATTTTTCCAGAAAAAAAGAACAAGCCCCGGAACCGGTGAATGTACCGATTTTGTTCAAACACTGCATCGAACTGATCCAGCACCCGTACACGATTGACGGCATTGCCATTGACGAGGACTACGCAGAAGACCTGCCGCTGGCCTTCTGCAACCCGCAGCAACTCCAGCAGGTGTTCCTCAATGTCTTCAGCAATGCCCGCTATGCCCTGAACGAACGCTATCCCACCGCCGACGCCGAAAAACGGATCGTTATCAAGGCTTTTCGTAAAACTCGCGATACCCGCGACGCTGTCGGCATCACCATCACCGATTACGGCACCGGCATCGAACACGACATCATGGACCGGCTCATGGACCCCTTTTTTTCCACCAAAGCAAAGGGCGAAGGCACCGGCCTGGGACTGAGCATCAGCCACAGCCTCGTCCGGGAGAACAAGGGTTCGTTTCGCATCAAGAGTGAATGGGGCAAATTCACCACTATTGTTATCGATCTGCCGGTGGCAGAGGGAGGCAACTAGAACCATGCCGGAAAAAACCCGACTTATTGGCCAACTGAGTGTGCTCTTCCTTGTTGCCAGCGTCTTGCTGCTGCTGATGGACCGACAGATGCTCAACGGCCCCAAGCAGCTCGACCAGGCCCCCTTTGCCCTGCTTTCCCTGCTGGTCATAGCGGGCCTCTTTCTCGCCGTTGCCCTCCTGGTGCGAGCGAAAATAACCACCCTGTCCCGCACCCTGAACGAGTACGAGCAGCAGTTGGAAACGATCAACCGGGAACTGGAAACGGCGCGAAACGAGTTTGAGCAGCGGGTTGAGCGCCGCACCTTTGAAATGTCCGTGGCCAACGCCTCGCTCAACCGGGAAATCGCCGAACGTATCCAGGCCGAGGCGGAAACCAAACGGGTAAAACGGCAGATGGAGCTGATTCTCGAATCCGCCGGCGAAGGCATCTTCGGGCTCGACATCAAAGGCAAGGTCACCTTTGTCAACAAGGCCGCCGCCCTGATGCTCGGCTGGGAAGCGGAAGACCTGATCGGCAAGGCCCACCACGCCCTGATCCACCACACCCGTGCCGACGGTAGCCCCTACCCGGTCGGTGCATGTCCGATCCACCAGGCGTATCGCGACGGCAAGGTGCATTTCGGCTCGGACGAGGTCTTCTGGAATCATGACGGCGCCAGTTTTCCCGTGGAATATATCAGCACGCCCATTCTCGAAAACAAGCAGTTGACCGGTGCCGTTGTTGTCTTCCGGGATCTGACCACTTTTCAATAACCAGCACCCCACGCAGGAGGAACACCTACCGTGACCAGCCTTGAACAGGGAACCGCCATCCTGGTGATTGACGACGAAGAAAGCCTGCGCAATACCTTTCAATTTTTCCTGCAGAATCAGGGGTACAATCCCGTGGTGACCGCAGCCACCTATGAAGAGGCCCTCAAGGAGGTAACGGAAAATCATTGGGACCTGGTCATCAGTGATATTGTTCTGGGGGGCAATACCGGCATCGACCTCCTCAAAAGGATACGCGAACTGGGTCGCAGCTGTCCGGTAGTGATGATTACCGGGTATCCCACGGTGGAAACCGCAGCCGAGGCGGTCCGTCTGGGTGCCTTTGATTACATCCCCAAGCCGGTGGAAAAAGAGGCGCTGCTGAAGACCGCGCGGCTGGCGCTGCGCCAGCATCAGCTGGAACAGGGCAAACAGCAGGCCGAACAGGAGCGGGAACGGTACCGTGCCTTTCTCGAAACCGTGTTCAAGAGCGTTACCGATGGCATCGTCACCGTGGACAGGAACCTCAACATCATGAACATGAACCCGGCGGCGCGCCTGTTGTTCAACGAACTGCAACCCGGCCTGGCCGACAACACCACCATTCTCTCCCTCTGCGGCCAGGAGGAATTCCTGCCGCTAAAAAAAGACCTGCTCCAGGTGCTGAAAAACGGCAACGAAATCAGCCCGCATCTTTTTGAGTGTCAGGGGGCGGACCGGCAAAAAAAGGTGCTGAGTGTGAGCACCGCTCCCCTCAAGGACGGAGCCGGCGGCGCAGACGGGGTGGTCATGGTGGTGCGCGATATGACCCCGCCGGTGCAGCAAGCGGCCGGAAAGCGCCAACGATTCCATCGTTTTCTCGGCAGCAGCGATGCCATGCAGGCCGCCTATACCATGATTGAGAATGTCGGCCGGGTCGACCTGGCGGTGCTGATCACCGGAGAATCGGGCACCGGCAAGGAATTGGCCGCCGAGGCCCTGCATCTGGAAAGCCATCGCAAAAATCGACCGCTGATCAAGGTCGATTGCACCGCTATTCCTGAAACCCTGCTGGAGAGTGAACTCTTCGGTCACCGCAAAGGTTCGTTCACCGGAGCCGATCGCGACCGCATGGGGCGCATCCTCCAGGCCGACGGAGGCACCCTGTTCCTCGACGAAATCGGCGACATCTCGCAGGTCATGCAACTGCGGCTGCTGCGATTTCTCCAGGAAAGCACCTTCTACCCCGTAGGCCAGGACACCCCCTTGCAGGTGGATGTACGGGTGATCACTGCCACCAATGTCGACCTCAAGGAAAAGGTACGCACCGGTGCCTTCCGCGAAGATCTCTATTTCCGTCTGCGAGTCATTGACATCATTCTGCCGCCGCTGCGGGAACGGGGCCAGGATATCATCCTCTTGGCCAACCACTTCATTGAAAAGATCGCCCCCAAGGTCGGCAAATCCATCACCGGCATTTCCGATCAGGCCCGACAGCTGATGCTGCAGTACCCGTGGCCAGGCAATGTCCGCGAACTGGAACACGTCATTGAACGGGCCTGTGTGCTCTGCCAGGGGACGACGTTGTCCTCCGAACAGCTCCCCCTGGAAATAACAAACCACCCGCTGCGTCGGCTGCAGCAGGAGCATGGTTCTTCTCTGGAACAACTGTCGCCGACGCCCCCGCCTCTCACCGCCACTCCTTCGGCTGACCTTTCACCGGCTGAACGCGTGCTCCAGGCGCTGAAAAAAACCGGCGGCAACAAGGCGAAAGCGGCACGCCTGCTCGGCATCGATCGCACCACTCTGTACCGCAAGATCAAAGAACTGAACCTCGATCTCTCCCAAGCTGACTTCTGATCGCTTACCACACTTGTGTGGCCACGGAACTGTGGCATTGCCACAGTTCCGTGGTTATCCCCGCCTCCTGCCTGTCCTTCTCCTGTGCCTCCCGCACCTGAAAAAAACAAACAAAAAAAACAATTAACACATCGTTATCAAACAAAAAAAACAACAACTGCTCGACCTCGAAAAAAGTTAGGCTTCGTTGATGGCGTGTGGCACCGCCTGTGCAATTGACCGTAGCAAAGGAGATAAGTTCACCTTGCCAGCGGACGACAGCACTCATGGATATGCCAAACAAACAACGACAGCAGCTACAAACAGCGACGTTCCGACGGATGTTTCCCACCGAAGAGGAGTGCATTGGCTTTTTGTTCCCGCTGCGCTGGCCCCACGGCTTCGTCTGCCCCTTTTGCCAAACCCGTCATCCAGACCTTGCGCCCCAGCGCTTCATTACCTGTTCCCATTGCGGCAATCGCAGTTCGCTGACCACCGGCACCCTCATGCATGGCACGAAAAAACCGCTCAGCGACTGGCTGCTGGCGATCTGGTGGTTCAGTGACTCCCAGTTCGGCACCAGCGCCAAAAATCTGCAGCGGCTGCTTGATATTTCCTGTTACCAGACCGCATGGACCTGGCTGCAGAAACTCCGGCTGGCCATGGGGAGCGCGGACACCCGCCGCTGCCAGGGCGTGGTGGAAATTGGCTGCAGCACGGTGACGCCGGCACGGGAACGAAAGGAATACGCCCAGGTGCTGACTGCGGCCGAGATTGTGCTTTCCCTGGGGATCACCGGCCGCATTCGCATGCGGCATATTGCCAGCCTTGATCAAACAAACCTGATGGGCTTTCTCCGCCAGACGGTACACAGCAACAGTTCGCTGCTTATAGACGACCAGAACCTTTTCGGCCTCATGGAAGGGTCCCCCGCATACTACGTTGCGCCCATGCAGCCCGGACACCCCTCTCGAGCCGAGGAACTGAACCGCAGTTTCGAGACCTCCCTCCACACGGTGCATCGAGGCGGAGTGACCACCAAACATCTCCAACTCTATCTTGATGAATTCTGCTTTCGCAACAACGCCAGTCTGCTGCCCGATCACCGGGCGGTCTTCACCGCACTGCTCACCGGCGTTTTCAATGAATCCATTGCGGATTTCCGCGCCGTCTCTTCGATGGATACCGCGGCAGGGAGGCAGGCATGAACAATCCGGTACAGCTTGGCTTGAGCCTGTTGCTCATTACGGCGATTTCCATCTTCGGCTACAACATCTATCTTCGGGAAACAACCCCGCCATCCCGACCGTACACCGAATTTCTCACCGACCTCCGTCAGGGCAACATTGCCAGGGTTCATCTGCAGGGCGGCAGCATTACCGGTGAGGACAGCTCCGGCCGACCGTTCGGCACCTTTGCCCCGGATGTAGCATCAATCCTGCCGCTGCTGGAACAGCACCAGGTACAGATCAGCGCCGAGGCCGATCCGCAATCCGGCACGGCTGATGTCTTCAAAACCCTGCTGCCGATGATCCTGCTGTTCGGCGCCTGGCTCATCTTCAGTAAAAAACAGCTGGGCGAATCCTCGGGTCGAGGTTCCGGAAAGGCCTCCCGTTTCACCCCGGTTACCAGCGATCGCGTAACCTTTAAAGATGTGGCCGGTATCACCGAAGCGACGGAAGAACTCCAGGAAGTGGTCGAATTTCTTAAAAATCCCACGAAATACAGCCGCCTGGGCGGACGTATCCCCAAGGGTGTGCTCCTGCAGGGCGCTCCCGGCACCGGGAAGACACTGTTAGCCAAGGCTATCGCCGGCGAGGCCTCGGTAGCCTTCTTCTCCATGGGCGGTTCCGATTTCGTGGAGATGTTTGCCGGTGTCGGTGCCTCAAGGGTTCGCGAGTTGTTCATCGAGGCGAAAAAAAGCGCGCCCTGCATTATTTTCATCGACGAAATCGACGCCATCGGCGGCAAGCGCAGCGGCGGCAACACCGGCGGCTCCACCGATGAGCGAGAACAGACCCTCAATGCGCTTTTAGTGGAGATGGACGGTTTCAGTTCCGGAGAAACCGTAATCATGATTGCAGCAACCAATCGGCCGGACATCCTCGATCCTGCCTTGTTGCGGCCCGGACGTTTTGACCGCCAGATCACCATTTCCCTGCCCGATGTCAAAGGCCGTATCAAGATTCTCGAGGTGCACGCCAAAAAAGTCGTCACCAGCCCTGCTCTTAACTTTGCAGAGATAGCCCGTTCCATTCCCGGCTTCAGCGGTGCTGAAATCGCCAATCTGGTCAACGAGGCCGCGCTGATGGCCGCCCGCAAAAACAAAACAGCCGTGGAAATGGATGACTTTGATGAAGCCAAGGACAAAATCATCATGGGCCTGGAGCGCAAGAGCATCGTTGTCAGCGAAAAAGATCGCCGCATCACGGCCTATCACGAGGCGGGACATGCCATTGTCGGCCTGATGCTCGACGAAACCGACCCCCTGCACAAGATCACCATCATTCCCCGCGGTCGAGCCATGGGCCTGACCCAGCAACTGCCTCTGGATGATCGGTATACCTATTCCCGGGAGTACCTGCAGAACCGGATCACCACCCTGCTCGGCGGCCGGGCGGCAGAATCGCTTGTTTTCAACCGCCTGACCACCGGAGCCAGCAACGATATTGTCCAGGCCACGGAAATAGCCACCCGCCTTGTCTGTGAATGGGGCATGAGCGCAGCCATTGGCCCCATCGCCTATCGCCAGGGCACCGAAGGTTTCCTGGGCAACAGCTTCCAGGCCAAACCGCACAGTGAAATGACTGCCCGCGCCATCGATAAAGAGATCAACCTGGTCATCCAGTCCTGTGAGGACGAGGCCAACGTGTTGCTCAAAAAACACAATAAATTCCTTCATAAATTCGCCGAGGTGCTCCTGATCAACGAAACCATGGACGCCGAGGAAGTTGACATCGTGTACCGCAGTTACCTTAAGGAACGGGAGCTGGAACGAATATTAACGGAAACCAGAGGAAATGATGACACCACTACAGAAATCAGCAGGAACAACAATGAACAACAGACGGAGGTTGTCCCATGAATACTAACCCCAAGGCTGTGCTCACAGCGGCGGCTTTACTCTTGGCCGGTGTGCTGTTTCCCGGCCACCCCAGTCACGCCATGGATCAACTGGATGCGCCGGAAACGGTCACCATCGACACCTTGGCCAATTTGTACCAACCGGTCGAATTCAGTCACAAGAGGCATGTACTTTTGGCCCGCTGCAAGGATTGCCACCACCACACCACCGGCCAGCAGGACATGGACGCAAACTGTGTGCGCTGCCATGCCAATTCCCCGGAATCCACCACGGTTGCCTGCAGCGATTGCCATACCCCAAAGAAATTTTACCCGCAGCATGTAACCGCCATGGACAATCCCAATCTGTACCATATCGACAAACCGGGATTGAAAGGGGCCTACCACCTCAACTGCGTGGGCTGCCACGAACGAAAAAACGGACCCACAGGCTGCGAGGGCTGCCACGCCATGACCGACAAGGGCAAAGCGTTCTTCGATGTCCAAAAGAAAACTGCGGCTGGAACGACCAAGGAACAACATTCCCGCTGATCGCGTCCGTACCCCTAATTTCGACCAGAAAGGTATACGATAATGAACAAATTATTCAACCGTAGAGGATTTCTGCAAGGCGGGCTGGCTGGCGCTGCCGCGGCAACGATCTCCCTTGCCAAGCCTTCGAAAGCACAGGCAACCACCTTTGAAGGGTACCCAAACTCCATGGGCGTCCTGGTGGATCTGTCCCGTTGTGTCGGCTGCCGGAGCTGTGAGGCCGCCTGCAACAAAGAACAGCACCTGCCGGAACCGGAGCTGCCTTTTAACGATTTCTCCGTATTTGACGAGATGCATCATGGACAGAAACGGCGCCCCGACGAAACCCGTTACACCGTGGTCAACAGTTATGCTATTCCGGGACGGGAACACCCGCTGTTCCGCAAGATCCAGTGCAACCACTGCCAGGAACCGGCCTGCCTGACCTCCTGTTTCGTCAACGCCTACACCAAAACACCGGAAGGCGCGGTCATCTACAATGCCGACGTCTGCGTGGGCTGTCGAACCTGCATGATCGCCTGCCCGTTCAACATCCCGACCTTCCGCTATTCCAGTGCCTTTCATCCCCGGATCATGAAATGCATCTTCTGCTACGACACCCGCCTGACCAAGGGATTACCGCCGGCCTGTGTCGAGGCCTGCCCGCAGGAAGCGCTGACCTTCGGCCGCCGCACCGATCTTCTGGAGGTGGGCCGACAGCGCATTCGCGAAAATCAAGGGACGTATGTAGACCATATCTACGGCGAACACGAGGCCGGCGGCACAGCCTGGATGTATCTCTCACCGGCACCGTTTGAGCAAGTCGGGTTTGACACTTCGGTGCCTAAGGAGCCCATTCTTAATTACGTCAAAGATTTTCTTTCCATTGTCCCCATGGTGTTAACCATCTGGCCCGCCCTCTTTGCCGGGATCCACCTGTTGGCGACCAGGAAAGAAAAAATGGAACAACAGAACGAGAACCAGGGGGAGGTGTAAGACATGAATCACTTCAGTAATCACAAACAGGAAATTCCCATTGTCGCCCCAATCAAGCCAGATGGAACGGCCTGGAGCATACGGGAAAAGCTGTGGCTGGGTTTAAGCCGTGAGGAATATAAACAGCAGTTTCTGCGCAACCCGATCAACTGGCTGCTTATTGGTATTTTTGCGGTTGGTATACCGATCATCCTCCAGCGGTATCTGTTCGGACTGAGCACGGTGACTCATGCCTCCAACGACTATCCCTGGGGTCTGTTTCTCGGGTTTGGCCTGTTCGGCATGGTGCCGCTCTCAGCCTCTGGATTTCTCCTCGGGACCACCGTTGAGATCTTCGGCCGCAAGGATTTCGTGCCGATTGAGCGACTGGCGCTGCTTAACGGTCTGCTCGGCTATTTCTTTGCCGTGGTCTATCTCGAAGTGGATCTGGGCATGCCCTGGCGGCTGTACTATCCCATGTTTATCTCCCTGGGACCGGCAGCGGTGCTTTTTCTCGTGGCCTGGCATGTGGCCACCTATCTGTCGGTGCAGATAGCTGAAGTGTCTTCGGCCTATTTTGAATGGATCGGCTGGCTCAAGGGCAAACGGTTCATCAAATCCATCGCCATCGGCCTGACCATTGCCGGCATCATTCTTTCCACGCTCCACCAGGGGGCGCTGGGCGCGCTCTTTAATTACGCGCCGTCCAAAGTGCACCCGCTCTGGTTTTCCGCCAACTTCATGTGGATCCACTTTTTCTGTTCCGCCATTTTTGCCGGCCTTTCCATGGTCATTATTTCCAGCACCCTGTGTAAAACCTTCATGACCTGGCGTTGCGACAGCCGGTTCATGGACAATGTCGATAAATTAACCTTGGGCCTGGGCAAGGGATGCGCCTATGCGATGATCACCTACCTGGTGATCAAGCTGGTGGGGGTTGCCCATGATAATGACTGGGCCTACCTGCTGACAGGCTGGGGCCAGTATTTTCTATTGGAACTGGGCATTGGTGTTGTTTTCCCCATGTGCCTGTTCGCCTATGGGGTCAAAAACCAAAAGGTCAACCTGGTCCGCTTTGCCGCCCTCATCAGTGTACTGGGTATTGTGTGGAATCGGCTGAATACGGCGCTGATTGCTTTTAACTGGCGGTTGTACCAGGAAATCCCCCACTGGAAAGAGGTCTGGGTAACGATCACCATCTTTGCCCTGTATTTTATTGTGTACCGCTTTATCCTCTATCGCCTGCCCATTCTCTATCAATGGCAGGGCGAAAAATGATGGCCATTTCCTAAGCGCGTTTCTCGCCCTACTCGCGGGTTCCGGTATCCCCCTCTTTTTATAACCGGGACCCGCGTTTTCCAGGAGGTAAGCAGTGTCTCCATGCAAGCAAAGCAGTGCCGTGCAGCGATGGTGGGCAGCCTGGCCCCTGAACAACGTCTTTATAGGGATTACCGGTGCGGTTCTGGTGTTCCTCTGTATTGTGTGTGCACTGGGCGTTCGTCAATTCCTGCTCTATAACCAATGCCAACAGGCCATGGCCGCCAGTGATCGGCTGCTCTTTCAATTTACCACCATCAAAGGGCACCTCATTGAATCGTTGATTCTCATGGAGGATGTCAACCTCCAGGCACTCAACGGTGAACTGCAAAATCTGGAAAAGGAAGCGGAGAGCCTGAGCCGAAACATTCTCGTGCCGGAGAGCCTGAAGGCAACACTCGTCAGCCGGGCTGATCTGGTCAGCCTGGAAGTACGGCTGCGCGCGATTCAGGATCATCGTCCCAACAAAACACAAGCAACCGCGGAACTGGTTCGTTCCCTGAATGGAATCAACGTCAGCCTGCAGCAGTTCCGTATTCTTCTCAGCGACTACACCCAGACGATTCTTCTCGGTCTGCACAAAATAATTGCCGGTGCCCTGGGCCTGATTGTCGCCATGACGTGCACCCTGCTGTTCCTCCTCAACCGCCATCTTGCCATCCCGGTGCTTAACCTGTGCCGATTGACCGATGCCGTCGGCAATGCATCGGAAGACCACGGCCGTCCCTGTTCGCTCGAAGATCTGACCAAACGAATCAACGATCTGGTTGCCCGATCATCCCACCCCGTTCTGCTTGAACACACCAGCGATCCGTCGCAACCCGCGTTTCTCCAGCAGGAAGCACTGCGCTATCGCTATGCCGCTGCCGGCGGCCTCAGCTCGGAGCTGGCCAGCGAAATGACCAATATCATCAATGGAGTCATCAATTACACGCAGACACTGATCGATCTGGAAGCGCAAGGAGACAGCCGCACACAGCGTGCGACACTGTATCAGCTGCTCACCAAAGAAGAGAAAAAAATTGCTGACCTGGTCGGCAGCATGCAACTCGTCAGTCAAAGACCGATGGCACGCACTTCGGCCATATCGCTGGCCACTCTTTTTACAATGCTGAAACAGATCCTCGATAAACCATTCCGAGCCGAATCCATTACGTTCTCCCTTCCCGTCGAATGCCGGCACGAGGTGCAGATTCCAGCCGGCGATCTCTGGCTGGTGGTGCTGACGCTTCTGCAAAGCGGCCGTCGTGCCCTGAACCACGCCTTCCCCGGAAAGTCGGAACAAAAAAATCTCTCTGTAGATTGTGTCCTGGCTGCACAGGACACCGCTCGCCTCACCCTTCACTTCACCAACAGCGCCGGCTCCTGGCCAGACAAGGACACAGGAGAAATGGTTTGGCCGCCCCAGACCTTCTGCCAGCACCTGCTGCAAAGCCACCAGGCTACCCTCGTGTGCAGCAAGACAGAAAAGGGCCATTCAATGTTCATTGAACTGCCACGCCGCAAACCTGTTGCCTGATCCTTTTTCCCATCCGCTCACCAGCGAAAGGCCGCCCTGTCGCCACTCGAAACCACACTTTCGCCCTGCCAAACCTATCTGCAAAAGCTCGCAACACTAGTGCGCCATGCCCTGCAACACTTCGATGTGGTTTCGCCACGCTCCTGTTGCTTTCCCAGGGCGGCACCGCACATCTGTAGCATTGTTATCGACAATCCCTCACGAAGAAAAGCATACTTAAATTATTTAAAAACAAACAGTTATACGAAAAACACTTTCCATGTCCACTTCCTTTTCGCTTTGGCATCAAGGGTGCAACTCCTCAGGCAAAGAGACGCATCAACGCAGT
>JBFJXW010000121.1:0-11556 GCA_041622895.1 Desulfobulbus sp. | reverse complement strand
TTTTTTCATCGTTTTCATTGCGCGTAACCTCTCTGTTTTTTCCATTGTGACGGTTCCATACGGGATCCGACGCCTCTCTTTGCACAATTATTATCAATAATCGTGCCAAATAAATACTTTAAATAAATCGTGCGGTATCAATTCATTACGAGGAAATCAAAGAAATACCATCGCGATGATTCGACAACCAGCCAACTGCCTCGACATAATTGTCGAATCTCAAGAAAATACAGGAAAAAGAGACAGGAAGGTGAAAAGAAACATTCAGGAAGTATGCAGGCGACCGCGCCAAGGGCCTCTGCCTCGGGGATAGGAAAACTCGAGCTGTTCCCGGCCGATACCGACCCGCAAGCCACGACTCAGGTGCAGCTCGCTGCCATTTCTACCGCTACGGGCTGCAGCCACGACCGCCACAATATGCTCGTGCCCGGCTGCATCGCCTATACGCCAAAGAAGCTGTTCCACCATACGGCGCTGCAGAGCCGAATGCAGACGGCGGAAAGGATCACGCTTGAGAACGCACACGACCTGACCGGCGCTGGTCGGTGCCTGCATTGCAACGGCCTGATCCCAGCTTTGGGCAAGGAGGTGCTCCAGCAGGTCCTCATCTTCCTGCAGGTTGGCCGCGGTTTTCAACAGGGCTTGGCGTATACCGATATCATAGCGGTCTTCCAGCAGCGGCAACAGGTCGTGGCGGATACGATTGCGGAGAAAACGGAGATCGTCGTTGCTGGAATCATGACAAAAGGGTATTTTTTTTTCAGCCAGATAGGCGAGCAGTTCTGCTTTACGGACTGCCAGCAGGGGACGGATGATCCCCCCCGATTGCCGGGCCATACCGGAAAGGGCCTTGCGCCCGCCTCCCCGGAACAAGCGAAGCAGCACTTCCTCCACCTGATCGTCTGCCGTATGGGCCACGGCCAGCAGATCAGTTGCCCACGCACGGCTACAATCGCTAAAAGCCTGATACCGCAGCTCTCTGGCAGCGTGCTCAAGGGAAAGCTTCTTCGCCGCCGCCCATGCAGAGACATCTACGGACTTGCAAACGCTCTCAATTCCCAGGCTGGAGGCGGCTTCTTGGACACAGGTCCACTCCCCGGGCGTTTCATCGGGTCGCAGGCCATGGTCGATGTAGGCGGCTATCAGCGTTACCGAAAATGCACCGCGTAATGCAGCAAGGATATGCAGCAGCGCCATGGAATCAGCCCCGCCTGAAACACCAACCAAAATCCGCCCCCCTGGTTTCAGCAGGGCGCCACGGCTGCATGCTTGTCGCACAGTCTGTTCAAGGGGATGCATTAGCGAATCATTCCTTTTCCGGTAGTTGAATCAAACCCGAAAATGCTCTATGCTGGTATGGGTGAAAGCGTGAACACAGAAAATAGTACTGAAAGTGGAAAAGGTGACCACGGATGGATTGCTCGACATACCAGGAAATCATAAAACAGCATCTGAAAACCGCCTATCTGCTCAGCGATGAAAAAACGGCATGCATGCTTCCCGTGTTCGTTCAGACCCTGCGCTCCCACATGGACCGGCTGATGGAACTGGCAGCCAGTGGTGACATGCAGCAACTGAGCCGTGCCAGCCATGCGGTCAAAGGGGCTTTGCTCAACCTGGGACTGACCGATCTGGCTGAAACCGCCTACATTATTGAAAAACAGTGTACAGTGGAAGACTGCACCCTCGACTACCAAGCCATGATAGCCGAACTGCAATCCACGGTGTCGCTTTTTGCCGAGGATCGATGAGCACCGGCCAGTCAGGCTGAACGCAAGACACATGCGCAACAGGTCGGCCCGGAAATTTTCCGGACCGACCTGTTGCAATATCCCCCCTCTCGCCTCAAATAATCCGTATCAATTCGAGCCCTTGAATTCCGCCACCAAAGCCTGAATCGAGGCTTTGGCATCGCCGAAATACATGCGGGTATTTTCTCCGAAAAACAGGGCGTTCTCGATACCGGCAAAACCGGGATTCATCGAACGTTTGAGCACAATAACGGTCTTGGCCCGATAGGTCTCGATGATCGGCATGCCATAGATCGGACTCTTCTCATCATCGACCGCGGCCGGGTTAACCACATCGTTGGCACCTATAACCACACAGACATCAATGGTTTCCATACGCGGATTAATATCATCCATCTCCACCAACTGGTCATACGGGACATTAGCCTCGGCCAGAAGCACATTCATATGCCCGGGCATACGGCCGGCAACCGGATGAATGGCATACACCACCTCGGTACCGTTGGCTTCGAGCAGGTCGCCCAGCTCTTTCACCACATGCTGCGCCTGAGCAACCGCCAGGCCGTAACCGGGGACAAAGGCGACGGAATCCGCAGCTTCCAGGATGTAGTAGACGTCTTCGGCACTGGCCGGCCTGACCTCGCCCTTGGGCCCGTCCGCTCCTCCCGTCGAGGCCGTGGTGGTGCCAAATCCGGAAAAGAGCACATTGGCAAGCGAGCGGTTCATCGCCTTGCACATAATCCGGGTGAGGATGATACCGCTGGCCCCGACCAGGGCACCGGCAACGATAAGGATGTTATTGGAAACTACAAAACCCGCGGCACAGGCGGCCAAGCCGGAGTAGCTGTTCAGCAGCGCGATGACCACCGGCATGTCGGCACCGCCGATCGGGATGGTCGAGGTCACGCCAAACCCCAGGGCCACCAGGATGATCACCACAAAAAACAGATAGCCGGCAATGGAATCCGGCTTCAGGTAAAACAGGGAAGTAGCACCGACGGCAGCCAGAAGAATGGCCCCGTTAATCAGGTGCTGGCCTTTAAAAACAATCGCCTTTTGCGAAATCTTGCCGCTCAATTTACCAAAGGCCACCATGGAACCGGTAAACGTGACACCGCCGATGAAAACCGAGAGTGCAGCAATGATGGAAATAACAGGCGCCATGGATGAATTCTGATGATATTCACTCCAGGCAAGCAACAGACTCGCCATACCGCCAAATCCGTTAAACAGGGCAACCATCTCCGGCATGGCGGTCATCTTGACCATATACGCCCCGGTAGTGCCGGCGACACTGCCGATAAGCATACCGATGAGGATCCACTTATAATCCATTCCCTGGGCAAGCAAAGTGGCGACAATGGCAATGAGCATGCCCAGCGCCGACAACAGGTTACCCCGGCGCGCTGTGGCGGGCGAGCTCAACATCTTCAGGCCGAAGATAAACATTGCCGCGGACAGCACATAGACAAAGTTAATCCCAACAAGATTCAGGCTCATTGTGCGCCCCCTTTATCCTTCTTTTTGAACATGGCCAGCATCCGGTTGGTAACCATATACCCGCCGACCACATTGATGGTCGCCAGGACAACCGCCAAGGTACCAAGAAAAACTGTGAACCCATGGTGCGAGGTCTGCATGGTGGCCAATGCGCCGATCAGCGTGATGCCGGAGATAGCGTTGGAACCGGACATTAACGGGGTATGCAGGGTGGAGGGCACCTTGGAAATCAATTCAAAACCCAGAAAAATCGCCAATACGAAAATAAAGATCAAGTAAACGGCTGTCATAGCTCTCCTCACTTTTTCATGATGCTTTTATACATTTCGCTGAAAAGTGCGCTGCCATGAGTGATCAGCGCCCCCTTGATAATGTCGTCTTCCAGGTTAAGGTGAAATTGTTTCTGTTCTTTATCCCAGAAATGCGTGATGAAATTGCCGAGATTAGAGGAATACATCTGGCTGGCGGTAAGCGCAACCTTACCGGGCAGATTGCCCAAGCCCACGACCTTGACCCCTTCGATCTCGACCACCTTGTCGAGCTCCGAGCCCTCAACATTACCGCCGGTTTCAACAGCCATGTCGATAATCACTGAACCCGGTTGCATCTGGGCGATCATCGCATGATCAACTATTCGCGGAGCAGGACGGCCGAACAGCTGCGCCGTGGTAATAACAATATCGGCCTGGGCGCAGGCCTTGGCCATGCCCTGCTTCTGCAGTTCCATCTGCTCCGGGGTCAACTGGGTGGCGTAACCGTCCTTGGTCTGGCCTGTTTCACCGAGGTCGACCTTAACAAATTTCGCCCCCAACGATTTAACCTGTTCCTCGACCACCGGCCGGGTATCAAACGCCTCAACCCGTGCACCGAGGCGACGGGCCGTGGCAATGGCCTGCAGACCGGCAACGCCAACACCGATCACAAAAACTTTGGCAGGTTTAATAGTTCCGGCCGGTGTGGTCATCATCGGCAGAATCTTATCGAGATGGGTGGTGCCGAGTAGCACCGAGACATAGCCCGCCAAGTTGGCCTGTGAGCTGAGCACATCCATTTTTTGGGCAATGGTGGAGCGGGGAATCATCTCCAGGCTGACGGCGCTGATGCCTGCCGCCACCAGGGCATCGACCAATTCGACCTCGTTAAAGGGATCCAGGTAGCTGACATGCAGAGTTCCCTGACGCATCAAGGGGATTTCAGCCAGTGGTGGTTTACGTAACCGCAACACGATATCAGCGGTTTGCAGCAGTTCTTCGCGGGAGGCGGATATGCTGGCGCCAGCCGCCTCATAGACCGCATCATCAAAACGGCAAGTCAGACCGGCACCCGATTCCACGACCACCTCGGCCCCAAGCTTGACCAGCTTGTCCACGGTGGACGGCACCATGGGTATCCGGGTCTCGCCCGGATGGGTCTCTTTCATCACGGCAATTTTCATAGAGGCACTCCTTGAAGAAAAGACGAACAAGAGCGGTGGCGAAGGAACCGCACACGCTCAACAAGAGATAAGACTGTGGATTATATACGTTAAGAAGGGTCTGTCAAGCGGGTTGCCCGAGGAGGGCGAGCAACCGCTCATGGATATTGTCGAAACCGCCGTTGGAAAGGACAACGACGATATCGCCCTTCCGGCAGTTTCTGCCCAGATAGGCAAGTATGGCATCCGTATCGGTAAAGGCCTGCGCTTTTTTTCCTCGGGCGCAGAGATCCTCTGCCAGTTGAAACGAAGAGAACTGTTCGTCCAGGGGAATGGTGTCCAGCGGTACATGCTCACGGACCAGGACCTGGTCTGCTGCATCGAAGACATGCGCATAATCCTGCTGAAAGATGGCTCTTCTGCTGGAATTGGTGCGGGGCTCAAAAACCACAAGCAGCCGGTTGGCCGGCCAGGCAAGACGCAGGGCGTTGAGGGTTTCGCGTACAGCAGTCGGGTGGTGGGCAAAATCGTCAACGACAGTGACGCCACGCACCTCACCACGAATTTGCTGCCGTCGCTTAACGCCTTCAAAAGAAGCCAACCCTTGGGTAATGGCATCCAGAGGAAATCCAAGATGGCTAAGCAGGGCAATCACCGACAAGGCGTTCAGGCCGTTGTGCAGGCCCGGCATGGGCAGTCGACACCGTCCCCGCAGCACATCTCGATGGTAGATCGAGAACTCGCTGCAGAGGCCCGTAACCTGGAGATCAGCCAGGCGCCACTCGCACCCTTCACCGATACCATAAGAGATCACCGGACAGCGGGCGGCAGCGGCCAGTTCCCTGACCACGGGGTCCTCAACATGCGCCACCAGAGCGCCCTGGGACGGAATACGATGGATAAACTCGGCAAAGGAGGCCTTGATACTTTGCAGATCGGCAAAGATATCGGCATGATCGAACTCCACCGAGGTGAGAATGGCACAATAAGGCTGGTAATGTTGAAATTTGGAAACCTTATTAAAAAAAGCGGTATCGTACTCGTCGCCTTCAACCACAAAATACGGGCTATCGCTGAGATTATAGTTGCGGCCAAAGGCCTCGACCAGGCCGCCGATCATAAAACCCGGAGTAGCCCCGATCCTGTGCAAGGTCGTGGCAAGCAATGACGATGTGGTGGTTTTGCCATGCGTACCCGCCACCACCAAGGATTTTTTGTCTGCAAGGAAAAAATGGGCCAGTGCCTGGGGCATGGACAGATAGGGCAGGCGCAATCGCGCAAGTTCAACCGCTTCGGGATTGGTAATCCGCACCACATTACCGACGATCACCAGATCGGGCTTACCGGCGAGATTGACCGCATTGTAACCTGCATTTACCTTGATGCCCAGGCCAGCAAGAAAATCGGACATAGGTGGATAGACGTTCTGATCCGAACCAGTCACTTTGAAGCCGTGCTGATGGAGCATACCGGCCATGGCAGCCATGCCGGTGCCGCAAATACCAATAATATGGATGTGTCGGGGATGCGTCGGAGCTACGTTTAAGGTGGGATCGAGCAGCGTGCCTGTACTCATTTCGACCGCACCGTTCGTTCGATAGTCCTGTAGACCTGCTCAAAGGTTTCCTCAAAGGAGGCTGGCGTTACTCTCCCCACCTCGATAAATTTCACCACGATTTCCTTAGCCACTTTGAAAACGGCCTCATCGGTTATCGCTTGCCGAAACGGTTGTTTGCTTGTTTTGTCGTCACTGCCCATAAAAACACTCGTCTTTTTCTCACCATAAAAAAACCCCTGTTACAGGAAGAAGGCCAATTCTTATCCAATTGTAACAGGGGCAACCACTCTCACACGGAAAAAACCTCGCCAGCATTCCCCGGGAGGCAATGGTTTTTTTTATATGCCAGGGGAAGGATTCGCTCGCTTCCCGCTTCTGCATGTATCAGTTCGCTTCCAATACCCGGTAGTCTATAACCTCGGCATAGGCAAGCAGATCTTTTCTGGAGACCTGTCGTCCCTTGATGGTAATGACAAAACGTGAAGCCACCACAATGTACAGCTCACCGCTTTTTTTGCTGTTCTCGTATTTTATTATCGCCCGCTGCCCTTTTAACGTCTCCAACTTGCCGCCACCGGCACCGGCAAACATCGGATTATTGATCATCATCAACACTGATTGCAATACAGGGGAGTCGGATACGATCTCCACACTCACGGAAGACGGCCCTTTGGTATAGTCGCGGCTTACGGTCACCCCCCCGCCCAGGATAGCGGCACCTAAGGCCTGGGCACTCGCCTCCCCTGCCTGCCAGCCAACCAAGGGTTCGGGCAGCAACTCCTTCATCTTTTCACTTTTTTGCTGGCGGACCAACTGGGCAGCGTAATCCAGGTTCGACGCAGCCTCGGTATAGTCGCCGGACTCATACTGTCGGATAGCCTCCTTGATGGTGCTGAGGACATTGTCGTCGGCTCGCAGTGGCTGCGAGCAAAGGACTATGACCAGAGTCAGGAAGATCCGCAGCAATCTTTTTTCAAGCATAGGGCACCGTACAGAAAAACCGTGGGGTTAAAATTCAGCACTGTGATACCAAGAGGCGCCGGAGGTGTCAAGTAAAGAACGGAAGCGCTTCGGAGGTTCGGTAGCAAGTTGAATTTCTCAGATTATTCCTCACAAAGCAGTCACAACCGGTATCAACTGGAAGCCGGAAAAACCGGTGAAAAAACACTCTCCGGTGTGCCGATCAAGCGACAGCACCAGTACAAAAAAACAGCACACACATCGAGCAATCGAATCACAAGCCATCGGACCCATTCTTTGATGAAAGGGCAGCGTTGACCGCTCAGCCGCTGACCGGAGAGTTATTGCCGAATGAAAAAAAAGCAGCTACCCTGCCCTATCCAGATCGTGGTATGGTTTTGCTCCCAACATCAATGCCGCAACACCTTGCAGGTGGTACCTTCAGGAGAACGGAATGGCACAAGAAATAGAACGAAAATTCCTCCTTGCCGACAATAGCTGGCGTGGACTGGCCCCGGGTGTTGAATACCGCCAGGGCTATCTCTGTGCTACCAAGGAGCGTTCCGTCCGGGTCCGCATTGCCGGAAGCAAGGCGTTTCTCACCGTCAAAGGAGCGACCGTGGGTGCGTCCCGCAGCGAATATGAGTATGAAATTCCGCTTGAGGACGCTGCCTCAATGCTGGATGACCTCTGTCAACAGCCGCTTATCGAAAAAAAACGCTACACCATTTTTTACCAGGGCTTCACCTGGGAGGTTGACGAGTTTTTCGGCCTTAATCAAGGTTTGATTGTGGCGGAAATCGAGCTGAAATCAGAGGACCAGTCTTTTGAACGGCCCCAATGGATCGGCGAAGAGGTCACAGGTGACCCGCGTTATTATAACGCCGCGCTCTGTGTTGCGCCCTACAGCACCTGGAACCCCACCCCTCCTGACCACGGATAAACCGCTGCACCTGCCGCCCTCGCTCAGCCCGCATCCTTTGCTGGCGTATCTTTTTCGCCGCGTCCCATCAGGGAACCGATCAAATCCACAGGCACCGGAAAAACCAGGGTCGAACTCTTGTCACCGGCGACCTGGGTCAGGGTCTGCAAATAACGCAGCTGCATGGCCGAGGGCTGGCGCGACAGCATTTCCGCTGCTTCCATCAAAGTCTGCGCCGCCTGCTTCTCTCCCTCGGCATGGATTACCTTCGCTCGACGTTCCCGCTCGGCTTCGGCCTGCCTTGCAATCGCCCGGATCATGTTTTCGTTCAAATCGATATGCTTGATTTCAACGTTGGTTACTTTAATACCCCACGAATCGGTCTGGGCATCGAGAATCTGCTGTACATCGAGATTCAGACGCTCTCGTTCAATCAACATCTCGTCCAGTTCGTGCTTGCCGAGCACGGCCCGCAGCGTAGTCTGTGCCAGTTGACTGGTAGCCACCAGGAAATTTTCCACCTGAATGATCGCTTTTTCAGGGTCAACCACACGAAAAAACACAATGGCATTCACCTGCACCGATACGTTATCCTTGGAGATTACATCCTGCGGCGGCACATCCATGGTCACGACACGCAGATCCACCCGCACGATCTGCTGAATGCCGGGAATGACGATCACCAGGCCGGGCCCTTTAACCTTCCAAAAACGACCGAGCAGGAAAATGACGCCCCGCTCGTATTCACGCAGGATCTTGATCGAAGCAAAAACAAACAAAACAAGCAGCAGAAGAGGGGCATATCCCAGTTGCAAATCGATCATTGTCAGGTCCTCCGGTTAGTTGAAGAATCGTTCAAGGGCGAAACGTCCATAATAAGACCATCGAGACGATCGACCTTTACCCTGTTGCCGGGTTTGAGCGGTGCATCCGAACGGGCACGCCAGTTTTCCCCATGTACCGCCAGCCACCAGTCACCATCACCGGTCGGACCGATAATGGTACCAATAGCTCCAATCATTTCCTCGCTACCGCTCACCACCGGCCGTTGAGCGCTGCGAGCGGCTAAGCCGCCAATGGCAAGCAGCACCACTACACTGGTTAACGCCAGACCGATGATCAGCGTAAGCGGAATTCCAAAACCAGGCGCCTCCGTGTCCATCAAGAAGACCCCACCGGCAATAAAAGCTATAATACCGCCCACGCCGAGGGCGCCGAAGCTCGGAATGAAGGCTTCCGCCAGCATCAGTGCGGCTCCGATTGCCAGCAACAGCACGCCTGCCCAATTTATCGGCAGCAACTGAAAACCGTAGAGCGCAATGAGCAGTGAGATTGAACCCGCCACGCCGGGTACACCGAACCCGGGCGAGGTGAATTCAAAGAACAGGCCGTAGATGCCTATAATCATTAAAACCAATGCCACCTGGGGGTTGGCAAGTGTTGCCAGAATACGGTTGCGCAAGTCCGGATGAAAATGCTCGACCGCTGCACCGCGGGTGACCAGTACTGTTGTGCCTTCCATCTGCGGGACCTCGCGGCCGTCAAGTTTACCAAGCAGATCCTTCAGGTCGACGGCAATGAGATCGATCACACCTTGTTCCAACGCCTCTTTCGACGATAAACTGGCAGCATCTCGCACCGCTCGCACGGCAAAATCAACATTACGCCCACGAAGCTGCGCCAGACCACGGATGTAGGCGGTGGCGTCCTCTATCGACTTCGCGCTCATAGTATCGGTGCCAGGAGGCTTTGCTGCAGGCTTCTGATGAGCTGGCGTCGCTTTTTCGCTCTCTTTGCCTGCATTGCTTGTCGCTTGTGCTGGACGAGAGTCCTGCTTGCCGGATTCGTCACCTGTGGTGGGAGCGGGGGGGTCGGGAGGGGTTGTTCCCGGCTGCCGACCGCCGATACCTATTGCCACGGGAGTGGCTGCGCCGAGATTGGTTGCAGGCGCCATTGCGGCGACATGGCTGGCATACAATATGTAAGTACCGGCACTGGCTGCCCGTGCGCCCTCAGGGGCAACAAAAGTAGCGACCGGTATGGGAGAGGCAAGAATATCTTTTATAATCGCGCGCATCGAGGTATCGAGTCCACCGGGTGTATCCATCTCGATGACCACCAAAGCACAGGCGTTTTCGGTTGCGCGTTCGAGGCCCCGATGAATATAATCAGCGGTTGCCGGACCGATAGCCCCATCCACATGCAGCACCAGCACGCTGCCACCGCTTACCGTGGCCGCCGGATTGGCGATACATAAGGCTATCAGCACAAGTGCCAAGCTGACAATTCGTCGAAGCCATGAAAGCGTACGGCCTTGCATAGAATGACCTCCCTGATGACGAGCTCTCCGTCGCTAACGTCGGGTTCAGCATGTGAACCCTGCGTTATTCTGCCAGATACAAACTCCGAAATCGGACGAGATTAAAAGGTGCCGCAATGCCAGTGGAGACAAGGCTGATTGACGAGAACAGTCAAGCCTGTCGACGCACTCAACCTATGGAGTAAACAATAAAAACAGCCGGTTGAAAGTCAACGCCTATTCGTCGCGAGCGTACTTTCTGCACCTGCTTTCACGCGCCTGGCAGAAGAGAGGTACAGCAACGCTGTCGTGGAATAAAAATTTTTCATTTCTACAAACAGCCGACCCAATCCACGGAAATCTGTGGCAGGATGTTGTCCCTTGCATGCAACACATTGCCTGAAAAAAAGATGCCTCTCTTGCAAAGTTTACCCGATAAACACGCAAGACGAGTGGGTGCGGTTTTCTTGATTCGCTCCCCCCTGAAAAGAACCTCATCAGGACGCCAATGATGCATTGTTTTCCTTGTCGACCGGTGTTTCCATTGGATTCAGTTTCCAGGCACAGCTCTGCAGCCAGCTGTCAAATTCTTCGTCCGGCAATGGTTGGCTTACATAATATCCTTGTATGAGATCACACCCCAGTTCCCGCAGTACATCGCTCACCTCCTGATTTTCAACGCCTTCCGCAACCACAGTGATACCTATGCGCTTTGCCATGACGATCATGTCGCGAACGATATTCTGATTAATTTCCGAACACAGCAGATCCTGAATAAAAATTTTGTCCAATTTCACACTGTCGATCGGCAACTTTTGCAGATAACGAATAACCGAATAGCCGGAGCCCATATCATCAAGCGCTATACTGACGCCACGTTTTTTCAGGGAGTTGAGCACATTAGCAACATTTTCGACTTCAGTGATCAGGGTGCGCTCGGTAATCTCGACCTCCAGGCTGCCGGGAAGCAGATCCGCGGCATCGATCATCCTTTTGAATTCGGCTACGAATCGAACACTTTGAATGTTATGCGCGGTCAGATTAACGCCCAACCTGATGGGTATTTCCTGTTTCTGCAATTGTTGCAGTTTGGCGATGACCGCCTCCACGGCAAAAAGAGCAAGCGGCTGCACCAACCATGTTTTTTCGGCC